>JABIYR010000066.1 GCA_018702695.1 Nitrospina sp. | reverse complement strand
TAATAAGGAAATGCGATTCTAGAAACCCAAAGAGAATGAAAAGTGTGCGCAATGATCACAAATAAGAAGGCAGAATAAAATGGGCTGGAGAACCCCGGTCAGTCAGTTTTGCTCACAGACACCGAACTCGCAAAGGGAAGTCTTTGGGGAAGAGTACAAAGTTTGTTGTCGCAAGCTTTGAATAATAAATGACCATTTAGGGTATAACGCCCCGAACGGAACTCAGTGGGAACATTCAAATTCGTGTAAAACTCCGCAGTTAGAGTATGACCTTTAACCATTTTTTCCAGCGCATCATCCTGAATCAAGCTAACTGGAGATTCTTGCCAAACCGTTACCTCCTCAAACGCATGGTCTTCTAATACGATTTGAGTTGCCAGCAACTCATTACCCGGCAAAGGCTTTAAAGCATAAACATGCCAACCTTCTTCTATCTGGACAGAAAGGTAGATTCGGAATGACTCTCCCGGAGAAACAGGGTTCTTATTGATCAAAGACTCTATCTGTAATTTAGGGCTGAATGAAGAGGGAGGGTTTAAAAATGGAGACGACTGGGCGAACCCTTGACCAGAGAAAAATATACTCGCCAGTATAAATATCAGGTTCCTGATCATGGTAAAAGTAGAAAAGGAAAAACTATCGGTTTAATTTAGCTTCCGTACGAATCGAGGTGAGAATTTTTTCGATGACACCCACAAATTTTTCTTCAGGCACTGCGCCGGAGAACATTTTCCCTGATACGGTTTTGGATTCCGAATCATAAACACCCAGAATGAATGTAGGAGTTCCCTGTATCCCCAGTTCGGCACCTTCACGGATATCATTTTGAACCCGCTGTGCATACTTCCCACTACTCAAACATTGGTTAAAAGCCGGGATGTCTTTGACCCCCGCAAGCTTGACCATCTTCATAATTTCTTTTTCATCCACCGTGTTGGAAATATTCTCATAGAAAAGTTCTTGCAGTTGCCAAAACTTATCTTGATCTCTGGCGCACTCAACAGCCTGAGCCAACACTTGAGCCTCTTTATGAAAAGGCAGTGGGAAATGACGATAACCAAATTGAACTTCGTTGGAATATCTTTTCCTCAAATTCTTCAAAGTTCCTTGAACTCGTTTACAAAATGGGCACTGAAAATCAGAGTACTCCAAAACAAAAACTCTTTTGTTTGTAGGCTGTTTTTCTTCTGCCCATAACATGGCGGTGCCTATCCCGGCTACTAACCGGAAATCATTAGGCGGAGTTAAAAAAACCTTGACCCAGCCTTGACTCACCGCATTCTGATACTGCTGTTCGATATGAACCTGACGAAAACTTTTTTCCAGATAATCCCTGATTTCGGCACTCACCTTAGACAACGTGCCTAATTTTTTGATACCGGGGTTGCCCTCATAAAAACTTTTGATCTCTGCATTCGTCACTTTGGGAATTTTCTCGGCGATCAACTCAGGATGTTTTTCTGTGAGCTTGACAAGAATCTTTTCTTTCAAAGCGCGGGTCTGCATTTCATACAACTGTTGGAGAGTTTCTTGAATGCGAACATGCTTGAGGTCATCCAAATAAACAGGCTCCCCATCTATTTGCGCGGCAATCGGGTTATTCGAGTAAAACGGCTTCCCACCCTGTTCAGCATAAACATCAGCCGCGCCGAGGAAAAACACCACGCATAAAATCAGCAAAAATCTTTTAGTGGTCAGGTTGTGAAGGTAATGAGCAATCATTTAGGAATTTATCTTAGATAAGGAAATACTATTAAAAAACAGGAACTTTTATGAACGTTACTCTTTGGAGCTCGAAACACACGCTATAAAATATTATCCCTCAATCCGACCCCGAAACGCAATCTAATGTTCCCATTAAAAAAAATGCTTTTTCGCCCGGTTCATTTCTGAAACCAAAAGCGAAAAAGCATTATTTTTTTTGGGCGGGTGAGATTATCCGGCTAAATCCAACCCAGTCATCTCGACCGAATTATTCGGGGTTGAGAAATTTGTGACAATTCTCTGCCAGTTGCATGAAAGCTTTTGCCGCGTCAGAATCGGGACGAGACAAGACAACCGGCTCACCGCTGTCTGAATTGGCAACAATCTCTCCATCAAGAGGAATACTTCCCAAGTAAGGCAAGACCAACTCTTCAGCAAGTTTTTTGCCGCCACCTTTTTTGAATACATCAATATCTTCTTTACAATGCGGACAAGACATTGTGCTCATATTTTCGATGACCCCGACGATGGGAACATTACTATCGCGGGCAAATGAGATCATTTTTCGTGCATCCAAAATCGCCAAGTCCTGAGGTGTGGTGACCACGACCGCTCCATCCACATCACCGATGAAGTCAATAATGGTGATCTGCTCATTTCCGGTTCCCGGTGGCAGGTCGAACAACAAGTAGTCCAAAGGACCCCAATTTATATTCCCCAACAACTCAATAATAAAATCATATTTAACCGCATCACGCCAAGCAATATGCATATTGGGGTCTTCAATGAGAAAACCTAATGACGCGACCTTAAGACCGTTCTTCGTTTCATAAGGGTCGATGCCGACATCCGTCGATTTCAACCGTACATTTTCGGCCTGTAATAATTTGGGAATGTTCGGACCATGCAGATCGGCATCGGCCAACCCCACCGCAAAACCTTTTTCCGCCAACGCGATTGCCAAGTTTGTCGTGACAGTACTTTTACCCACGCCGCCTTTATTACTACCAATAATAAGCTTATGCTTGATTTCACCCATCCGCTTGTTGACAAGCCAGCGATTATGCTCGTTTTTGTCAGCTTTGCAGTCAGTTTCATTATTAAACTCACACATTTCACATGTGTGAAGGAGTCGACATTCTCCAGTGACTACCATCCTAAACCTCCTAAAAAGAATACATAACGGGACACAAGCTTTTTTTCCAAACACATCCCAAGATAAATTATACAGAATTTAGAGGTTATGTAACTCAGATTGCGATGTCAAGGGAAATAGGGCAAAAACCAGCAATACCTGCTATGAAATGTCATTTTTTCTGAAACTATTTCTAACAATTTAAATCTAAAATTGAAGCATCGCTAAGAGCGATCAAAAAACTCTAGAAACCATTCATTTAATAAGAGGAGTTCCAAAATAATGATAAGCATTTATTCAAAATTGGCATTGCTGTTTGTTTCTCTATTCATTTTAGGAACAACCAGCGCATTTGCAGGCAACGCCGTGACCATCACCACCCCACCTGAAGGAGCCATGGTGACCAACCCTGTAAAAGTATGCCTAGCCACAGAAGGTGTTGCCGTAGAGCCCGCTAAGAAAGGTGTCAATAATGGCAAAGGCCATCACCACATCATCGTAGACGTGGATCTGCCAAAAGACTTGAGCAAGCCAGTGGGAAAAGATGCCAACCACATTCATATGGGCGATGGCTCCACCTGTAAAGAAATTAAACTTTCTGCCGGGAAACACATCATTCGCGCTCTGTTTGCCAAAGGCAACCATGTTCCCTATAACCCTGCTTTGACCGCCACCGTGACGATCAACGTAAAATAATCGGTTCATTTCAGCCGAGTCGGCTTCGGGTCGACTCGGTTTTTACTCCCATCCCCATCACCCCACCGCTGTACCTGACAAGAATACTTGCAAATACAGTTGTAATCTCAAGAATCAATTCCTAGAATATAGATTACAGTACGGCTTAATTATTAAACGGATGCCATGCATCCAACAATAGAGTTCTAAAATATGCGAAACCGCTTTTTTCTCACCACCGTCTCTTTCATTATAGCCAGCTTGTGGGTCCTCATCGGGTCAGCAAACGCTCATGAAGTTAATAAAAACGCGATTGCCCTACTCATAGCAAAAGACAAAGCAGGAAAAACAGTGGGAACCGGGTCCGGTTTCGTGGCTCACCCCGAAGGCACCTTAATCACCAACTATCATGTACTGGTCGATGCCTATAGCGTCGAAGTGCAATTCCCCAACGGTTCGCACTCACAAGTAGAAAGCATCTATAAAGTGGACCGAAAGCAAGATTTTGCAATCTTGAAATTAAAAGAAGGTTTCTACTCCACACTAGAGATCGGTGACTCCTCCACATTAAAACCTTATGACTACACCAGTGCCTTGGGCTACCCTTCAAACCACGAAGCCAGCGAAACCAAAGAAAAATTGGTGCAAACTTATGGTTTTGTTCTGGGAGTTCACTCTCAAGCCAACCCTGAAATTCCGTTTATTTACACAACCACTCCATTCAGCCCGGGGTTCAGCGGCGGGCCTGTTGTCAACCGCTCCAATCAAGTTGTCGGGTTGGCCACCGTCGAAGGCCGATCCATCAATCTGGCCCTGCCCATCAATCCCATTAAAGAATTCCTAAATCCACAAACAACCTTTTCGTTTGAGAAGCTTTTAGCAGAAGACACCCAGTCTCAAGAAGCCATGTATTATCGCGGTAATTATTATCTCTATGGGCTGGGCGATTCCGAAAAAGCCATCGCTGAATTCGAAAAGATTCTGGCTCTCAATCCGAAGTTTATTCTGGCTCATTATGATCTCGCCACCGCATACCGAGATATGGGGATGCCAGAAAAAAGCATCGCCCAATACGAAAAAACGCTGAAACTCAGCCCAAACTTTCCCGAGGCCCTGTCCAACCTAGGCGGATATTATTTTAGAGAGGGCAAGTTAGACGAAGCCATCCAACAATTCAGCAAGGCCGTGCAAAGTCACCCCAACTTTGTTCAAGCCCTTTCAAATTTAGGAGCCGCCTTAAACAAACAAGGTCACCCCCATAAAGCCATTGCACATTTGCAACAAGCCCTGTCGATAGACCCCGAATTTGCCATCGCCAATTTCAACCTTGGCAATGCCCTCTTTGCCCTCAATCGCCTCGACGAAGCCCAGAAAAAGTTTGAGCTGGCCCAGAACCAAGGCATCGACTTTCTATCCATGCATTGGAAGCTCTACGAAATCCATAAAAAGAAACGGCACTTCGATAAAGCAAAAAAAGAACTGAACACCATCCTAGATATCGACCCCCTTAATGACAAAGCAAAAAAACAACTATCAGAACTCCCCACCGCACACTAACTCCTACGCGGAGGGCGAGGGAGGAGAATTTACCCGTCCCTCTCTTTAATCAAAGATAGTCAAGTTTATCTAAGGGTTATGTCTTTAAGGCGTAGCTCATTTTTCTTTGCGTAGGCGTTATGTAGGCAAATTAGTTAAAACAGGTGAGGGCTTAAAAGTTTTTATATGAGCAACATCTCCATTCTCAATCAGTAGGTCGACGGCTCAATTCCACCCGCTGGCTCGAGTTTTAAAGGGTATTATGGATTTTCTCATTGAGCCTTCTTGTCTATGTAGACAGGGCTGACAAGGGTTAAAGGTAACAAGTTTGATTTGCGACCAGGAGAATTTTGACCTTTTAAACTTTATCTTCTCTATTTCAATTCTGCTAAAAAAGAAAAGTATAATTAAATGGCATTCATGGGGTTGCAGATCCAACCCCTGCTAGCTTCATTTTGATTTAAAAGGGCTTGCTTATATTGGCTGGGCCTTTTTGCTTTCGGATTCTATGGGTATAATGTCGCGGGTTAATATTAATTAATCTGAATTATCTTGCTATACGGGCCATTGAGAGTAGACTCAAAGGCACTTCCTCTAATTTCCTATTTGAGGAATACAACTGAATACTACAAGGGATTTTTGTTTTCGCCACTCCTTTCTGGGGTGGCTTTTTTTTTGCCATTTCCTTTTGAGTCAAACAAGCTTAAAAGAGCTCATTTTATGCATGAGGTCTAGGTTTACGACAATTCTGGGGAATTGAAAAAAGTGATCTCAATAAAGGCATTGGACATACGCTTGAATAAGCAATTGGAAGCCCCTTTAATGTTCAGAAAAAATAGAAAAGGCCAGTTGCCATGGTCAAAAGCCCCTAAAAGCCCGGCTAATACAAGAACACTATAAACGAAGAGGGTTCTAATTAAAGCCTTCTCTCAGAAAGAAGCTGAAACTCAAAGAAGCCAAATAGAAGCGGAAAAACGCGAAACAGAGAGAAAAGTCTTTGTGGAACTGATAATAAATTTATTAAGAAATTTCTAACACCTCTTAAAACACCTTTAGTCATAAGTGAGAAATTAAATGATTACAGATCGATATACAAAAGTTCTAATGACCTTTCTTGTCATTGCTTTATTCCTGAACGGTTTAAACCCTTGGATCAGTCCCCCTCAAGCTGTAGCAGTAGAAGCTACTGACACTGGCGGTAAAGATAATGATTGCTCCTCTTATAATAAAACTTCCACCGAAACCTTGGAAGAAATAAACAATATGAAGAGATTGTTGGGATACATCGAATCTTCGGTCAATACCATTCAATTGACCATCTCTGGTATAGATCGAAAGTTGAACGATTTTCCATCCAACAGTCACAAAGAAAGAAATTAATACAGTCCCTTCAAAACAAAAGCAGTTGCCCCCCTTCTTTGACAACTGAGCGTTGTCAAAGGCTAGAATTTGCGGTTCAAAAATGTCGCAATTCTAATTAATAATTTAATGGAGAACCTAATTAAAAATCAAACACTATTTGCCAAAAATCAATGGGAACAAAAAAAGAAAGACAATGCAGATCAGAAAAAACATGCCCTAGTCTACTGCGAAAATCAATTCGGCTTACCAGATGGAAAAACCGCCGCCGCATTAGTCCGACATTCTGAAATTTACTCTATCGTAGGGGTTATTGACAGTTCATTAGCGGGCAAGGATGCGGGAGAAGAATTAGGAGAAGAGAAAAGTGGCATTCCCATTTTTGCCGATTTAGATGATGCATTGAAAAGCCTTGCCTATACACCCAGTTGTTATATTTATGGAAAAGCCCCCTTAGAAACCTTTATTTGCATTAAAGAGAGGCTCCTGATTTTTGAAGCCATGAAAAAGGGAATGGACATCATTAGTGGTTTGCATGAATTTTTCACACAAGATCCAGAGTTTTCTCATATAGCCGCTCTAAATGGTGTCCATATCAAAGACATCAGAAAACCCCCTCTATTAAAAGACTTACACCTTTATACAGGCCAAATATCTCAAGTTAATGTTCCCGTTATTGCTGTCTTAGGCACAGACTGTGCCTGTGGAAAAATGACAACAGCTGTTGAACTCAATAATACCCTAAACAAACTTGGCATTAAGTCGGTGCTAGTCGCAACAGGGCAGACCAGTTTGATGCAGGGAGCAAAATATGGTGTGTCCACAGATGCTCTCATTTCCCAGTTTCTGGTCGGTCAGATTGAACACTCGGTGGTTCAGGCATTTAAAAACGAAAATCCCGACATTATTTTAGTAGAAGGACAGAGCGCAATCAGTCATCCGGCCTTCTTAAGTTCTATCGGCATCTTAAAAGGAAGTATGCCAGATGGAGTTATCCTCCAACACCCCCCTGCTAGAAAGTTTCGTTGTGACTTTCCAGGCTTGACCATGCCAACTCCTGAAAGCGAAATTAAACTCATCGAAACGATTTCGAAAGCTAAGGTAATAGCTATAACTTTAAGTCATGAAGGTCTGAATGAACAAGAGGTTCTGAAAGTCATAGAAGATTATGAGTTGCGACTTCAACTGATCTTCCCGGTACCAGTGGACAGTTAATTAAGCCACATTATTTTTCTCATACTCATCTGGGCTGAGATAGCCGAAATATGAATGACGACGTTGCCTATTATAAAATACTTCGATATATTCAAAAATAGCCGTCTTCGCTTCCTGACGGGTATTGTAAGTTTTTCCGTGAATCAACTCTACCTTTAATGTGTGGAAGAAACTTTCAGCCACAGCGTTATCCCAACAGTCTCCCTTGCGGCTCATGCTGCACTGGATATCATTGATCTTTAGTAGTGCTCGAAACTCATTGCTGGCGTACTGAACCCCTCGATCTGAATGATGAATTAGTCCCGACTCAACACATCCATTCTTAATCGCCATATTTAAAGCATCTATTGCCAGTTGCCTAGTAATCCGTCGTCCCATCGACCAACCAATAACCTTTCGGTGGAACAAATCCAATGTGATCGCTAGATATAACCAACCTTCCAACGTTGGGACATACGTGATATCCGACACCCAACATTGGCCAGGTTTCGAAACATTAAACTGCCGTTGCAATAGATTCTTAGCTATCGGAAAGGAGTGAAC
>JABIYR010000079.1 GCA_018702695.1 Nitrospina sp. | reverse complement strand
GAAAGCACTGATGGCGGCCACGACCCCAATGGGTTCGCGGGTGGTCAAGGCCATTCGATTCATGGATGAAGCGGTCAGGTTCATGGGAATTTCATGCCCGACCAATTGGTTGATGGATTGTGCCGCATCACGGATGCCCTGAACCGCTCGTGCTAACTCGATGCGCGAGTCCATCAGGGGTTTTCCGCCTTCTTCTGCTGATTGCCGAGCAAACTCTTCAGCCCGGGCTTCAACCAAGTCTGCGGTTTTTTCTAGTATCTTGATGCGCTGGGGAACAGGCAGAATTTTATCGTGACTTTGTGCTAATTGATAGGCTGTTTCCAGCGCATTCTCAACCTGATCGGCATCGGCCAGATCGATTTCAGAAATCAAATGGCCATCGTAAGGGGAGTTTACCTTCAAGCGTTTCGTCATGATGCATTCCTCAAATAAATTATTTTTCTTACAGGATACAGGTTCGAGAATTCAACTCATCAATCAATACTTTTTCATTTTCAGAATAATCGACAGGGATTTCCACCAAATGCACGCCTTCCCTATTCAAGCATTCATTGAGGAGTGCTGGCAGTTGATCGGTCGCCTGTAGACGATGTCCTTTTGCTCCGTAAGATTCAGCGTATTTAACAAAATCAGGGTTGCCATAGTCGAGACCAAAATCGGGAAACCCCATTCCCGCTTGTTTCCATTTGATCATTCCATAGGCATTATCGCGGAGAACCATGACGACGAGATTTAAGCCTAGCCGGACAGCTGTTTCCATTTCCTGAGAGTTCATCATGAACCCACCATCCCCGCAGATAGCCATGACTTTTCGCTCAGGGTGAACGATTTTAGCGCCGATGGCTGAAGGCAGACCGGCTCCCATAGTTGCCAACGCATTGTCCAACAAAACCGTGTTGGGTAAAAAGGCTTTATAGTTACGGGCGAACCAGATTTTATAGACCCCATTATCGAGAGCGATGATGCCGTCATCGGGCATGGCTTTACGGACTTGTGCGACAAGGTGTTGGGGAATGACCGGAAAACGAACGTCTTCACTTCGTTCTTGCAAATGCACTTCTACTTCTGTTTTTACTCGCTCGAAGTAACTGAAATCCCAATTCTCAGACTTTTCGATTTTGCCGACCAGTCTGTCAATGCTTCCTGCGATATCTCCGACCACACTCAATTGTGGAAAATAGACTTCATCAACACTGGCAGAAAAATAATTAATATGTATGACTTTGGCTCCTCCCACGGACATGAAAAAAGGAGGTTTTTCTATGACATCATGACCTACATTGATGATCAAGTCAGCACGATCAATGGCACAGTGCAGATAGTCTTTGCTGGAGAGTGCGGCGGTGCCAAGAAAACGCGGATCGCCTTCATTGATAACGCCTTTTCCCATCTGTGTATTAAAACTATAAATTCCTGTTTTGTTGATGAGCTTGGTCAACGCTTCCGAGGTTCGGTTTCGGTTGGCTCCGGCACCCATTAGTAGGAGCGGTCTTTTTGCGGCGCGAATCATCTCGACTGCAGAATCGAGTGCCTTGTCATCCGATGTCGGTCTTCGGTTTGAGACGGTGTCAAAGGGAAGGGCCGTACACTCTTCGGCGGCGATATCTTCAGGAAGTTCTAGATGCACGGCACCGGGCCTCTCTTCTCGGGCCAGACGCATGGCTTCATGCACAAGAATGGGTATATTGTTGCCATGCACAATCTGTTTGGTAAATTTCGTGAGGGGTTTCATCATTTCCACGACATCGAGAATTTGGAAACGTCCCTGCTTGCTTTTTTTTATGGGTTTTTGACCGGAAATCATCAGGACAGGCATGGCACCCAGTTGTGCGTAAGCTCCTGAAGTCACAAAATTGGTCACTCCCGGTCCTAATGTAGAGAGGCAAACTCCGACTTTTCCGGTCAGTCTGCCATAGGTTGCGGCCATGAAGCCTGCCCCCTGCTCATGGCGAGTCAGGATCAGTTTGATGGTAGAGGTTCTTAATGATTCCAGAAAATCAAGGTTCTCTTCTCCGGGAATGCCAAATATATACTCGACTCCTTCTTGCTCAAGGGATCGTACAAAAAGATCAGATGCTTTCATGAAGAACCTCCACTCTTAGAATCAGGATAGAAAGATGCAGTAGGGTAAAACTTACTTCATAATGCTTTGTTGATCAACCGCTATTGTCAATCAGAGCGGATCAATGGATTGTTTTATCGGAAAATACGTGCAAAGGGTGGGAATTATTGAGCAATAAGAAGAAAAACCAGTAAGGCGGAAGCAGAATGCTTCCGCCTTGAACCCGGCTTGAACAGAGGAATCTAAAGTTTATTTATTTTCCTTGGCGGATAACTTGTGGGTTTGCATCGCCCTCTACCACCAAATGTCCGATAGCGCCCTTGGCGACTCGGTAGATGCTGTGATCAACCAGAGCATAGGTTCCCGGTGCATCGACCTTGAACTCAACAGCCGTTGCGCCAGCAGAAGGGACCAGAGTGGTTTGAATATTTTTTCCAACTGCGCCACCAAACCCGCCTTCGGTGTAGACCTTATCAAAGATTTCTCCAATAATATGAAAGGAAGAAATGCTGTTAGGCCCAATGTTGCCAAAAAAGATTCGTACGGTTTCGCCAACTTTAGCTTTCAGTGCATTTGCACCCTGCAATCCACCGGCTTTGCCGTTGAAGACGACATGAGACGGATGCTCATCGAGGCCCTTTTGAATGTCAAATCCGGCAACGCCATCTTTAGCTTCGGAAGCAAAGAACTCGCTTTGCATAACATAGAACTCTCGGTCTACCTTTGAAAGCCCGCCTTCAGGTTCTACCAGAACCAGACCGTACATGCCGTTAGAGATGTGATCGACAATAGCTCCTGCCGCACAATGGTAAATAAAAAGTCCTGCAGCTTTTGCTTTGAAGGTAAAGACTTTTTCTTTTCCAGGATCTACTGTAGTGAAAGCCGCACCGCCTCCGGGGCCATTTACGGCGTGAATATCGATATTATGAGGCTGAGTGTTGCTTTTAGCGTTGGACAGGTGAAACTCAATGCTGTCTCCCACACGAACTCTTGCCATTGGGCCGGGAACGGTTCCACCAAAGCTCCAAAAATTATACTTTACATCTGTAGCGAGCTCTCCTACATATTCCTTGGCTTGCAAATGCACGACAACCGTTTCTGCTTTACGGTGTACAGCAGGGGGAACATGAGGGGCAGAAGTCAGTTTTGCTGTCACTTCAGCTAAAGCTGAGGTTCCACCAAAACCGGTAACCATCGCGAATGCAAGTAAAGCACTCAAACCTAATCTATTTCTCATTGAATCATCTCCTATCGAGGACTGTATTAAGATAAAAGGATATGTTTATCTTTTTAATGTTCTTAATTTATGATATGCTAGGATCGATGTCAAGATTTAAATTTTCATTTAAAGAGGTTCTATGATTTCTCAGACTGCAGAATATGCTTTACGAGCTGTAGTTTGTCTGGCTCAAAACCCAGATAAGCCCCATACCACTGCCGAAATTGCTAAATGGACCAAAGTTCCCGAACATTATTTATCCAAGGTCTTATTGGCTCTGGCAAAACATGAGGTGGTCTATTCCAAGAAAGGGTTGCATGGGGGCTATGTGCTGGCGCATGATCCAGAAAATATTCCTTTATTAAACGTTATCAACGCCGTGGACCCTATCAAGCATATAAATAGTTGCCCCTTGAAATTGAAAACTCACGGCACCAACCTTTGTCGCCTACACAAGCGGCTTAACGATTCGATCAAAATGATAGAGGAAACGTTTAGGACTTCGACTATTGCCACGGTGCTGAATGACCCCACTCAAAGTATCCCCCTCTGCGAATCGAGTACCCTCTGACGTTGGCCTAATTTTTTCTGTTCTAAAGGATACAGGCTTCTTAATGAGGATGAGCGCGATAGCATCGCGGGTGAGAGTTCAAAAGCCAGTCATTCCGGTAAAGATGATTTGAATTGGTGCGAGTGTCTTCGGCCCTACTTAACCGTGCTGAACTTTTGAACATAATATTTGGCCACATCCTTGATAGACAGGACTCCGATAATAGTCTGATTATCTTTGACAACCAAATGGCGAATATTTTTTTTATGCATCATTAAAAAAGCCGCCACCATAGACGCTTCAGCGTCTATATGCAGTAGTCTTCGCGTAATCACCTTGGTCAAAGAGGTGCTACCCGGTGAGTCGCTTAGGGCGACCACCTTATTAAGTAAGTCCGCTTCGGTGAAAATACCGACAAAATTCTTTCCCTCAGTGACCAAAATAGATCCCACTTCATGTTTTCTCATCCTTTTGCAGGCATCAAAGACAGTCATTCTGGCGCTGATTTGAATGAGTGGTAGATGAACAAAATCTCTAATCTTTTCTTTAGCATGGCTCATGACATGTCCTCCCCGTAACTTGGCACACACCTACTTATTGTTTGATCGGTTTGAGTGCTGGAATATTCCTCATAAAAGATAAAAGCAGGAGGCGAAAAAAATAAAGCGGGGCTTACAAAGGGGGGGAGTAAACGAAGACCTAATTTGAAATCTGCTCAATCATTTTTAAGAAATTAACCACATTAATGGGTTTGGTAATATAAGAGTGAAACCCCATGTCTATCGCTTTTTGTATATCGGCTTCCATTGCGTCAGCAGAAAGTGCAATGACAGGAATAGATTGGGTCTCTATTTTTTCGGCTAGTTTTTTAAAAGTATCCAGGCCACTCATGCCGGGCATATTGATGTCCATTAATATCAGATCGGGAGATTCAGAAAGAGCCATTGTGAGCCCTTTTACCCCATTCAAAGCATAAACAAGCTGATAATTGGGTTGCGATGATAATATTTGTCGGACTAACTCAATATTTTCCTGAATGTCCTCGATATAGAGGATTTTTTTACTAGCGGTGTTGTTTCCAGTTGGGCTTGAAGTCGATTTTTCTTTGGCAGGAGGTTCGATTGGGGTGGGGCCGACAATCAGCAGTTCAAGGGAAAATGTACTGCCTTCTCCCAAAGTACTGGTCACGGTAATATCTCCGTTCATAGCTTGAGCCAGTTTTTTAGAGATGGTCAGGCCTATGCCAGTGCCTTCAATGTTGGTGTTTCCGGCATCGAAACGCTCAAAGGGCGTGAAGAGTCGAAGCAAATTTTCAGGAGAGAATCCTGATCCCGTATCCTCGACGCGGAGCATTAATTTCTCATTCTCCACAACGGAAAAATGAATATCAACAGAGCCATTGGGTTTGTTGAACTTGATTGCATTCGATATAAGATTTAATAGAATTTGTTTAATACGAAGATAATCGCCGTTGATAAATAGATCGGGCTGATCGAGGCCAGAAATATTTAAGGAAATATTATTTGGCAATGTAGCAGGCTGACTCAGAGTGACGACTTCATTTACCACATTTTGAATCAGGACCGGTGTCATTTTAAGCGTTATTTTCCCGGCCTCAATTTTTGCAAGGTCAAGCACCTCATTGATTAATTCGAGCAGGTGTTTTCCTGCTGATATAACATGATTGAGGTTTTTGTTCTGCTGTCCGTTTAAAGGATTTTGAGAGTCAATTTGCATCAACTGAGAGAACCCTAAAATTGAGTTCAGAGGAGTGCGAAGCTCATGGCTCATTTGCGATAAAAAAGTCGATTTGGCTAGGTTGGCTTTTTCGGCCTCTTGCTTGGCTTTGAGCATACTGCTTTCAGCTTCTTTACGTTGCTGAATTTCAATCATCAAATTTTTATGAAGCAAATTATATTCTTTGACTCGCGAGGTTTGGTCGGTAACATCTTGAATGGTAAATAGCGCATAGGGGGCTTCTTCCCCAGGCATTAAGTATGGTGTGATAACGGTATGCAAAATGCGCAAAGACCCATCTTGTAAAGGGCAGGGGATAATATGCTTATGCAGTTGAGAAGAGAAGATAGCCGGTGGCCCATTTTGAAAAATACTTTGTAGCCGGTCGTGATATGGAGGTTCTTTAAAATGGGGTAGATATTGAGTGATGGGTTGGTCAATGATTTCTGCGCTTTGAATGCCCGACCAGTTTTCCAAACATCGATTCCAGAAAAGGACCTTGCCATTCTGATTGATGACGAAAATGCCCTCAGGGATGGGATCGAGAATAGCAAAATGCGGTTGTTGAGGAGAGCCTTGGGTCATCACAACAACTTATCAATGGAATCCAGCAATTTTTTCAAATGCCCCACCTTAAATATAATGATGAGGTTGCCGTTAATCTCCAGTTCTTGAATCTTCATGGTGGTGTTCGCAATGCAAATTGAGGTTTCGCCTTCTTCCGATTTATCCTCAAGAATATTTTGAAACGTGTTTTCTTTATATTCAGGAAGGGAATAATTCACCGTTTCTTTCAGGACATTTGCTATAGAACCCATGAGACTGTTGATGATCATATTTCCTACCTCACACAAGGTTCCCGCTCGTACAGGGTCAAGACTGATGGGGCCGGGTTCCTCGTTGACCAGAGCTGAGACGAGAACGGTTGCGCTTTCTGGTGGAATCATCAGAAATACGGAGCCGGAGAACGAACTTTCATAATCCATAGAAACGGCTGATACATTATCTAGGTCGAAGCGACTTTTCAGCTCAGAATAATCGGGATTTTCAAAAATTTCTACTGTGGGGACTTCTAGCTGGATGAAGCTATTCAATATGGTGCTCAAGGTTTGTGCCGCGCGGCCTACCCCAATATTGAAAAGCTCTTTGATTGTGTCGAGTTGTTCATTGTTGATATTCATAATGGTTAACTCAGAACAGAATTAAGAGCTGCTAATATCTGAGGCTCTTGAGCGGGTTTATTGAGAAAGCCTTTGGCTCCCAAGTCGAGACATTTTTGCTTTACCGTATCTTGTATGTCAGAAGTGAGGTTGATCACAGGAATTGAGATGTTCTTGGCTTTCAGCGCTGCGAGGAACTCAAAGCCATCCATTTCAGGCATAAGAAGGTCGCAAAAAATACAATCGGGGGTATTTGCTTCTAACACTTCCAGCCCTTTTTTTCCATTTTCTGCGGCCAAAGTGCTGTGCCCCGCTTTTTCAATGATTTGAATGATGATTTTTCTTTGAAAGGAAGAATCTTCAACAATTAATACTAACGCCATATCTAATGACTCCTCGGTTTATTGAGATGGTTTGCAAATTAATTATATCTATTTTAGTCGAACCTGATAATTTTTTTTAATTATTTTTTAAAAATTGTTGAACTATATATTCTATATTGATCACATCCAAAACAGCGCTGTCGGTGACAATGGTTCCCAGTAATTGAGTGTTGGCAATAGTACGCTTCTGGTTCAGGGTGCCTTGAACGATATCATGAATATGATGAACGATTAAGCCTATGCTTTTTCCTTCGTGCAGATGCACCACCACCTCCAAATTTTCATCGGTTTCTTGCAGGGCAGGAGGCTGATTGAACAATTTTGGAATATCTAGGAGAGGAATGATTTCGTCGCGATACTGGACAACTTGAGTTGTTCCAGAAAATTCCAACTCAGATCGTTTTACCTCTTCAAGTCGAGCGACATCCGAAAGCCGAATAGCAATGCGCCTATTTTCCCCAAGGCTGACAATCAACATCGCTTGCGTCTCCTTGTGCTCCTCCTGCAAGGAGGCTGAGGTTATGAGCCGATCTTGAGTCTCGCCCGCAACCGACAGGGCATTTTTAGCAAGCCCCATCACATCTAAAATGAGAATGATTTCACCATCTCCCATGATCGTGGCACCGGAAATCAGATCCATATTTCTTAAAAGATTTTGCAGGGTTTTGACCACAATCTCTTCGGTTTGGTAGATTTTATCCACGACCAACCCGAAGGCATTGGTTTCGGCCTGAAGCACTACAATATTCAAATCAGAACTGCTTTCATTGAGGTCCTTGTGCAGAATCCGGTTGAGTCGAACCAAGGGCAACAAATTTCCTCGCAATCGATAGAATTGGCATCCAGCGATTTCCTCGATTGAGGAGCGACTTAATTTTTCATCTAAATGTATTAATTCTTTAATGCTTATTTGTGGAATTGCAAAATGATTCTCCCCGCTGGAAACAATCAATGCAGGAATGATGGCAAGTGTTAAAGGGATTTTTATTTTAAGAGTGGTTCCTTGGCCAGATAAGCTGTCGATATCCAAGGCACCGCCAATTTTTTCAATTAAGGCGCGAGTATGAGCCAAGCCATCGCCTTTTGCCGTTTTGATAAGACTATCTTGGGTCATGAAAAAACCACTCATGAAAAGCAGTTTGCCGCAGTCTTGTTCGCTTAGGTTCTCGGCTTGTTCCTCTGAGATATATTCTTCAGCCAATGCCTTATTTTTAACGTCGAGGAAATTTATGCCACGACCGTCATCTTGCACTTCGATGTGGATCTGTCCGCTTTGATTGAAGGCGCGAAGTTTGATGACCCCTTCTTCCGGTTTTCCGAGGCTCAAGCGTTCTTCTGCCGTTT
>JABIYR010000141.1 GCA_018702695.1 Nitrospina sp. | reverse complement strand
GACCCGAGTGACCGGGCTACCACTGCCAGCGTGCTGGCATCAGGAATAATTGCGAGCGATACCATTGCCCCGAACAATGCGATCATGCTGGCTATTGTCATGCTAGCCCGCATATTGCATAAGAAATAGGTGGCGAAAACCTTTCAAGCCTTTAGAATAAGGTTGAGCGACAACTCAAAGAAAGGAATTCGCCGTGACAGATTGTACACCTATACAACTCGATTTTCCAGGTTTCAAACGCCGTAAAGTTCAAGCTGATTTTTCTGGCGGACACGTGAGTAGTGATGCAGGAGGATGCCTTTTGTTGCGTCAAGTCGATAACCATTCAGGTTTGCTTAAACAGGTAAGTCAGAGTTTGACCGACTTTCGGCGCAAAAAGAGTTGCGCGCATGATCTAACCTCACTGCTTCGTCAACGAGTCTATGGCCTTGCGTTGGGTTACGAAGACGTTAACGATCACGATCCGCTTCGCCATGACCTGGCCTTACAAACTGCTATCGAAAAAGATTCGGCATTAGCCAGTGCTTCGACCTTGTGCCGCCTTGAGAATCGTTCTGACCGTGATACAGGCTGGGCTATTCACCGGGTGATCGTGGATGGCTTTGTCGCGTCCTTCAAACGCGCTCCTAGCAAACTGATATTAGATTTTGATGCCACCGATGACAAGGTTCATGGCAAACAGGAAGGTCGCTTTTTTCACGGCTACTACGACTCCTATTGTTTTTTACCGTTATACGTTTTTTGTGGTGAACAGTTACTGGTCAGCTATCTGCGCTCCAGCAAGATCGATGGAGCCAAACATACCGGGGCAATTCTATCGTTGCTGGTCAAACGATTACGTCATGCGTGGCCCAAGGTGAAAATCATTTTTCGTGGTGACAGTGGCTTTTGTCGCCACAAGATGTTGTCGTGGTGTGAGAGAAACGATGTTAACTATGTTGTCGGACTTGCCAAAAATAAACGTCTCAACACTTTCAGTTATGAGCTTCAACAACAAGCCGAGGAGCAGTTTCAAAAGACGGGAAACAAGCAAAGGTTGTTTTGTGAGTTTCGTTACGCCGCCAAAAGCTGGAACCGTAAACGACGTGTTATTGCTAAAGCCGAGCACACAGATAAAGGTTCCAATCCACGTTATATCGTGACCAACCTTGATGGTGATCCGCAAGAACTTTACGATAAACTTTACTGCGCAAGAGGCGATATGGAAAACCGTATCAAGGAACAACAACTCGACCTGTTTGCCGATCGTACCAGTTGCCATAACTGGTGGGCCAATCAGTTCCGGCTACTGCTTGCTTCTCTCGCTTACACACTACTTGAAACGATTCGCAGAGTAGCGTTGCCGGGAACCGAGATGGCCAAGGCGCAGTGCAATACCATTCGCCTCAAACTCCTCAAGGTCGGTGGGGTTATTGTCAAAAATACAAGACGCATTCGGTTTTTGCTATCCAGTGCTTACCCGTACCAAAAACTATTTCAGCACGTCACTGAAAAACTCAATTCCACTTGAAACAGGAAGGAACGCTGTCCCCGGCGTGTTGATAAAAAACGGGGGAAAGGGGGAGGTGTGCCTTCTTCACAAAAAAATATCTTCTACGATCAATCAAACTTGAAAAATCGCCGATTCAGTACAAAATAGCCCAACTATCAAGAAAAATAACCTCTACTTTTTCACTCGTGCAATATGCGGGCTAACAAGATGGCGACCCTTACAGCATGTTGTTTTCTTACTGTGGGGTCAAAATAATTACTCGGAAGGCGTTCGCATTTCTCCGCCTGAAGAAACTGAGTTTGGGTAGAAAGGCTTAAAAGTTTCAGGTTGACTGTATTCATTGCCATAAAACCTCCTGCATAAAAGGTTCGATTTAGAGGAGTGAACAGGTGGCGCAATATACCGATGAAACTTAATAATTTTATGGAATGCTTAATGTAATACTGTGAGCCAATAGGCTCAGAGTTAATAAATTAAATATGTGTTCGTTTATAGAAATAGCAAGGTCTATGCCAAAAAAAACGTTTTAAAATGAGTTTTATTAAGTATAAGTAAATAAGGATATTATGGGGTTTATTTGTATGGAATGATTTGCTTGGAATGGAGAAGAGTCTAGCTGTTTTTACAGATATGACAAAAATAGTGTTCATTTTAGGTTGGGGGCTGTAGTCATCTACCATTAAACATAGGCAGGATCGATACGAACAGAGTTTCAGAGGTCAAGGAATTTAGATGGCCTGACTCGCCTCTTATATTTTGGGTTGATGCAAGCCTCGTAAAAAAAATATTTTGCTAATATGTCAATATAATGAAGAATGGCTTAATATGATGAGAACATACTCAGCGTTGTTCTTCCGCACGGTAAAACCTTTGATTACATTTTAGAACTTGTTGCCATGGCTCGTAAACCAAAAGATACAGAAAGCCCTGCAAGGCGTAGAAGAAAGAACACCAAAACCTCTTTGCCTCGAGTGGCCCCAAAAAAGAAAAGCTCACCTGTTATTACTATTATGGCGGTGCTAGCAGTGATGGTTCTTGCATGGGCTATCTTGGTCAAAGATGATGGCAGTGTTCCCAGTAGTAAAATAGCTCCAGCTATTATCGGGGTGCTAGATCAGGTTTATCTCGGTTGCACGGTGTATTGGTTTAATCAAGGCTCACATCTTCCCTGCGGTCAGGAAATTATCGGGAAACTGCATGATTCCAAAAATTCGGAAATTAAAATTACGATCATTAATAATTTGCGCAAGGAATTTTCTGTCACGGGTAAACATATTGCCGATCGAATGGTGTTTCGTATCGATGCCGAGGGTGACATTTTTCTCAAAGCAAAAGAATGTGAAACAAATATCGAAGCGCTGAACATCCCAGAACTCAACTTCGATGAACTCGAAGCTCAATGCAAACCCAAGTGATTGACCGAACATAATTGTTCCCCCCTTCTTGAGTCGGTTATAAAATAAGACTATTCCAGTGCATCAAAAGAGCCTATTGCTGATGCCTTCCTGTGGCTTGCCCTACCAGATTTTCTGCCAATAAAAATTTCTTAACCTCAAACCTCATAATAAACCAGCCCTTAACTCTATGATTTTAAAATAATTACTTGAATAGGTGCGAGTGGTATCCATTTTGCTTTTGTATTGAATCACTCAAAACAAAATAGGTAAAAACTTGAACCAAGTCATAGAACGGATCCAGAGATTGCAGGTGAGTATTGTAGAGGAGAGAAGTTTGCTTGCTGGGTTGTATTTTTTACCCTCATGCAGGATTATTTTGGTGGTGATTATGATGCTGGTAAGCCCTCTATACGGGTGCGCAACAGGTCAGGTCATCATCGCATCGCATGAAGATAAAAATGCCAATTGCATAGGATTGGATAAGGGGTTGAAAGTAACGCAGACGAGACTGCAAACATTAGAAAACACCGATTCAACAAAAAGAAATATCCGCAATATTGTATTGGGGGTGGGCGGGTTTATCATTCCGCCCTTGGCACTCTTTAATGTGGTTTTTTTCTTAACCGATTCTTATGTGGCAGACGCTACCGAGGAAAAAGTTTTAGAAAACCGCTATAACAATATGGTTGGGTTGAGTCGGAATCAGGAGTGTGGATCGAAATACGCCTTGATTCCCGGTGATAAGAACGAGGAAAACAACGATCCCAATACTTGACTTATAAAACTGCGCTCTTTTTATAAGAAATCGCCGTAAGGTTGAGGAGGGGCCCCCTGAGGTGCTTCAGGCAAAAAAGAAGTCTGCGATGATAGCGGGAAAATATTGTGGCAACAAGTGATAGAGAATACCCAGCACGGCTAACTGCACGAAACCGAGAACCCAGATAATTTTAAGTGTCGCATCAGAGATTGACTGAGCTTGCCGAAGCCTATTTTTTTTAACAGCAAAAAAGCATCCGACATAAAGACTTGTAAAAACCAATGCAAAAGCCAGAGCTTGGCTGCTTCCCCATTCGAACATGGCCCATAGAATAGTTTTCATGGCGAACAATGCGATGCAGGCAACAACTACAAAAATCAAAAAACAGAGTGCGGCTTTTTTCATGATCGAGGGCAATGAGTATGAGTGGTTGAATAAAATGGAGTGATTATAATCTAGCACCATGACGTTTGAGCAGGTCCACAATATCCATATTTCCGTTGGCGATAGCAATATGAAGGGGGCTTCTGCCATCCGCACCTTTGCTGTTCACATTGGCTCCGTGAAAAATGAAGAGCTGGGAAATTTTTTGTTGGTCCCATTTTGCCGCTTCATGCAAAGGAGTGTGGCCCTCGCTATCGGGATGGTGAACGGAGGCCCCATTACGAATCAGCAACTTGGCAGTGCTGAGGTGACCCTTTTCAGCGGCCCAATGCAGAGCTGAACGACCTAGCCTGTCATGAGCATCAATGTCTGCTCCCTCAATGAGTAAAATTCTCACCAGCTTTGTATCGCCGTAAACGATTGAGGAGTGGAGCGGCGTGCCTCCCCAATCTGAGCGGTTATTTACACGGGCTCCATGCTCAATCAGTGTGAGTGCAGTTTTAACACTGCCCTGATCGATAGCCAGATGGAGAGGGGTGTAGCCGTAATGGTCTTTTGCCTCTAATTTTGCACCGTTGTCGAGTAACAAAGATGCCAGTTGTTCTCGATTTTCCAGAGCCGCGACATGTAGAGGAGTTAGGCCCTCATGATCAGAAAGGTTGATATCGGCCCCCCGGTCCAACAATAGTGGAATCAATGTAAACTGATTGTGGAACACCGATTGGTACAAAGCCGTGATGCCCAGGTTATTCTGTATATTGATATCAAGGCCGATAAGAAGTTGCTTGGCCTGCTCCAAGTCACCGGTCTCAATGGAAACCAGCAATCGGCGGAGCGTCGCAGGCGAATCGGGATAATGAGTCCGGCTTGTATAAGTTCCTATGTTGACTTGAAGGGGTTTAGTTTTAGGGGGAGTCTCTGAAACGGGTAACCCGGTTGAGACCTGACCCAAGGTGTCAAAGAGGGGTGGGGTGATAGAATTTTTATCACTCCCTGCTGTAGCCAAGCCCACCCCTGATAAGAGCAGGAAGAAAGAACAGATAATGCCAACTTTCCATATTGAGCGCATAAAACGATTGTGCCACTCATTACAAAAATAGGCAATACATGCTCTACAATAGTTGCCTAAATAAGGGGCTGAATTGAAAAGGCGGGGGCTACAGGCCCAATTGCTTTTTCAGTTTAATATTCATCAATTTTAATTCTTCATTTTCAGCTTCAAGTTCCTGAACTCTATTTTTACAGGAGGCGTAAAGGTCGCGCGCTCCCTTCCACATTTTATTTGAGACGATATAATTATTCTTCATTTTATCGGTGGTGCTTTTCAATAGCAGTTCGAGGAACCGATCTTCCAATTCGTGACCTTGCTTGGTGATGCTCCAATCAATTTCTAGCACCTCTGCATAACTTGCTTCATATGCTTCCACCGTTGCGGTGCGCTCTTGAGAATCCAATACGGTCAGTTCACCAAAACAAGTGATTGGTTTGATATGAGTGAGAGTTCTGTTGCCGGAGCGAATGCGAGCTGCCCCATTTAATAACCAATAAACAGTGTTTTCAATATCACCCTGCTGGACAATGACCTCACCGGGCTTATAATTTCGGTAACGGATATAGGCCTTATTATCTGAACCCGCCAACATGGCGATTCTTTTTAAGACTTCATTGTCTTGCGAAAAAACTTCTGTAAAAAAAGGGACTTCACGCAAAACAGAAACCGCAACAGGGAACATTGCCGAGTGCTTTTCATTGGAGGCCTTGAGAACTTTAACCAACATTGTATCTTTCAAATCCTTACTCCTGATTCGGTCTTGATAAAATTTTAAATCTGATTGCGTGGCATTATCATTCGGTGACAAGTCAGGTAAATAAACCAGCAAGGGTCACTCCTCCCCTGCAGGAATGCCTTGCTTCCATATGACTTGGTTCTCTTTATTTTTGATGTATGCAAACTCGCTGTCTTCTTTTTCGTCAAGAGTGAGCGGTTCGTCTGCATCGACCACCATCGCTGAAACTTTCTCCATATTGCCACCGAGTTGCAAAAATATTTGATCGCCATTTTCCATTTTCTGACTTTTGTAAATAAACAGAAAATTATAATAATGGGAGAAATATAATGGGACCTCGCCGTATTTTTCTAAAGCATCATCCATCCTATACATTCAACTCCTGATAATAAGTGTGTACCCAGAGGCAGTTTGGTTGTCTAAAGTCAGTGTTTTTTTAATTTCAAAAATAAAGAATAAAATATAAACCCCCCCAAACACAATTCAAAAATAAAACTCCCCCAGAACTGCAGAGGATCGCTTTTCATGGATATTTTGATCTCTCCTTGTTGCATACTAAACGTTCCCATTTCTCCCAAATAAAGCATTTTAAAACTAGAGAAGATTAGTAACGCGGCAAACCCGAAGAATACAATGTTTGTGGCGGCTTTACGGACTCTTGGCGCGTGGAGGTAATTTACCAAAATGACTAGCAGAACGATAAAGACAATGACGGCGCTGGTAAGGGGGTTTAGATTCATTTTGATGTGGTTGAGAGTTTTATTATGTCAGGCAAAATAAAGAATCAGGACAAGCCAGGAAAAAGAATTTTTAATTCATCAGCAATGATCCCTATTGCTAAGCTACCCAAGAGCAATCCCATAATTTGCGTGATAAATTTGATACCTGCACTGCCCAATAATTTTTGAATTTTGTTGGCAAGCTTTAAACACATGGCGATGAGAATACCTATCAGGGCAAATTCTGCAATAGATATCAGTTTTGTGGGCCAAAGGGTTAACTCGCTCGACTGAATGATAACAGAGCTTATGGCGGCCGGCCCAATGAAAAGGGGAAATGTCATGGGCATTATTGCTATGTCCTCATTGGCATTTTCTTCCGCAGAAAATAAATATGAGGTTTTATTATGCGTGAGCATGGTGAAAGCAATATAGACCAGAAAAATTCCCCCTATTAAATTGAAAGCTGGCATTTGAATGCCAAAAAAAACAACGATATATTTTCCGAACAAAAAGGAGAGAGTTAACAAAACCACCGAGGCGAAGCTGGTTTTTAATATTATGCGGTCATGCTCTGTATCTGTTTTTCCAGTGGTGAGGGAAATGTAAACGGGAAGGTTTCCAATAGGGTCGATAATGGCCAGTAAAATTACAAATGTTTTAATCAGTTCTGTAATATCGTGGGTCATATTAAAGGGACTTTCTGTGAAATGATATGACTTTTTATTTCCGCTAAAGAATCGGGACTTTCTTTATAATTTTTTTTGCATTTTGTTAAGGATAGACTTGATTTTCTCTTGAGACAAAATTATATTGCCACACGATGTATGTATGAATTTTTCCTCTTGTTTATCTCGTAGATCATACTTTATGCCCTCGTTTGTTTATAGTTGCGAAACTTGCTCCACAGAACTTAGATTCTTGGTTTCTCGTGCTTTAGAAGAGAAGTTAAGCATGCATTGCCCCAAATGCAATGAATTGAGAAAATTTCAGATGGAACGCGAAGGGAACGTGGGTAGGGACTGGTATTCCAAGGTATTGATTAAAAACAAAAGAAGACGAGACGAAGACGGTCTCTACAGTTCGCCTGCGCGCAAACAAATCCTTGCTAGTTAAAAAACTTCAGTCGATATGGGTGGCCGGGTCATAGCTTCCGAGACCAAACAGGTTCATGTAATATGCGAATGTGTTTTTAACCGTGACAATGCCTACGACTTTACCTTTATCGGTGACAGATATATGTCGAGTATTATGATCCGTCATAAACTCTGAAGCCTCAAGAATATGATTGTCTTTATCTAAAGTGTAAAGCGGTTGACTCATGATCTCCGTCACGAGAGTCGATAATGCTAGCCCGCCACCCACTACCTTACGCGTAAAATCTCTTTCCGTTATGATTCCTATATGTTTGTCATTCTCGGTAATAAGAATGGCGCTGGCGTTTTCTACATCCATCAAATGTGCGGCCTCTTGAACGGTGGCTGATACATCAATGCTGATTACAGGTGTGGTCATGAAATCAAATAATTTTTCTTTTGGATGTTCAGATTGTGGAAGTCCTGTCATGGCAGTCTCCTTGTTCAAAAATTATTCAGAGTAAGAATGGCGAGATATAAAAATAAGATGAGAAGAAAAAGCAATCGGTTCATTTTAACGTTTTTTAAAGTGGCTCTGCCAATTTTTATAGAGCCAGACCCAAGTGATGACAATGCCGACCCAGCCTATATAAAACATTGTTTTTGCTAGAGCCTGATCCATGCTCCAGCCATCAAAGTGGTTGAATAGGTTTCGCCAGTCGTGGGCTTCCATGCCCAACCCTCCTATCAGAGGCAATTCTAGAAATCTTCCATCTGCCATATAAAGACTGACATCGATAAAATTGCCAAAGAACCAGAGCAAGGCAAAAGCGGTCCCGGCTGGGTCTCGATTATAAAAAAAGGCAGAAAAGGCGATGAAAGGAATCAACAATTGATTCAAACTCCCGCCCAGAATCGTCAGCGTATCATTGCCGAAAATAGCAAACAGAATATGTCCGGCTTCATGAAAGACTAGGTTAATATTATGAACCCATCCATAAAATGCAGGCCAATCTTCAAGCCGGGTTGTTTTAGGAAAAAAGAGACCATGCAGGAAAAAACACAGCGAAAGAAAAATAAAGGTTGAGGTGGTGATGGGTTTCCAAGGCTGACTTAAGAATAGGCAAGATATCTTGTCCGCAAATCTTTTTATTGGGCCTTCAGTCTCATTGATACTGTTTGCAGTATCGATTGAGCCCTGTTCAGTTTGGTTTAGGTGAGTTTGTAACTTGGCAAAGATCACTCCACAATGGCGGCAGACTTTTGACTCAGGTTGCTCAAATTGGCATTTAGGGCAATTGATCATAGATCTGCATCTTCTTTTGCTACCGCTTCAAAAAGAACTGGTTTTTTATAAATAACTGTTTTATAATGGAAACACTGTAAATGATTTAGCCGTCTAGAGAATGACAGGTGTTTTGCCATTACTGGCAATATTTTTGGTTGAGTAGCCTCCCGGACCATCGGTTGTCTGATTTCCCCCCCCGTTTTCTCATTTAAGCTCAAATCCTAATACCAATTATAGCTCAATATTCTCTGTTATTGAATTTGAGCGCGATCTAAATGGACGGGCTGTGGCCTTTGGCTGAGTCAGCGTCCACTAAGCGTCCACTAAAAGGAAAAACTATTAATGGAATCTACAACCGTGGGCTTTGATGCCCTCAACTTAATCGACCCCATTTGCCGAGCAGTAAATGAGGAGGGGTATACCAGCCCTACGCCCATTCAACAAAAATCCATTCCGCATCTTTTGCAAGGCTTGGATCTTTTAGGATGTGCTCAAACTGGCACCGGTAAAACAGCGGCCTTTGCTTTGCCCATCATGCAACACCTGTCTGAAAATCATCAACATACAGGGTCAGGAGCGGCACGCGCTTTGGTATTGGCCCCGACTCGAGAATTGGCATGTCAGATCAGTGACAGCTTTGAAACTTATGGGCGGCATCTAAATTTAAAGCATTGCGTGGTGTATGGGGGTGTGAGCCTGAAACCACAGATTCGTTCATTGAGAAAAGGGGTCGATGTTTTAATCGCTACTCCAGGTAGATTGATGGATCTGTACAGACAGAAATATTTGCGCTTAGATAAAATAGAAGTATTTGTTTTGGATGAAGCCGACCGCATGTTAGACATGGGTTTTCTGCCAGACATAAAGAAAATTTACGATATGATACCTAAAAAACGTCAGTCGATGCTGTTCTCTGCAACGCTTCCGCCTGAAATTATGCGCCTGACAAAGCTTTTTCTTAATGATCCGGTGCAGGTTTCTGTGAACCCTCCAGCCAGTACGGTGGATAGAATTGACCAGCGCGTATTATTTGTGGAGCGAGAAAACAAAAACGCATTGCTGGAGTCGGTGTTGCAGGATGATAGTGTTGAAAGAGCACTGGTATTTGCTCGTACCAAGCATGGAGCAAACCGAATTGTTAAAAATTTGAGCCGACTGCGAATTAAGGCCGACACGATACATGGAAATAAATCTCAAACGGCGCGTATGGATGCGTTGAGAAAATTTCGAGCTGGTAAAGTTCGCGTCTTAGTTGCCACCGATATTGTTGCGAGAGGTTTAGATGTTGATGGAATCACGCATGTGATCAACTATGAGCTTCCTAATGAAGCCGAGAGTTATGTTCACCGCGTTGGCAGAACCGCACGAGCCGGAGCAACGGGTGTGGCACTCTCATTCTGCGATGCCGGAGAAAAAGGCTATCTGCGTAGAATTGAGAAAACTATTAATAAGACGGTAAACGTGGTGGATGATCATCCGTTTCATTCTGAGTCCATTGCCTTAAAACGTGCTTCAGCGGAGAAATCGGGCGGTAAATTTTCAGGCCGTCGTTATGGCAATAACTCTTCCTCGCGTTCTTCAGGAAGACCGGCTAAAAACGAAAGGAATTCTTATTCCAGGAAGCCTGCCGCCAAAAGAACGACGTTTAAACGCCGAGCGCCTCGACCGGCAGCTAGCGTTTAAGCAAACCCGCTTGCAGATTTTAAGATAATCTGAGAATTGATGATTCAGCAGTTCGCCCGCCCTTGATCTGAGGTCGGGCGAATTGTGATCATTGACCAAGATTTGCTTAAAAACCAGTGATCCACTGGTTCATAGTATTCCTCCTCCCCCCTCCTGAATCAAAACAGCCAAAAAAAGATTGAGAAGTTAACTGAAGAGATTAGAATAGATAATAGAAATTATTATAAATATTTTTTCCCCACTCAAGTTATGACGGAACTAATAGGAATGAAAATTCTGATCGTTGACGACACTCCTGCTAATATTGATGTTTTACGTAAAATTCTCGATATCGAGGGTTTCAAAATTTCTATTGCCATGACGGGTGAAAAGGCATTGGCATTGGTGGGAAAAAGCCCGCCTGACTTGATTTTGTTGGACGTTATGATGCCGGGAATAGATGGATTTGAAACCTGCGAAAAATTAAAGGCCAACCCGAATACTCGAGATATTCCGGTCATCTTTGTGACGGCTAAAACCGAAATACAAGATATTGTTCGTGGCTTTCAGGTTGGAAGTGTGGATTATATTGCCAAGCCTTTTAAGAGGGAAGAGGTTTTAAGCCGGGTCAAAAGTCATCTGGAAATTATACGTTTGATTCAGGTGAAGGACGGTCTGAATGACAAACTGCGGGACCAGAATGACGAATTGATAGAGAGCCAAAATCAGTATCGAATAATTCTTGAACAATCTTCCGATGGGGTCTTGCGTTTGGATGCAGACGGGAATATCCAAAATAGCAATATAAGGTTCAACTCCGTATTGGGTTGGGATGTAAAAGACCTCATAGGCAGACCCATATTGGATATTGTCAACTCAGAAAACCCCTCACAAATTTATCCTAAAATTGCGACCCGCAGGTTTGGAGATCGGGCTACTTCAAAATTGAAGGTGCAGTTTTGTGTTAACGAAAAATCTCCTCTCTGGCAAGACCAAAAATACTATACTTTGTTAGTGGATTCGTATGGTATCTGGAATCTGCCGAATAATAAAATATATGAAAAAGGCACAGAGAAAACCTACCTGGGGGCCGTTTGTATCGTCAAGCACCCGGTGTGAAAATGTGAATTGAAGAATTAATATTTTACTCACCCTGTCATTTTATCAGAGCATCGATTATGTTCAAATTTATGGTTTGGTTTTCGGTCCTAGTCACCGTTGGGTTCATGGTGCTTTTGGTGTTTGATTACAGATAATGTCTCAAACTGTTTAAGTTATAACTGCATAGGGCCTATGAAGTTTTCTCGTTCTTTGATCATCGCATTTCTAATTTTTCCGATGAATGTGATGGGAGTGATTCCGGCACTTCTGCTCTGGCATTCGCAACCTGGAAGAGTATTAGAATATTTCGCGATTGGTTTTGATGCAATGCGATCTGTGGGGGGAGCCACAATGGTGGCGTTAGGGCTGGCTTTGTGCTGGAAAACCGTTGCGCTATTTTCTGAGTATGGAGAAGGCACCCCGGCTCCTTATGATCCACCGAAAAAACTCGTCGTCCAAGGGCCTTATATTTATATGCGTAACCCCATGATGGTGGGAGTTTGGCTGGTTCTATCTGGCGAAGCCATTCTTTTTGGATCGATTCCGATTGGTTTATGGTTTTTGTTGTTTTTAGGATCGTGTTTGATATTCATCCCCCTTTGGGAGGAGCCTGATCTGGAGAAAAGATTGGGCGAATCATATAAACACTATAAGCAGAAAGTTCCCCGCTGGATACCTGAACTTCCTTTTAACAAAGCGCAGGATATGGATGACTGACCAGAAAGAAAAATACGGTATCATGGACTGGATCGGTTCGGTAATTGGAATAATTGTTGCCGGGTTTATCATTTTTATTTTAATCTGGCCTCTGATTGATCCAACTCCGGATAAGTCTTCCTCTCTCAAAGAAAATATTCAAAAGGCTACAGGAAAATAGAATTTTTGATTTTCTGGCGGTGAAGTGTTTGTACTTTTTGCTAGTTATATTGATCCACTCTGATTAGGGAATCCATCTGTTATTAACTTGTGAAAATAGGCAAAGCCTTGTGGCCATGGGTTTCAAACCCTTATTAGAAAAACGTTCTCCTTATTGCCATGAATTTCAGTTCTATTGCGAAGACCACCCCGTTAATTCGTGGACAAGTAAGCACTAGGTTTTTATAACAGAGTGAGGTTTAATATATGGGTAGTGTTGGCCAGATCAAATAATTAATGGGTTCTAAAAAATAGGCTACCGTGTGAGCGCATTCAAGGTAAAGCCTGGTTTTGGAGGCCGTAAGAACGGGAAAAAATATGTCAGAAGAAATGCCATTCATAGAAAACGAGAAGGGGGAGTTTGCGGTTCCCTGTCAGATCAAAATTTCTGAAAATTGCGTTCCATTGGGAAAGTTTTTTGAAGATAAGGCGCAAGCAAAAGAGTGGGCAGAAGACGAATGTTGGATCTTTACCGGCGAAGGTTGTTTCTGCGAGTCTTGCCACGAGCAAATTATGCGTAATATTGCCAACCTGCAAACCAAAAAAATGAATTGACCGGAAAACATTATTCTTGAGGTTGCAGAGTAATGATTATTTATAAGCTAGACGGTTTCTCTGCAGGTTGAAGCATGAACCCACCTATTAACAAGTCATCAGCCTTTTATGAAATTAATCGAAGTTGTCACATCGACTCAGAATTTAAAGCCTGTTATTAGCATTGCAGAGCAGCATGATTCCGAGGTCAATTGGATAGGTTCCTCTGAGGAACAAGGCAAAAATCTAATCCGCATTCTGGTCAACAATGATAAGAGGCAATTGGTGCTGGATGCTTTGCAAGGTTTTTTAGGGTCGGATGAGTCTTCAAAAATACTGGTTCTATCTCTTGAGGCTGTTCTTCCAAGACAAGAAAATGAAGCTTCGGAAGTAAAGAATGAAGAAGCCGTTACCACCACTCGAGAAGAACTTTATAACGATATTGTTAAAAATGCGCGTTTAGATTCTACATACCTTCTCTTGGTATTTTTATCAACCGTTGTCGTGGCAATTGGCTTGTTAGAAGACAATGTCGCAGTGGTGATCGGGGCGATGGTCATTGCTCCGCTTTTGGGGCCAAATATAGCGTTGGCACTGGGGGCGGCGTTAGGCGACATATCTTTAATGTGGAAGGCTGTCAAAACTACGATGGCAGGAATCACATTGGCGTTATCACTTTCAATGATCCTCGGATTTTTTTACCCCCTGAATTTAGACAGTCATGAATTGCTGGCACGCACGGATGTCGGCTTAGACTCGGTGACCTTGGCGTTAGCTTCGGGTGCGGCCGCTGTTATTTCTCTGACAACGGGTCTAGCAAGTGTGTTGGTTGGGGTGATGGTGGCAGTGGCATTATTGCCGCCCACAGCGACATTAGGATTGATGATTGGGGCCGGTCAGACTCAATTAGCAGTGGGCGCGGCTTTGCTTCTTGCGGTCAATATCGTCAGCGTGAATCTCGCCGCTAAAATTGTCTTTTGGTTACGCGGGGTGAAACCACGTAGCTGGCTGGAAAAACAAAAGGCCAACCAGTCGATGGTGATCTATCTGATCATTTGGATTCTTTCTCTCACGCTCCTGATCGGGGTGATTTTCATTCGTCAAGGAATATTGAAAATTGCATGAGGGTTCTATAAGAACACCGATAAATTAAATTTAGGTGGAATAATTTAAACCGCACAAACTCTAGTAAGTATAAAGCCGATTACTTGCTGATTGGTTTGGATGTAAGTTCAAATAATCAAATCAGCTTAATAGGGTAAACCTGTTTGACAGGAGATTTCTTGGACCCCATCTGGTTACCAGTGCTTGGGCTAAGCGGTTTATTGGGGTTGGCGGTATTGATGTATCCGACCTCCCACCGCCTGAATGTTCCTTACACCGTGTTGTTGGCGATCACCGGTTGTCTGCTGGGTTATTTTTCCGAATGGGGAGTCACCTCGCAACAGGTGGGTATTTTTTCTGACTTTCTCTTTAGCTTAAATTCTTTCCGCATCTCTTCAGATGCCGTTCTATTTATATTCCTACCCGTTTTAGTCTTTGAAGCCGCGTTAGGCATTGATGCGCACCGCTTAATGGATGATCTGGGCTCCATTCTTCTGCTTGCCATATTAGGCCTGCTCATTTCAGCAATTCTGGTTGGTACCATGATGTTCTGGGTATCGGGGGCCTCTCTTATCGTTTGTTTGTTATTGGGGGCCATTGTTTCTGCCACAGACCCGGTGGCCGTCATGGCAATATTCAAAGACTTGCGAGCTCCAAAAAGATTGGCCGTTCTAGTAGAAGGAGAAAGCCTGTTTAACGATGCAACGGCAATTGTGTTGTTCAGCATTTTAGTAGCAATGCTGACAGAAAATACCAGCGCAAATATCTTATCGGGGGTGTATTCCTTTTTAAAAGTCTTTGTACTGGGAATTCTTGCGGGTGTCGCTATGGGTTATGGGTTCTGTTCGATTTTGTCAAGAATGCAAAAATATCCGCTTGTACAAATCACCCTCACCCTATCGTTGGCATACCTCTCTTTTGTTCTAGCCGAGCATTATTTACATGTTTCAGGAGTCATGGCCGTGGTGGGGGCCGCTTTAGTGGTGGGGTCATTCGGTCATGCAACCCTGCCACCCGAAACTTGGAAAAAGCTCCACGAAACTTGGGACCATTTTGCTTTTTGGGCAAATTCGGTGATTTTTGTGCTGGTTGGGATGGCGGTTCCAAAAATACTGGGGAGCATCACTTATGAAGAATTGCTTTTTCTGGGAGTATTAATTTTGACAGCATTTGGAGCGCGAGCTTTGATTCTTTTTGCAGTGCTTCCTGTATTTGAAAAAACCAATTCAACGGCAAATATTAGTTTGGCATTTAAAGGAGTGATGCTTTGGGGGGGGCTTCGTGGCGCAGTTTCACTCGCTCTGGCATTGTCCATTATGGAAAACGATTCCTTTGATCCTGAAATGCAAAGGTTCATTGGCGTTTTAGTTACCGGCTTTGTTCTATTCACTTTGCTGATCAATGCCACCACCATTGGAAGGGTACTAAAACTATTTGGGTTGGATAAATTGGATTTGGTGGATCAAATAATATGTAACCGAGCCTTGAAACATGCGTTGAGTAAAATTCAAAACTCGCTAACAAGTAAAGCTAAAAATCATAATATCAAGGCAGAACTGTCTGATGATATTTTGCGACAATATCATAAAGATGAAACGGCAATCTACCATTGTCTTGCTCGCTCTGAGAAGCTTGCTGAAAAAGATTGGGTTCGAGTTGGTCTGATTGATTTATGTGCGCTTGAAAGAGCAGGATATCAGGCTCAGTTTGAGGAAGGTTTTGTGTCCACCTATATTGTACGAAGATTATTAGCACAGGTGGAGGACATGTTGGATGGTTTGCAGGCTGAAAATTCTCAGGGTGAATATCAAAAATCCTCGATGAAATTTTTGCGTTTCGATTGGAGATTTCATTTTTCTCTCACCCTTCACCGTCGGTTTGGTTACAGTAAAAATCTTTCGTTACACCTTGCCGATCGGTTTGAAATTTTGATTTCAAGTCAAGCCGTGATGCAGGACAAGTTACTGACCGCACTGCCAAAAATGGAGGCTTTGATTGGGAAAAAAACGGGACAATTTTTAAAAACGCTCATTGAAAAACGTCTGCAAAAAACAGAGCGAGCTTTATCTTTGCTCCAACTCCAGTATCCTGAATATTTTCAAATGTTACAAAAACGTTATTTGAGCCGTGTCGCAATAAGGATTCAGGAGGCGGATTACCAACAACTGCTTAAAGAGACGGTTATCAGTGGAGAAGTTTTTAAAAATCTGGAAGAAGATTTGCAATCCCGGCGGGACAAAATTCCAGCCCGGCCTACTTTAGACCTAAACTTACAACCCGAAAAACTGGTGCAACGGGTTTCTCTGTTTGCAAATTTTTCGGTTGATCGCATAAGGCATATCGCCAGTTTTCTTAAACCGATGTTGGCTGTGCCCGATGAGGTAGTTATAAAAGAGGGGGATATTGGCCATTGCATGTATTTTATATCTTCGGGATGTGTAGAAGTCAATGTCCCGCCGACGGCAATTCATCTAGGTAGTGGAGAATTTTTTGGGGAAATTGCATTGATTAAAAATAGCCCTAGAACTTTTAGTGTCAAAGCTCTGGGGTTTTGCGATCTGCTTATCTTGAGCGATGTGGATTATCAATTATTTTTAGATGAGAACCCTGAGCTTAGAAAAACCTTATGTGATACAGCGGATAAGAGGATAGACTGGAATGCGCACAACTAGGTCAAAGGCCTCAGGTTGTCGGTCTGAAATGATTTAGGTGGAATAATTTAAACAGCACCCACTCTAATAAGAGAGGCTCTATTTTTCGAATACACGGAGGGTTAATTAATGGGACGAGAAATTCGATTCGGTGACTTTGTACGGGAGGTCAGCCTCAAGCAAAATTCTCTTTCCTATAATAGGTTAACCCCACCGGCTGTTAAGGATCAAAGCGGGCAAGAAATTCCATACTGCCCGAAAAAATTACAACTTCGTAGTATCGATGTTTATCGACTTCTGGGGCCTTATGTAGGGATGCGTCTCTGGAGTCAGGTTAGAGCGGTAGTGCCTTTAGCTGTCTATCTTTTTCTATTTCAGGTTCTCATCCTGCGCCAAAATGTATTGGAGCATGGGGTCATCACCGCAGGGTTGATAGCCGTTATACTGGGGCTGATGATTTTTATGGAAGGGTTGAAGCTGGGCCTCATGCCTTTTGGAGAAGTGATTGGCAACACGCTCCCGAAAAAATCCCGCCTAGAAGTTGTCTTAATCATTACCTTTTTATTAGGCATCGGGGTCACCTTTGCCGAACCAGCCATTGGCGCGCTTCAGGCAGTGGGTTCGATTGTTGATGTGCGCAAAGCTCCTTATCTATATGCCTTGCTCAATAACTGGACCGGGGCTTTGGTTCTGGTTGTGGGCATTGGGGTTGGGTTGGCGGCGGTACTGGGGACATTACGTTTTCTCAATGGTTGGAGCCTAAAGCCGATGATCTATGCCGCCATGATTCCTACTTTTGGGTTGACTGTCTTTTGTATGATGGACCCGGAATTGAACAAGATTCTAGGGTTAGCGTGGGATTGTGGGGCAGTGACAACCGGGCCGGTGACAGTTCCTCTGGTTTTGTCGTTGGGAATTGGAATAGCCTCTGCCGCGGGCAAAGGAAATTCTTCTTTGTCAGGCTTTGGTATTGTGACTCTGGCCTCCCTGTTTCCTATCATTGGAGTATTGGGGTTGGCAATTTATGTTTCTTTTAACGTGAGCCCTGCATCCATCATTGAGGCAAGCCAGTTGGTTATGGTGCAGACTGGCACAGGCCGATGGCAAGAGACGCCTTACGCAGAGATACTTTCTGGAGCACGTTCCATCGTGCCGTTGGTCTTATTTTTATTTTTGGTGCTCAAAGTTCTATTACGTGAAAAAATCCATGAGCCGGGAATCCTTGTTTATGGCTTATGTTTGTCACTGATTGGAATGATCGTCTTCAACATCGGTTTGAGTTATGGTCTGGCTAAGCTGGGAAGTCAATCAGGAAGTTTTGTGCCAGCGGCTTTTATTCCTTTGGAAAATGTAGCCGGGTCCCCTTTATACGGCTATTCAGCGGGAATAATCATCGCTGTATTTTTTGCCTGGATACTTGGTTTTGGGGCGACCTTAGCGGAACCGGCATTGAATGCCCTGGGTCAGACGGTAGAAAATCTCACCAATGGCGCGTTTCGAAAAGGAATGTTGATGATGGCCGTATCGACTGGGGTGGGGTTTGGTATCAGTTTGGGAGTGCTCAAAATTATTTTCGAAATTCCAATTTCTTATCTTTTGTTGCCCGGTTATATTTTGGGCCTGGTGCTCACAGCTTGCTCGTCAGAAGAATTTGTGAATGTGGCTTGGGATAGTGCTGGCGTGACAACGGGGCCCGTCACGGTGCCTCTAGTATTGGCCATGGGTTTAGGTTTTGGCAATGCTGTTCAGGCTATAGAAGGATTTGGTATTTTATCTATGGCCTCCATCTGCCCCATTTTATCTGTATTAATCATGGGTATCTGGATTCAATTCAAAACACGACGGGCCAATTTAAAACGAATTAATATATTAAAAGGCCAGGAGGTTACGGCATGAGCCTGAGAGAAATCACCGTACTGACAGACATTGCTTTAATAACCTGTATCGTTCAACGGGGTCTGGCTGACACCATCATTCAGGCGGCCCGCGAAGCAGGGGCCCAAGGGGCAACGGTTCACTTTGCACGTGGCATGGGTGTTAGAGAGCGGCTCGGAATTCTGGGCGTGGCGGTGGAGGTTGAGAAAGAGGTGGTCGACATTGTGGTTTCTAAGGAACAGGTAGAACGTGTTTTTGAACGCATGTATCTGGCGGGTAATCTGGACACACCGGGAATGGGAATCATGTACATCACCCCGCTAGAAAAAGCGGCAACTTATATTCCCCCGGATGTCTTGGGTAAGTTTGTCGATGATGCAAATAAGACGGATGAAAAAAAACCATAAGAAATTCAACTTCTATGAATAATAATCTAATTAAAGATATAAAACGCATTACCTGTTTTCTTCCCAAGGGAGCTGGCATTAGCCTTGTGGAAAAATTGCATAGCGAAAAAAATATTGATTCCACAAATGTGCATACGGGCAGAGGTTTGCGTACTGTAGAGAGTGTCAAAGATTATGGGGCGTGGTCTGAGCAAGATATTTTAACGGTCGTGGTCGATGCCAACCGAGCCGATGAAATTTTTGAGTTCATTTTTTTTCAAGGAGAACTCAATAAGCCAGCTGGGGGTTTCATTTATCAGACTTCATTGACACAATCGTCGCATTACGCGCTTCCCAGTATTGAGGACGAAAGAGGCAACGCTTAATGATTCAAACCTCCTAGCTTTTATAATAAAATTGGCCTAGCATATAAATCAAAAATCCCGATAAAAACTAAAAAATAAGAAGGAGCGGTTCAAATGCTCATGGATTTTCAAGATTCTGTCAGTGCTTTTCTATCCGATAAATCTTTGTCGGTTCCACTCAGTCAGGTTCTTTTCTTTACTTTATTGATGACACTTTGCATGCTTTTTGGAAGGCATAAGCTGGGCTTATTGATTTCATATGCCTTTGTATTTTTCTGGGGATTTGTATTCAACAGGAGCTATTTTATCGACATATTGGGTAACACGACCCTAGGTTTATATTCTTATACCCTGTTTGGATTTTTAATGGCTGTTCTTGCTATCATAGGTATGTTCCAGAAAAATTGAGGGCGTAGATCACTACAATATAGAGGCGTTGCTCTGAATGGAACTTAACGCCGGGTCAAAAAGAAAGCTCTAATACATTGAGAGGAAATTTTCAGGAGAGGACTATTCCTTAACCTTAAACTTTTTGATGACTAATTTTCGTAAATCCCGAGATTTGCCGATCCAGAAAAAAGTGTCCAACTTGCTATAATATTGCAAGGCAAGGTCAACATGGTGCATGGCCTTTTCTCCATCACCCAGATTGGCAGCAACGACCGCCATATTATAGTGCAGACCGGGAACATGGTCGTCCAGTTTCAGGGCTTCATCGAGATGTTTTTGGGCTTCAGTAAAATTTTTATCTTTAATGTAGGCGGCGGATAATTTCTTCAATGTCTCCACGTCGGCTTTGAGACGGCGAGCTTCTAAAAGAACCTTGATGCTCTGCTTGACCTTCCCCCTGCGCAGATAAATTTCGCCAATGACACGATAGGGGGCTTGTAATTGAGGGTTTATCTTCAACGCTTGACGTGACATATCAATGGCTTCATCAAACTCTTTACGTCCATAATGAATTTCACCCAAAATTGCCTTGGGTTCTGCCAAGTTGGGGTCGATAGCCATCATTTCATTGGCTTTTTCTCGGGCTTTTAAAAGTTGACCTGTGCTGACAAGAACCTGCGCATACAAATATAAGCCTTCAATATTGTTAGGGTATTGCGCAAGAAAATATTCAATCGAGCTTTTAGCTTTATCATAATTTTCTTCTTCAAAGGCTTTGCGTGCCTCCTCAACTTTGGCACGGTCAGGCCCTTCCTCTTCCCCTCCTCCTCCACATGAAACAAGTAAACTCATGGATAATAGAGCCAAAATAAGAAATTTAAAAATAGGAAATCGAATTTTTGAGGCGAGGTGAGAAGAGTAAAATTTGAATTTCATAATAATTAAGAAAACGAAAGTGAAAGTGAATAAGTCAAAAAGTGACGGCTTTAGTATAAGGGATAAAAAGATTTTAGCAATTCTTATCCTTAAAAATCATTCCCCTAAGAGATGCAGAATGATATTTCTTTTATGAGGATGGATGCGGTGTTCAAATAAATAAATTCCCTGCCAGATACCTAGACTGGGTTTGTTTTCTTGCACGGGTATGGAAAGGTGGGTCTGCGTGAGTGCGGATCGAATATGCGCTGGCATATCGTCCGGGCCTTCTGATTGGTGTTGAAACAGGGGATCGCCATCGATAACCAAGTGGTTAAAAAACCGGTTTAAATCTTCCAGAACATCTGGGTCGGCATTTTCCTGAATCAATAAGGAGGCCGATGTATGAGGAATAAAGAGTGTTAATAAGCCAGACTGGATCGACTGTTGGCTCACCCATTTACAAACTTTTTGGCTGATACAGTAGATACCACGACCTTCCGTTGTAACTGTAAGTCTAAGTCGGTTCTGTTTCATTCTTTAACCTTGAAATCTATGATTTAGGGTCTTTTATCGGTTTCACCCTATCGACTTTGAGAGGTTTTCAATATATCATTTAAACACCTCAACCTGAAAGAGCGATACCTATCTCTATCATAATGAATGAACTAATGCGTAGGTTCAAAAATTAATCTGGGAGAAATTCAATGAATGTACCTGCTGACAAGGAAGTGAGCTTTAGAGAAAGTGTCAATCTTTGTTGTGATATGGCCATGGCGACTCTGGATATTCCTGACGGAATGGCTAAATATATTCGCAATGTCAACAATGTGTATCAAGTTCGGTTTCCAGTTAAAATCAAAGGACAGATAGAAACCTTCATCGGTTGGCGGGCGGTTCATAGTGACCATAAGCTTCCGGCTAAAGGCGGCATTCGCTTTGCCCCGAATGTAAATCAAGACGAAGTGGAAGCTCTGGCCGCTTTGATGTCTTATAAATGCGCTTTGGTTGATGTTCCGTTTGGGGGGTCGAAAGGCGGGCTCTTAATTGACCCCAAAAATTATGAGCGCGGAGAAATGGAAAGCATCACTCGGCGCTTTGCCTATGAGCTGATTCAAAAGGATTATATTGGTTCGGCCGTCAATGTCCCGGCACCGGATATGGGCACGGGTCAACGTGAAATGGCATGGATCGTCAGCACCTATGCGGCCCATTGTCCTGGAGATATCAATCAACTGGGCTGTGTTACAGGGAAACCTGTTTCAATGGGCGGCATTCAGGGGCGAATTGAAGCCACAGGCAGAGGGGTTGTATTCGGTCTGAGAGAATTTTTTCGTCACCCTGAAGATGTGAAACTTGCGAAAATGGAAGGCGACTCACTAGAAGGTAAAAAGGTGATTATACAGGGTCTCGGGAATGTTGGTTATTACACCGCTAGCATTCTTCAAAAAGAAGACGGGGCTAAAATTATCGCAATCCTGGAATGGGATGGAGCCTTGTATGACCCGAACGGACTGGATGTTGAAGATGTTTTTCAATATAAGGTCGCCAACAAGGGCGGGGTGACGGGTTACCCCAATGCCGAATATTTTGAAGATAGCAAATCTCTTCTGGAAAGAGACTGCGATATTCTGATTCCGGCCGCGATGGAGGCGGTGATCAATCAGAGCAATGCAGCTCAAATTAAGGCGAAGCTGATTGCTGAAGCCGCAAATGGGCCGGTCACTTTTGCGGCCGAATCGATATTAAAAGAAAAAGGGGTGGTCATCATTCCAGATGTTTATCTCAACGCTGGCGGGGTGACGGTTTCGTATTTTGAATGGATCAAGAACCTTTCTCATATTCGATTTGGTCGAATGCAAAGACGCTATGAAGAAGGGCAGAGCCAGCTTGTTATTCAAGCTATTGAAGCTACAGGCACAAAAGTTCCTCTAGATTTGGTGAAAAAACTCAGCCAAGGGGCGAGTGAAATTGATCTGGTGCGGTCGGGGTTGGATGACACGATGCGTAAAGCCTTTCAGGAGATCCGCGAACGCTATTGGTCGACCGAAAATATTGACAATTATCGAACTGCGGCGATGGCCTTGGCCATTGAGAAGATTTATACCAGTTATCGCACCATGGGCATATATCCTTAAGAGGCGATACAGAAAATCACGTTTCTCTTGCGCCCAACGCGTGATATGATACGCCCCCAGTAACTTTTTAAACAGGATTGTTCATGTCAGAATCTTCTGAATACGATAAGAGCGGTGTTTCCAGCAAGGGAGCAGAAACCGCACTTTCAGGTTTGCTCAAACATGTTTTACCGACACGGAAGTTCAGCGAGAACTATCCGCTAGCCGCAGATATCGGATATTTTGCCAACGTAATCGACTTGGGTAATGGAGAGGGCATCGCCTTTGGAACCGACGGGGTCGGAACAAAGATCGTTGTTGCCGAATTGCTAGGTCAATATGACACGATAGGCATTGACTGTATCGCCATGAATGTCAACGATGTCATCTGCGTGGGCGCGCGCCCGGTAAGCATGGTGGACTATATCGCCTGTTCCCATACCGATCCTGAAATATTCAGCCAATTGGGTCAGGGGCTGGCAGAAGGAGCGAGACAATCTGGCATCAGTATTTCTGGTGGCGAAATTTCCCAGATCAAGGAAATCATATCAGGCATAGATCTCATTGGAGCCTGCATCGGTCACGTTCCTCTCAATAAGGTCAACACTGGCAAAGAAATAAAACCGGGAAACCTGATTGTTGGCTTGGCATCCAGTGGCGTGCATTCAAACGGATTGACTTTAGCGCGTAGAGTTTTGTTGGGAGAAAACCAAGAAGAGCAGAAATCGCGTGTCAATGATTATGAGGAGTTTTTAGGTCAGACATTGGGCGAAGCTCTTCTGGAGCCAACACGGATTTATGTGAAACCAGTTATGCAAATGCTCGACTCGGGGCTCGACCTCAAAGCAATGGTTCATATTACCAGCGGCGGGTTATGTAATCTCAATCGTGTTGAGAGCGATAATATTCGTTTTGTCATTGATACACTACAACCCGTTCCTGAAATATTTAACCTGATTCAGGATCGAGGCGGAGTGAGCGAAGCCGAAATGTTTGAAGTGTTCAATATGGGCACGGGTTTTTGCCTGATCGTCGAGGGCACTCAAGAAGTGGAAGCCATCAGCAAAATCTGCAAAGAGCACGACCTCCCTTGTCAGGTCATCGGTCATGTAGAAGCCTGCCAAGGCAAAGAAGTTTTCCTACCCCAAAAACAACTCATTGGAAAAGGCAGTCGATTTCAGAATTCATGACCCCTGAGCTAGTCGATTTATTTGCATCGTTTCCGAGCTTAAGTTTGACCAACGCTGAACATGAATTGTACCGCAAACTGCGTTGCAGAGAGCCACAGCTCATTAGCTGCTCGGACAATTTAAGCGCAAATGCTGGCGAAGAGGTTTTCGCTCTGAGTGAAAAGGGGCAACCGCTCGGTGTGGTCTCTATGGTGATTCAGGAAAACCAGAATAAACCGACCCCAAAAAATAATTACGTCAGGCTCGACCTAGTTATTGTTGATAAAAAATATCGTAATTTAGGGGTCGGGCGTGCGCTCATTATTTGTTCCCTGTTAGAAGTTTTGAGGAATTGGGAACGAAAAATTTATTCTATCAGTTGCCTTGCAGGTCACAAGACGGTGGAAACATATTTGCAAGAATTATCCTTTCAAGCACACCCTCGAAAAGAAAAAGATTATTGGCAGGGTAGCTTGAACCTAACGGATTTAGATCCGCATACGCTGATAAAAATATATCTAAAAAAAGCCAAGATCTGCTTGCAGTGGACTTCTTCTCAGCTCCATAAAAAGAATTCGCAATAAACCCGAAACAGCAATCGTTTCATTGCAACTCGCTCCCTCCGATAGAGAAATCCTAAATCTTTAGCAAATTCATATTTCCGAGTTGACTGCGGAAGGGTTTACCCGCTAAGAAAAAAATACAGTTTGGCCTGAGGCGGGCCGATAGTCGGGTTCATTAAAAGTGAAATCCAAGCCCGATTAGGAATAATGAGAAATTATCCGCAAGTGTGGCCTCCGGAGTGGTGTAAACAAAAATATGGATCAAGGCATAGTATTGCAGGGTGGCATAAGCGGAAAGAAAATCCCAACCGATGTCTTTGTCGAAAGTCCATACTTTCCGGGCTGATTTTTTTTTATGCAGGAGCCAGAATTCGCATAAAGTAATGCCTAAACCCAGCAAAACAAAATAGGGCCATTGCTGTAAAGATTCATAAATATTGTTGAATTCCAATCCGTAATAGAATGTGGCTTCTGTCATATGGCCCCAGACGAGGTTGCCAAAACAGGCGGCCGCCATGGTAGCGGTGAAAATTCTAAGATGGGTGTGACGTTTGAAATACTTGAAAAATATCGGGTAATAAAAAGCGCGAACCAAAAATTCTCGATAATGAAACGTGAAACGCGCCCAAAGGGTAACAAGGTTCGTAGAAAGCCACGGATAGTTAAAATAAGGGTCGATTTTATAACCACAGACACGCCAAAGACCCACCTTG
>JABIYR010000164.1 GCA_018702695.1 Nitrospina sp. | reverse complement strand
GGCAGTCGCTACCGATAACTTACTCATGGGGTTGGTGGGGGCCGCCATTGGTTATGGAATTTATATCGGGTCCAAAACCATGTAGCATTGAGAGGCTTGATCCCTCCTACGCTGTAAATCGTTTGACCCGAAAAAAAACGAGCAAAAAGATTCCCAAGCTGATCAGCGTACCTAGAAAGCCCAAGAATGTTTCCCCAATATAGAATGTCACACCGAGATTAAAAATCAGCACACCCAAGTACAGGGCGGGCCCCAGCAAAGCTTGCCCCGGTGCTTGATAAGAAGGTTTGAACGGAGTGCGAGAGTCCAGCCAACGGTTCAAAAGCGCAAAACAAGAAAGCGTTGTCACCGCGACAAAAATCCAGCCAGCAAAATTAGTTAGAGGAATATGGAAGTATTCCCCTTCTTCACGATAAAAATAGATCTTCCCCAGAAACCAGCGGTCGCCTAAAAAAGCGGCCGGGTCAATGATCACATCCAGCAACATGCAAAGGATGGAGGCAGAAGCAATGACCCTCAGCGAATTTTTGAGCGGTTCAATATTTCCCAAACGAACATCCCAGCCCTTCTTAATAAGGGGCGCCCAGAGTAAAAGGCTCAAGGTATAACTGACATAAACTAAAAAAGAGAACGAAAGCGAATCCATGAAAGGAACATTGCTGATCCATAGTTCCTGATCACGGGTGGTTTCAATATAGGTGTAATGTCCAAAAGGAAAGCCGTTTCGGGTTGACGAGTATTCGCAAAGAAAAGCCACTGAATAGGCTAAGACGGTAAATATAATAGTGCGGGCCGTCCCCATATTGAGAATGGCCACGGCAAGGTAAAATGCGAGAAAAACAAAAACATAGGGTCTCAGTAAAACCGTGCCCCATAAAAGAGAAATTATTTCCATAGGCTCAACTTGATACAGGGTTATCCCTGAACCATCGCACAGCTTGTTCCAGGGCATTTTCAATCGGGTTTTGAGGGAGACCGAGTTCGCGGATCGCTTTAGAAGGATCGAAATACATATGATATTTAGCCATCTTCACTCCCGCAAGAGGAACGGAAGGGGGTAGGTGGGTAATTGTATCGGAGGCCCATTCACAAGCCAAGCCGGCAGCGTAGGCCACCCAGTAGGGCATTTTTATTTTAGGCGCTTTAAGACCCGTTATGGCTTCCAGGGCGAGTAGAATTTCTTTCAAAGACATATTCCTATTGCCGAGAATATAGCGTGCACCGAGTTGGCCTTTTTCTTCCGCCAGAATATGACCCCGAGCGCAATCCGCAACATCAATCAAGTTGAGACCGGTATCAATATAAGCGGGCATTTTACCGTTTAAAAAATCCAGAATAATTTTTCCTGTCGGGGTGGGCTTGATATCGCGAGGACCGACGGGGGTGCTGGGGTTCACAATAACCAGAGGCAGGCCCTTTGCCGAAAATCCATGAGCGACTTGCTCGGCTTCAAACTTCGATAGTTTGTAGTCGTTGCAGAGGGTGGCACGGTTCATGGGTTGCTCTTCATTCGCCGGGCTACGATCTTCAGTCAAGCCAATGCACCCCACCGTGCTGGTGTAAACAACCTTTTCGACCTGTGCTGAAAGTGCCGATTGAAGAATATTTCGAGTTCCCTCTACGTTGATGTCATAGATCAGTTTTTTATCCCGGCTCCATAGGCTGTAGTAAGCCGCCGTGTGATAGAGAGTTTTGCAGCCTTTGAGAGCCGACTTCAAAGAATCGCAGTCTCGTAAATCGCCATAAACCACTTCACAATCGAGGTCATCGATGTTGCGAGTGTCGGTGTTTTTACGAACCAGTAGTTTCAGAGTCCGGCCGTCATTCAATAATTCACGAGCGATAGCAGAACCGAGAAACCCTGTGGCTCCTGTAACCAGAGTGGTCATGTTGTTGAATTCAAATGAAGCGATGAAAAATATACATAACGGTTTATATGAGGACTTGAATATTAGCCTTCTTACCCAATTCCTCAACGTATGTTGTGAAAAGTGTCTGAGTTTCGACTTTAAGAAGATGGTTCATGATATCAACCTTCGTATCAGCAAAAGGAATCAATTGGCTAGGAATGATCTCATCCAATTTAAGAATATGATAACCCAGTGAGCTTTGAACGATGCTGCTTGACTCCCCTTCTTTAAGCTTGAGCATGGCTTTGGAAATTTCTGGCAAGGTGCTTCCTGGGTGAAGCTCTCCTAAGAACCCCCCTTTATCCTTCGAGGCCTTGTCTTCAGAAAAATGTTTAGCCAGATCGGCGAAATTGTCACCCGCTTGCAATTTTTTTAGAACCGCATTGATCTTATCTTTTGCATCGGCGTTCATGGCTTTTATGAGACGCTCGGCCTTTTTCTGGCTGGCAGGGTCGTCCAGTTTTTGAGCCGGGGGCTGGGTAGTGATATGGATATGACTCAAACGGTATAATACAGGCTTGGTGAAACGCTCCAGATTTTTATCGTAATATTCTTTGATTTTTTCGTCGCCGACCTTGACATCGGGGGCAATTTCGCGCCGCATCAACTCATCTTCGAGCAAGGTTCGGTGTATTTTTTCTTTTAAGGATTCGATACTCATATGTTGAAACGCAAGGGCTGTGATAAAAGTGTCACGGCTGGGAAACTGGTCTTCGACATTTTTGAGTTGCAGGTCTATTTTTTCTTGCGTGATTTTGATTCCGAGTGACTCCGCTTTTTGCACCACCAGTTCGCGCGCTACCATTTGCTTGAGTATTTCTCGGGCGACTGCAGGTTCTTCATTCAGTTTAATTTCTTTTCCCATTCGCTGGCTTTGAAATCGGAAGGCAAAAAACTCCCGCTCCAATATTTCAGCCTTCAAGGCAACGCCATTTACTTTAGCCACGATATCAGGAACGGGCTTGGCATTTAGAGTGAATGGCTGGGCTTGTTCTTCCGCCAGCAATACCTGTGGCAGGCACAGGAATAGAGTTAGCAGTAAAAGTGTCATAAGAGTCTTGGGGGGCATAGTAAATTTAAAATTTTTCATAACATCACTCGAATCAGATGGTTCCATAACAAGAATTTGTAGGGTGTCATTATACGCCGTTGCGGGGGAAGAAGAGCACAAAATTAAGACAAAAAAAAACCCCCGACCAAAAGGCCGGGGGTTTCGGAGAAGTAAACTTAGAAGTTTACATCTACCATAACATAAGCCCAATCGGCTGAGTCGCCGCCTTGACCTTTGATTTCTCTGAAAGCTTCAGAGGTCGCGTAGTTAGAATAACCCAGAACAAATCGGGTGTTCGCATTGTATTTGTTAACAAGCGTAATATCCAACTCGGTTCCGAGGTCACTGTCGCTATCGCCGATACCATTTGCTGTAGCAGCATAGCCTTCAGCTGTGTAAAACCAATGGTAATCCGCTTTCAGCGTCCAACCCGGCATTGGGGAAATTTGAGCTTTAATAGCCGCATCTTGTAAACCCAAACCGTCTGTGCCACCACCATTACCTATAGCGAGGTAGTTATCCATCAGGCCGTAGAATTTATGGCCGGTATCAAACAATGTGTTGAAAGAACCAACTTTATTGTTTCTGCCATCTTCTTCACTGGTTCCAGAAAGGTAGTCATACCATAAGGTAAGTTTTGGTTGCAGTGTTACATTTTTGAATGATTTTCCTAGACGCACACCGAACATATAAGCTTCTCGGTCAACATCAGCTCCTGCTGTGAAAACAGTAGTTCCGCTCGTCGTATTGATATTTGCTGCGGTACCACGAGCATCACCCCATTGGTAGTTGAACTCCCCACGATAGTCAATTCCGTAGAGCTGACCAGCCTGGCGAAAACCAATGCTGTGTACGTCATTCGCGAAGTTAGAACATACTGTGGTTGCAAGAGCCGATCCACAACCATCTTGGATGAATGCATAGGTGGTTGAGAAGTTACCGCCAAGAATGCCTTGGTATTGAAAATACGCCAAATGAACATCTACATCATCATAATCATCAGCATCGTCAGTACGTGACTCTTCCTGACCTGCGATGTAAGCATAGGTGAGGAGCATGTTGTCATGCGCATGTGTCAAACGAATTGCGTCATGAGTTTGTGCGCCAATGGTCCACAAGGTGTTACCAAACAGACGGTGTCCATCCAGAACTACTTCCTGTCGACCTAATTTCAGATCTACTGGCAAGGTAGCAAAGTTTTTCAGAGTGAAATAAGCCTGATGGATACCAACACTTGCATCTCCATCACTCGGTGTCAATGATGCATTGCCACTACCACCAGCGTTTACCAAATCAGCGCCACCAGCTGAGTTACCCCAGGTGCGAACACTTTGCAACTGAATGTAGGCTGAGGTGCTGTCATTCACGTTCACGTTTGCATTCAATCGAACACGAGACTGAATGAAATCATCCGCTCCGGTTGAATCGTTGAAGTCACTCTGCTCGTTTACCTCATAACGGGTTTTAAAAGCACCGCTAAAGGTTACATCGGCAGCCTGTGCAATCGTAGATGCTGCGAAGAACGCGGCAACCGAGAAAGCGGCGGCGGTTAAAAAATTCTTTTTCATGCTTGTCTCCTCCAAGTTTTATTGATGACCAACTACGTTGTAAAATTTATATATTTCCAGCAAACTTATTATGAACGTTGCGCGAAAATCAGTCTCTTTGAATAAGAATTTAAATAAATTCCTAGAAAATATACCACTAAAGCAAATATAAATCAATGCTTATTTGGTAGATTTTGCCAAATAAATCATCGTTCTCGAGTGGTCGTTTTTATTTTGTGGGCCACTCGTAGGTGGAAAATGTGCTGGATGTTTGTTGTTTTGTCACCCAAACATCTTTATCGACTCGAAGTGTATAAATCGAGGCTCCTTTTTTGTGGGGAATGACTCGATAGTTTGCCATGAAGCCTTTCTGTTTGCCAGACTCATAGGCCTTTTCAAAGCCTTCTCCCGTCATCTTTAACATCGTCAAGCCAGAGTTATCCACAATCACCAGCCTATCGAGAAAACCATCCCCTGCGTTGTGGTTCTTCGGTAAGAAGAGGTAGCGATCCCCAGCCACCTTGACAAATTCCAACCTTCCTTTGAAGCGAAAGGGTTTGCCTTTCTGAGTGGCTCCGGCCGTGTCTTCTTGCACCCCAACGTCAATAAGGCGGGGATCATGACCGTAATAATCACTCGATTTTACCACAATCTTACCTTCTGGAGAATATACTCTCAAATGATAATTATTGTCAAGTATTACGGTTTCGGCTTTGCCGTTACCGTTCAGGTCTTCTTGAGTCAGGCCGTATAAAACAAAATGTTTTCCATATATATCCGGAGTATTCAGTTTGGCCCCTTGAAGGTATTGCCCATTTTTATAGAGGACTTCCTTAATAGGCCCATGAAATGGACTGCGAAAACCTGGGCTTTGCGACATTAGCACGGGTTTTTTCCTCAATGGACGGATGATACGGAAGTACAGGTTGGCATCTTTCCATATATAGTGGAAGCCTTTCTTCTTCGGCTTGGTTTCTAGGGCGAAGGAGTGGAGCTTGTCTCCGACCTGATTGGTGACAAAAATTTCATCCCGACCATTGCCGTTGATATCCCCGACATCTACAGCGAGAAAATGATTGGCAATCTTGTTCGTCCTAACCTGAGAGATTCTTTTCAAAACGCCTTTATTGTTTTCATAGACCATGATCCGGTATCTGTCGATGAGTATGAATTCATTTTTCCCATCCCCGTTTAAATCCCCCACATCAAAGTCAATGACTTCATAAGGGAACTCCTGCTTGCCGACAAACTTGAACAGCTCATTTTTCTTGTTAAAGCTGGTTTGCGCTCCAGACTCCCTTTCAATAGGCGCATCCGATGCTGGCAGGTCTGAGGATAGAATGTCACCCTGTTTTTTCAGCGAGCCGTCCAAGGCGGACACGAGCTTGTAGTTCAGAGCCATTTTCC
>JABIYR010000097.1 GCA_018702695.1 Nitrospina sp. | reverse complement strand
TAACCGATTAAGGCTTACATATTTAACAACATTTTCATCAAACGTCAAATCTCTAATAATTTATTACTTCACAGAATTATTTCCCTGCGCTATTATTTAAGTTCTGAAAATTTTCAACACCCAACCCTGTTTTTTGGAGTTAGCAATAAATGAACGATGCCAACCGTTTCGTGGATAAAGGCGATGAAACCATATTAGATAATGAAACGGGCCTGATTTGGGCAAAAGAAGACTCCTTCCCCATAGCTCAAGATTGGCTAGATTTTCAAGCCGCTCTTCAATTTGTCGATGACATGAACAAAAAAGATTTCCTTGGGTATCATGATTGGCGCTTTCCTGAAAAAGAAGAAATAGAACAAATATTCATGCCTGACTGCACAATCATGGGACGCTCTAAACAGGAATTACATTTGGACCCATTATTCGCAACAGGTGGAGGAAATGGTTCATGGTGTTTGCCTTTTGATCAACAGGCGGCATTTTATTTTTCGTATGTTACCGGAATGCTCCAACATTATGATCAAGACTACTCACAAGGTTATATTCGTTTAGTTCGTCTGTATCCTAAAGACTAGGGGGGACTTCAAGGAACACGTTTTCGACAAGGGATGAGTTTTGGCATTTCTTCAGGGGATGCGACCAATTGTTGTATTTCTACCTGATTGCCTTCATAAGCGATGGTAGCGATTTGATATCTATTCGTGTCAATTTCTCGTTGACTGCCATGATATTGATCGAGAGCCGCCTCCAAAGCATCCCATTCCAGATACAATAAAAACTGTTCCTCCGACCCAGTCAGCTCCAAACTATCCACCAAATCACTGAACTCAAGCTGTGTCAAAGCGAGCACCGATTTACCTCGACAAAACACCTCAAAACCCGTTCCGCCTCCCACTGTTTTCTGGCAAGTTAATTTAGAGTAATCAAAACTAATAAGACAATCATTGTCATCGAGAATCACTGTTATTTGCGATGTCGTATCTTTACAGGGCATATTTTAGGCCAAAAATTATAGAGCGACAATATTCATACTAATGTCAATAGAAGGCGCAGAATGGGTCAACGCCCCCACCGATACAAAATCTGCTCCCGTAGTAGCAAGCTCATCTAATTTACCTAAAGTAACGCTCCCACTGATTTCGACTTTTGCTTGGCCATCGATAATGCTGACCGCTTGCCGAATCATATCCAGCCCCATATTATCCAGCATGATAATATCGACCTTATTTTCTAATGCCTCTCGGACATCAGCCAAATTCTCAGCTTCGACTTCAATTTTGGTTTGGCGATTCAATCCCGCGCGAATTTTGTTAACTGCCTGAGAGATGCTACCAGCGGCTTCAATATGGTTGTCTTTAATCATCACTTCGTCATACAAACCCAAGCGGTGATTGGAACCGCCACCACAGGTCACTGCATATTTTTCGAAAACCCTCAATCCGGGGGTGGTTTTACGCGTATCCAAAACTGTAACAGGGCTTGCCTTGGTAACAAATTTTTGCGTTAAAGTGGCTATGCCACTCAACCATTGCAGAATATTCAAACCCGAACGCTCCCCTTCAAGCGCGCAAATACTGGAACATCTGAATTTAATGATCGAAGAACCGCTCTCGATTTTGTCGCCATCGGCAAAAGGTTCTGAAATGAATACTGTATTACGATCCAGATGTAAAAATATTCTTTTAAATATCTCTATCCCAGATAACACTAACGACTCTTTCGCGATCAATTCGGCCTTACACATTTGATCGGGTGTTATGATATTTCGAGTCGTGATATCACCGTCTTGGATATCTTCTTGCAAAGCCATATTGATAAGCGCATCGATATCCGTTGTCCTGAGAGATTTATTTAACATCGTGATTTTTGGTTTAAGATGGTATTAAAATAAGTATTTATTTATATTAACAACCCCACCGCAAAGAATAAACAGAATATAAGCCATGACCGATTTAAAACTCCCCAAACAGCTTAAAGCTATTTTGATGCCCCCCATAAATAATGAGGACCGCTTCAAAATAGCCCCCAATTTAATGCCCCAAACTTCCTATCAAATCATGGATCCTGACAACAATTCCATATGGGGATACATTGTTATAGACAATACGACAAGAGGCCCTGGGCTTGGAGGAATACGTATTGTTCCAGATCTCAACTTAAACGAAATTTCCCGTCTGGCAAAAATTATGACCATGAAGAATAGTGCTGCCTGCCTACCTTATGGCGGAGCCAAAGCAGGGATCATCCTTAAATCACCTGAATTGACCGATAACCCAAAGATTAGGAATGATTTGATAGACCTATTTGCAGAATGTTTATTTGATTTAGGTTCTTATGTGCCTGCTCCCGATATGGGAAGCAATGAAATGGATATTCAAATAATTCATGACAACCATTCGCGCAAATTAAAAACAGATAAACATAGCCGGGGTGGTGCGGGCCGTCCTGTTGTTAATGAAGGAATCCCCATTGATGATTGGGAACTCACCGCACACGGTTTATTCACAACCATTAAGACAATTGAAGCCATTGATGACACATTGGATTTATCTAAATCCAAATTTGTTGTGCAGGGTTTTGGTAATGTAGGAGCACCCACTGCGATGAAACTACAACAATTAGGAGCAACTCTAGTCGGGGCTTCTGATATCAATACTGCTTTATGGAATCCGAATGGGTTGGATGTACAAGAATTGAACCATATAAGAAAACAACATGGAGGGTTAAAAAATTATACGCATGATGTTCATAAAATATTTTCTGCCAAAAAATTAGACTGGCTGTTAGAGGCACCCTGCGACATTCTTATTCCATCAGCTCGACTCGATGCCATCACCGGTAAAAATGTCGACCGCATTCAATGTCGATATATACTTCAAGGCGCAAACACTCCCAGTAGTAAATCGATTGAATATTATTTGCACCACCGACGTAAGATATTGTCCTTAACAGATTTTATCGTTAACGCAGGCGGTGTCATCGGCTGTGCGGTCGAGAGAAATATGTACGTCGATCATTCCTACAAACAAAGAGTCAAAAACATGGGAATCAGAAATTATGTGGAAAAATTGATAGCCAAGACTATTTCTAAAAATGTGAGCGATATTTATGAACGCATGAACAATAAATCTGATGCAATCTTTAGAGACTTAGCATGGGAACTGGCATTAGAAAGATTGAATAGCCATGAAGTATGGCAGTGAATCTACGAACCCTTAAAGGTTATATTAAGGAATTATGAGTTAATCAGGCTAAATGAATTTCCTGCATAATCTTATCACCGCCCATATCCAACAATGCCTTACCCAGTTCATCACCTAATGCTTTCGCCTTCATTTTTTCGCCTTTTAATTCTTTTTTGTAAACAGTCTTACCATCCAGGCTTGCCACTAAACCTCTTAACGTCATTTCATAACCGTCGATGGTTGCAAAAGCCCCAATGGGAACATTACAACCGCCCTCTAATACCGTGACAATTTGACGTTCGGCATCCAAGGCAAGATGTGTATCTTCATCATCCATATCCGCAAGAAGAACCTGATTGTCGACATCGTGTTTGCGGGTTTCAATGCCCACAGCCCCCTGCCCCATCGCTGGTAACAAAATTTCTGGACTGATGATTTCTGAGATTTGATCTCCCCAGCCTAAGCGTTTAAGCCCTGCCGCCGCAAGAATAATGGCATCTAAACCTTCTGTCTCCAGTTTTTTGATACGCGTTTCAACATTGCCACGTAGTGGAATCAGGGTTAAATCTGGACGATAATGTAATAATTGAGAAACTCTTCTTAAACTTCCCGTACCAATTTTTGCACCTTGAGGAAGGTCGTCTAGTTGAATATTATTTTTAGAAATCAACGCATCAAAAGGGTTCTCTCTTTTAGTCACGGAAGCTATAGATAGCCCAAAAGGAAATTTGATAGGCATATCTTTCATGCTATGAACCGCGAAGTCGATACTCTTATTCATGAGAGCTTCTTCGATTTCTTTAACAAATAAACCCTTGCCGCCGATTTTAGCCAAAGGCACATCTTGGATTTTATCACCGGAAGTTTTTATAATGACAATTTCCACAGAAAAGCCCGGGTTATGCTCTTCCAATTGATCTTTTATCCAATTAGCCTGCCATAAAGCAAGGGGACTGCCTCTGCTACCAATTTTTAATTTTTGTAGTTCCATTCAATCATCCAAATGAAATAAGTGACGAATGGCTTTTAAATAGACATGGCCATCCTTAGATTGGGTTTTCTTTTTCAGGTTAATGGTGGGCTTATGCAGAATTTTATTAATCATTGACTGCGTCAATTGATGAATGGCATTTTGATCGCTTTCAGAAAGGTGAGAAAGATTTTTAAGTGTTTTATCCACTTCTATTTTCCTCATATCTTCAGCGCGGTTGCGCATTTCTACAATGGTAGGCACCGCATCTAATGTAGAGAACCAGTTGTTAAATTTAGTGACTTCTTCCTTGATAATCTCCATGGCATTCTCGGCTTCTTTTTGCCGTTCCTCCATATTTGCATTCACCACATTTTGCAAATCATCAATATCATAGAGATAAACATTTTCCAAGTCATTCACTTCGGGTGCGATATCTCTGGGGACAGCAATGTCGATCAGAAACATCGGTTTGTTTTTTCTTTTATGTATCGCCTGCTCGATCATTTCTTTATGAATGATAAATGTCGGAGCCGCTGTTGAAGTGATAACGATATCAGCCCGGTGCAGTTCTTCTTTGAACGCGACAAAATCTAGCGCGCAACCGTTCAAAGTTTGGGCAAGAGAAATAGCTCGTTCATAAGTTCTGCTAGCAACATAGACCGTTTTAATACCATATGAGATGAGGTGCTTGGCGGCAAGCTCTGCCATCTCCCCCGTTCCCACCAGCATGACTGAATGATTTTCTAAATCCTCAAAAATCTTTTTTGCCAACTCCACCGCCGCTGAACTGATGGAAACACCGCGTTCTGAGATGCCCGTTTCTTCACGGACTTTTTTCGCGACATTGAAAGCCTTTTCAAATAATTGGTTCAACACCAACCCGGTTGAGCTGATCGCTCTGGCTGTGCTGTAAGCATCTTTCACCTGTCCTAGAATCTGGGCTTCCCCCAAAATCATAGAATCTAAACTAGCTGAAACTCTAAAGAGGTGCTCAATGGCTTGATTATCACAATAGCTGTAAAAATACTGATCAAGACTACCGCGTGCAAGACTATGGTAGTCGCAAATAAAATCCTTTAATAGTTGAATACCCTGATCGGTATTATCGACTCGAGCATAAATTTCGACTCGATTACATGTGGAGAGAATAATATTTTCGGCAATTTCGGGACAACTGACCAAATGCTCCAGAGAAGCTTCCAGCTTCACCTGATTGAAGGCGAGCTTCTCCCTTATTTCCACCGGGGTGGACTTATGGTTTACCCCCACCAATACAAGATTTGGTTCTGTTGATATCATATTATATGCAGGAAATAAGCTCCTACGACTGTAATAAAACCGAGAATAGCGCCTTGAGCGGCCTTTTTGCCACGAAGCCCTGTTATCATCCTACCGAAAAATACCAGACCATAAATCAGCCATACAATTACCAACGGCAGGGTACGCATCAAATCCCATGAGAAAAATGGCTGCTCCATTTGTATATTCCAAATGGAACCGGTCATAAAACCTAAAGTGAATAATGGAAAACCAATCATTATCACTTTAAAATTCAAATCATCGAGAACCTCTAAAGAGGGCATCCTAAAATACATGATTCCCAATTTTTTGGTTTTGACCTGATGCTCTTGTATCAAATACATTATGCCTGCGGCAAATGCGATAGAAAATGCCGCATACCCCATAATTGAAAGGGTTCTGTGCATGGTTAACCAAAAACGCACTTCTGATTCCGGAACCAAAACCGTTTCTTTTGAAAGAAACGCTGAAAATAATAAAACAATAAAAACCAGAGGAATCACAAATGCCCCTAAGTCTTTAATTTTATATTTCCACTCGGTCAAAAAATACACCACCACCATCAACCAAGCCAAAAACAATGCAACTTCAAAAGAAGTGGTGTAAGGCCCATGCCCGGTTTGGCTCGAACGAATGCCTATGGTGACAGTTTGACAAAATAAGCCAAATGCCACCGCCCACCCGGCACAGGTAGAAACCAAAGGCCTCCGGTATGCCAAGTAAATAAAATACCCCACCGAAGCCACAAGATAGCTGAATAAAGACAGATTGAACGAAATTTTATCCATGGTCGGTCAGATGCAAAATATAGTGATTTTAAAAGCTTGTTTGTATCGTAACATTTTGTTTTCAGGGATACAACGGGCAGATAACCCGTTAGAATCTATGCCACAAAATTTATTTTTAAGGCGTAAAGGAAAAACAAGGGAAAGGGTAGAATGACCCTGACTATTAATGGGAAGGTTTATTATCTTCTTTGGTTTTGAGGACTTCTTTTAACTCCACCATAAACTCATTTACATCTTTAAAAGATCGATATACTGAAGCAAAGCGAACATAAGCAACATCATCAAGGTTGTACATTTCACTGATGACTTTTTCCCCCACCTTCAAGGCCGACACTTCCTTTTCACCCAACTCCTGAAGATATTGCTCGACCCGATCAACCATATCCTCAATATCTTTGATACTCACCGGTCTTTTCTGGCAAGCTTTCTTCACGCCTTGAATAATTTTATCACGATCAAACTCTTCCCGCCGCCCGTCTTTTTTGATCAATAAAGGTAAAGATCGTTCCAGTTTTTCGTAAGTGGTGAACCTTTCCGAACAACTCAAACATTCTCTTCGTCTTCTTATGATCGTTCCCTCTTTATTCAAACGAGAATCAATCACTTTATTTTCCATGCCGGAGCAATCGGGACATTTCATAGGTCAAGCATCTTTAAAGGGTGTTTCATGAATGAAGAGGAAACCGGTCACAAAGGTCACGCACCTTTTTAAGAGTTAACGCATGCAAGGCATCATCTTCCACTTTTTCGAGAGTTTGAACAATCAACCCACCAATCACACGCATTTCATCTTCTTTCATTCCTCGTGAAGTCAGTGCCGGAGTACCAATACGAATTCCTGATGTCACAAATGGACTGCGGGTCTCAAAAGGAACCGTGTTCTTATTAACAGTGATACCCGCTTTTTCCAAAGCCGCTTCTGCATCTTTACCCGTAATATCCTGAGGTCGCAAATCAACCAACATGAGATGCGTATCGGTGCCACCGCTCACAATTTTATAGCCTTGATCGCTTAAAAACTGAGCCAGACATTTTGCGTTGGCGATCACTTGTTTTTGATATTCAACAAAATTCTCACTCAACGCTTCCTTAAATGCAACGGCCTTTGCCGCAATCACATGCATCAGTGGGCCACCCTGAATACCGGGGAAAATACGTTTATTTACAATCTTGGCAAACTCTTCCTTACATAAAATCATTCCACCACGTGGGCCTCTCAGGGTCTTATGTGTCGTGGTTGTGACAAATTCAGAATGTGGTACCGGTGAAGGATAAAGACCGGCCGCAATCAAGCCAGCAGGGTGAGCGATATCCGTCATGATCTTCGCCCCCACCTCATCCGCAATCTCACGAAACTTGACACTATCAATGACTCGCGGATAAGCACTCGCACCCACCACGATCATTTTAGGTTTGTTTTCTTGAGCCAGTTTGCGAACCGCTTCGTAGTCAATTAGCTCTGTCTCCTGACACACTCCATACGCCACAACATTATAAGTATATCCCGAAAAATTGACCGGACAACCGTGTGTCAAATGTCCTCCATGCGACAAGTCCATACCCAGAATGGTATCACCCGGTTTGACAACCGCATGGTAAACCGCCATATTGGCCTGCGAACCGGAATGAGGTTGTACATTGACATGTTCTGCCGAGAACAATTGTTTGGCTCTTTCTATTGCCAGCGTTTCGGCAATATCAACAAACTCACATCCCCCGTAATAACGTTTACCCGGATATCCCTCCGCATATTTATTGGTCATCACAGACCCTTGCGCCTCTTGCACCTCAGGGCTGACAAAGTTTTCCGAAGCAATCATCTCAAGGGTATTATTTTCCCGTAAGGTTTCATTTTTTATGGATTCTGCGATCTCTGGATCAAAATCGGCTAATGACAAAGTGAATATCTCCCTGAATTAAAGATTCTATTTAGATTTTAAAGAAGCATCTATTTGATTAATTTTATCGAGCCGCCTTTGATGGCGCCCCCCTTCAAAAGGAGTATTGAGCCAGATATTGACGATTTCAGCCGCCAACCCCTTACCAATCACTCTTCCCCCCATAATAAGAATATTCGAATCGTTGTGTTCACGGCATAATTTGGCGGTATAAACATCTGAACAGAGAGTGCCACGAATTCCCGGGAAACGATTGACCACAATAGACATGCCAATTCCAGTACCACAGATCACAATACCGCGCTCAACCCTTTTTTCCGCTACCGCTTCGGCCAGCTTTATGCCGTAGTCCGGATAATCCACGGAATCGCCATTTAGAGGGCCAAGGTCGTCCACTTCCCAACCCGCATTCAATAGAACGGCAATAATACCTTCTTTGAGGTCAAAACCCCCATGATCTGACGCTATAGCAATTTTTTTCATGATAATTCCGTTCGAAATTTATCGAGATCTCATTAATTTTCGGGATCTGGTCGGCCTTGAGTTCTGAAATATTTGCCTGGATGGGAGGCTATTGACAAGGATAGCTTACCTTAAAAGCGATACTAAATAAAGAAACAGGTTTTGTCAACCGCATAGCCTTTGTATGGCTATTAAGTTGTATTTTGGGGAAAAAGAATTTAGAATATAAAAAGAATATATTATCAAATAAACCAATCTCTTATGTGGAAAAACGTATTTTTAGAATCCTGTATTTTATCCGCCCTGATATTCGGAGGCTTTTATCTAAACGCCGCCTTTTTAAAGGATGAACTGTATAATAATCCGCCTAAGACCTTCAGTCATATAAGTGGGAGTGTTGCTCCACTTGAACCCCTTGATCATATTAGCGGTCTCAAATCAAAAAAAGAAACACTGTCCCATATATCTGGGATACCCAGCTTAACAGCACCATAAATATCCCCGCCTTATTTAAGCATAAATCCATTTATCGATATATGTTGTGAAAATTCACACCCTTATCTTAGTTCCCTATTTTTTGGTTATTTTTCCCGCCGTCCACCTATTTTATTCCACTAACAAGTGGGTAATAGACTTCTGGCATATTCCATATTTTGCAATCGCGTTAATAAGTGTCGTGGCTTGTAAACAGGTCACTCTAACTCAGCTGGGTTTTAATAAACAATCAATTGGAAAACCTTTATTAATAGGGAGCCTATTAAGCATATTACTCATTCTTCTTATAATGTTGCTGGATAGGTTATTGCTAAAAACAGGTTTATCTGAAACAGACTTGTTGAAGGGGGCGGAGCTTAGAGATCCGAAAGAAATGGGGTTCTACCTCTCTCAAAGCGGAATTATTTTCAACACCCTCGTTACCCCATTTATAGAACAACTGTTCATAACGGGTTATGTCATCAATAATACTTTGCAAAAAGGGAATGCAGGACGGTTCATTCTTGCGGGAGGGCTTATCTACTCAATTCTGAATTTTAATTTGAGTATCGGGAGTTTAATTCTAGGAATGATTTCAGTTGCGTTACTGCGAACAACCGGCTCAATAATCACCCCGGTTTTAGTAAATATGGGCTTTGCTATTGCAGAAGTATTAATCGTGCTCAACCACCCCAGATTAATTTCAGCCCTGGTTTTTTTAATCTAATTATGAGGCCTTGCGTTTTTTCTTAGCAGATTTCTGTTGCGCTTTTTTAGCCATGTTTGCCCTATACACCGCTTCTTTGGCCGTTTTTCTAGCGGCTTCCTGCGCTTGCATTTGCTGGAAAGCGATCTCTCGGTTTTTAGGGTCCTCAAAAAATCGTGACACCACCATTCCAAATTCATACAAACCATAAAGTGGAAATGCCAACAAAACCTGAGTAATGATATCGGGTGGGGTTAAAACAGCCGAAATCGCAAAGGTACTTAAAAAAGCCTATTTGCGATAGAATTTCATTTTAACTGTATTGATAACACCAAACTTGGTCAACAAAACCATGATGAGTGGTGTTTGAAAGGCAAAAGCAAATGCCAAAATCATCTTCACCACAAAGGAAAAATAAAACCCAATGGTGACCTGCATTTTCCACCAAGTGGTGCCGTAATTAAGTAAAAACTTAAGCCCCAGAGGAACCACTAAAAAATAACAAAACAACCCGCCAAAGAGGAAAAATGCCGTTCCAAAAAATACAAATAAAGCTGTGACCTTTTTCTCCTTAACCTTTAAACCCGGAGCGATGAAACCCCAAACATGATACAAAATCCATGGCATTGAGATAAACATGGAACCCATGAAGGAGACCTTCATAGCAGTAAAAAATGGTTCTGTGGGGGTGATAAAAGTCAGGTCAGCATATTTTTTAGGCAGAGGGTCTTCCAGCCATAACAGAAGGAAGTCGATGAAATAAAAACAAACACCGAAGAACACCGCAACAACCAAAGCGACCTGAACCAACCTATTTTTAAGCTCTATCAGGTGATGGGTAACAGGTACTTTTTCAGTAAAGTCTACAGTTTTAACCACGGGTTTCCTCGCTGAACTTCTGGATCTTGATGAAACAAAGAATCAAACAATATTTAGAGATATTCAAAACCGATAAATCGCTAAATTGCTACAACTTTTTGTGTTTACATGAGTTATACAAGTTTTTCATATTACTCAATTGTAAGGTTAATTTCAATAACCTTTCTTAACCAAAATTCCTAACATTTTCCAAAACTACCCCCTTTAAAACTATTTTCCCAGCAACAAATCAATTCCGAATAAAAATTGATTACAAATAACAAATAGGTGATAATAAGAAAAATTTAATTGATTAAATCTATTTTTCCCTTTTGTTTTAGGCAAGATGCAGTTAATAGTTTCAAACCTCAGTTAGGTATTGAATGTCTCTTCAAGATAAAAAAGTCACGGGTGTAAGAGTTCTGGATACGGCTGAAGAAGGTGCATCGGCGATAGAAGTTATGGTAAACCGAGTGATCAAAGAGGTGCAGAGCCAGAATATTCCAATTGTAGACATACAAGTGACCGATTCAAATTGTTTTTTGATACTGGGTGAAAAACAGCCAGATTGACCCATCAGGCGGGAATAACTCAGCCGGCAGAGTGTCTGCACCGAATGTCGCAGACTCAAACCCCTTCTCCCGCTCTTTAATAAATTTAAATAACGATCTAACTAATGCGTATTACTAAAGAATTTGCAGAACTTCTCGCCAAAAATATTGTTAAATCATTACTAGAAAAAGACCTGATTATTTGGGAGGAGACCCCCCAAAAGCTAGAATCAATAATCAACGGAATCATTATCGATGACCTGATGGTTGAAGATCACCTGAATGAGGAAGTGAAAACATTGCTCGAATCCAAAACCGAAGAATACGAAAGAAGTATGATGGATTACGGGCGGGTATTTCAAATGGTGAAATCTAAATTAGTTCGTGAGCGTGGACTCATTCTTTAACCCCCTAACTAAATAATTATGAAAATTAGCAGAGATAAAATTAACCATATTAGTAGCCTTTTAGTCAAAGATTTTGCCAAACGCGATGAACTGGACTATACAGTTGAGCTGAATGACGTTCGCTTGGATATCACACGAGTCATGACAGAAATTCTTCAGTTAGATGACAAAGCCGATGCCGCGGCAAGAAAAATTTTAGATTCTTACAGCAATGCACCACGCGAAGGTTCTCCAGAATGGGATATCATGTACCATAAGCATTTTGAGGAATACATGAACAAAAAAGGCCTAAACAAAAAAGGTCCATAAACGATCACCTCTCGAAGTATGTTATAAACCTTCCGCTTTGCCGCACAATTTTATACGCCTGAATTGCTTTGAAATAGCTCTCAAGTCTTGCTCCTTTACCACGCAGGATGTGGGCGATTATACGGAGCCATACTTCCCCAAGGCCAAAGACATGGCTTGGTCATAAACCTCCCGAATGGAAGCTTTCCTTTTAGAGGCAATGCTTTTACAGGACTCGTACTCAGGTGAAACCTGAATCACCTGTCCCTTTAGTTGACCAATTTTCACCTTAACAAGACCCCACTTCGTTTTCACAGTCTTGATTTCTCGATCCAAAATGGTCCGGCCTACAGAATGAAAACGCACACCAAAACTAGTGGTTTCATGAAGAATGATTTCCGACAACGACTGTCTATTGTTTTGTGTCGTTAGAACAGAAATTTTATGAGCGGGTCGACTTTTTTTCATGATAATAGGCGTTAAGTAGACATCCAAAGCCCCGGCCTTAAACAATGACTCCATGACCCCTTCAAAAAATTCAGGGTTCATATCATCGATATTACTTTCAATCAGAATCAGGTTTTCTTCATACTCTGCACTCATTTCACCCAGCACCACTCGCAAGAGATTGGGTATTTCTGGGATGACATGATCCCCTGCCCCATAACCATCGCCTAGTATTTTCATAGACGGGAGTGAGCCAAAACTATCAACGAAGTAACCCAGCATGGCCGCACCCGTAGGAGTGGTCAATTCACGCTTTATGCCGTTAGAATAGGAAGGAATGCCCTTTAATAATTTCAATGTGGCAGGAGCCGGAACAGGCAAACAACCGTGATCACATTCTACAAAACCTTCGCCTACATTAAGGGCTGAGCAATAAATTTTATCAACTTGCAAAGCTTCCAAAGCAACCACCCCCCCGACAACATCGATAATCGAATCCACCGCACCCACTTCGTGGAAATGTATTTTTTCGACAGGAATTTTATGGATGATAGATTCTACTTGTGCAATACGCTTAAAAATTGCCAAAGAATTCTTTTTCGCATTTGAAGACAGGCCCGAGCCTGAAATCATTATTTTTATGTCTGAAAATTTTCGAACAACAGGACGGGAGGATGTATCAACAATGACTTGAGCTTTGGTCCCAGCGATAAGACCTCGCTGAATAGAACTCGTTTTAAATTTATAGCCCTTGAGGTCAAGCGTTTTGAGAGCTTTGCGGATAACAGCCGGGTTCACGCCGAGATCGATCAACGCACCTAGAATCATGTCACCGCTGACACCCGAAAAACAGTCAAAGTAAATGGCACGAAGAGGCTTCACGGTAACCTACCTTTAAAAACTAGACCGAGCACGCTGATTTTCAGGTCGACGTTTCGGCTGATTTAAATTTACCAAATAATCGCCCCAGAATTCCCTTTTTTCCGGTTTTCTGGCTATTATCAGATTCAGCATTGGCTGATTGTTTTTCTTGATATTGATCGATGAACAATTGAATCAGGATATGGCAAGAATGACATCCTCCACCTGCCTCACAAGCCTCGGTGACAGAATCAACATTGTTGAGCTCACCCTTTTCAATGGCCTTGCGGATAGTACTCTCATTGACTTGAAAGCACTGACAAATAACCTCATCGGTTTCTATAGTGGGAGGACGATTCATAAATTCAATGAATTACCTATAATTTAATAGAATGAGAACCATTCTCAAGATATTAACTCAAAGAAACCAAAATGTCCAATGACTTAAAGATAAATTAGGTAGGTAAGAATTCTAAAAATGGTAGCGGTGGACGGAGTTGAACCGCCGACACTACGGATATGAGCCGTATGCTCTAACCACCTGAGCTACACCGCCGTACAATTTTTATAACTTCTTGTTATCTTGAAGATTAGGATGCGAATTCTACCCCCTTACCCCAACCCTGTCAATGGCTATTCTTATAAGTTGGCCCAACCATCTAGCAAGCCTTATTTTAACAGATGGTTTTGCCTTTCCAACGTTTTACATCACGCATGAATTTTTTACGGTCCATTTCCTGACCAGCAGGAAAAACTTCGGTCAGCGGTTGAGGGAATTTTTTATCCGTACGCGTCCAATGCTCAAACTCGCCTTGACGAACCCGGTAAATATTCTTGAAGGTGCGATACTGACCGTTGATCCCCACAAAATCCCAACTGGTCTCATCCTTTATCAAACTGTAGAACTCAGAGCACGCAATGCCTTCATAAATATTAATTTTTCCAATTCGACCTTTGATAATATCGGTGTCTTCTCCGCCAAAATCCAAGCACCATATTTCCGACCCGTCCAACCCAAACACTTCTAATTGGTAGGCCACTTTCCAATCCACCCAACTTTGAACGGCTCTTATTTCGATCAATTTGTCGACCAATTGATTTTCGATAAAATCGACCACCACCTGCCACTGTTCGTCATGCTCGGCTTTATCTTGGGTTCTGGTACGAATAGGCGGAACTTCAGCTATTGGCTTGAACTCAACCTCATGCCCGTCATTCTCTCGTATAGAGACAAAATCAGACGCCCCCTTTTCAATCTTAATCCCATCGGGCGTAATCGTTGCCTTGTCGCCGGGGTTGAAAACATCACTGAGTATTTCTGGACAAAAATCTTTTAGGTCTGTTAAAAATTGTTCCTGAGTGGTTGGAAAAGAATACTGATTCAAAAATCCAAATTCATCCCGATATTTAAAACCCGCCGAACCCGGCACGGCAAACTTCGGCCTACAGGCAGAAGCGACCTTAAGAAAGGAGCTGTATTCACCAATCGGTAGCTCAAGTGGGTTGTGAAATGAAAAACTCCCCTCTAAAAGAGGAAGGTAGCGCATATGAGCAAAATCTAACTGCCCGTATAATCGATGCATAACCTTGATGACATCTGGTGAGACAATCGTATCCACCTGATTCCAGATCGTCACCTCTCCATCATGAACCAATAAACCATGTTCAGGAAAATAATCCTGTTTATTCAAGGAGGGTGTCGGGGTAAGAGTCAGACCTTTAATCTCTAGAGTCTTAAAATCTTCCACAACAACAACATTTTCAAACTCCAGCTCCCGAAGAACTTCCAACAAAATTTCATCACGCGGAGCCAATATCACCGCATCCGGAGCAAGAATATTTTTATCGTTCGCTAGGTAGGCAAGTGTTCTGATATCAAAATGATCCTGATGTCGGTGTGAAATATTCAAGATATCGACCGGAGGGATTTTCGCCAAATCTAGATTGATACTAGGGCATTGCACATTGCAATCCTCCCATAAATAATCAAAGAAGACCGGGTCCATCAATAAAGTCGTACCGCGCGATTGAATCAGCAAGCAGGCATGGGAAATCAGAGTCGTGATCATGGTAGCGTTATAAAATTCTTAAAAAATGAAAATATTACCCCCCTGCCCTAATGACTGGCGAGAACCCCTTACAGGTTGAGCTAATGAGATTAACCGAACCGCAATAAGAACTCAACTTGTTTAACAGACGCTAACGGAAGGTGGAAATTGAACCCTTTTTATTCCTCATGCATCATAAAATCGTTGGGGTTGACAATGCCTGCCAAATTCAACAAAATACTCCCTTTTAAAACCTATAATCACTTTAATTTACTATGAATGAATTGGACCAATCAATCAGTTTCGAAGAAGGCAAATCTTGCCCCGTCCCTATTGAAGGACATGGAGGCGGCCTTTCTTTTTCACCCAATGGAGACATGCTTCTGGTAGCTTCTTTAGCCCACCCCTCCGAAGCGCAAATTCAAGCATTCTGCGGTGAATGGCAAGCAAAGCTGGTCGCAGAGGCGGAGTTTCCCTCAATCCCTATTTTTGCTATCGGTGGTGAAGACTGGTTGCTGGAGACCCCTTGCAACCCAGCCCAACAAGAGCTGGAAGCACCGGGGTTCATTGAAGCCCTGTATGCCAAGGAAGATTATAATATGGTCGCGATTCTGGTCGACTCTGAAACCAAAATCATCCTTAAAATCACCCACGTTGCTCTAGAAGAACTATTCATAGAGAGACTGGCGATGTCGTGGAACCCTTATAAAACTTCTGGCGACGAATACACAAAAACATTCACCAACGATAGTTTTAACGAAAAAATCAATGAGATTTTTAAAATGAAAAGCTCACAAGAACTCTGGCGAACTTCCTGGTAGGGGTCTTTCTGAAAGATATATTAGGTAGGGGTTTAAAAGACCTACAAGTGGGTCACGAGGTTTTTCATTGTTTTTAGGTAAATATTTTTAAAATATCGGCAAAATCATGCAACCCTTCAGCGGCTGCATGTTTCATGATAACCACCATCTCTTCTTTGTTTTTTATCGCTTCTGTTGTTTTGGACTCACCCCCCAATTGCTCAGCCATCCCCTTTAGCAGTTTTTCTACCGCAAAACTGGACGTACTTTCATCTAATAACGCTTCACTATTGCTCCAAAATGACGAAACGGGGTCCGATATATTCAAACTCACGTAGTGAGCAAAATCGGTAATAGATAAAATCCCCGCGACTTTACCGTCCACCGTAGCGATTACATGACGAATACGATTCTTTTTCATCGTTAAGAGCGCTTCATTCATAGGAAGCGAAGCGTCCAAAGTAACCAGAGGGGTTTCCATTAAAGAAGTCACCTTGACTTCATTCGGGTCCAACCCTTCTGCCACCAATTTGTCAGACATATCACGATGGGTTAAGAGACCTATATACTCATTATTATCCACTACTAATAAAGCGCTGATTGAGTTGGACCGCATTATAAAAGCCGCCTCTTTAGCTGACATTTCAGAACCCGTCACCTGAATATCTACATTCATATAACGCCGAATCTTATCCATCATCGTCCTTATGTTTGAAAGACCACTATTTTAGAAGAAACTACTCATCCTCATATTCCTTGTCATCCAATTCTTCTTCTTCATCAATATCATCGATGTCTTCGACATCATCAAACTCTTCCTCATCTTCTTCCTCTTCATCTATTTCTTCTTCGCGCTCAAACTCGGGATACTCCAGCTGTTGCAGATGTTCAGAGTCGGCGAGCAATTCAACGCCTTCTTCAGTGGTATTATTTTCCTCAATATAAAGACGAAGCAAGTTCTTCATACATTCTTCTTCACTTAATACCTTAACGCCCTCATCAGAAATAGCGTTATTTTCAACCATCAACACCTGAATATTCTGGAAGGTTTCCGACTTAATTATATGTATGAAACCCGCATCACCAATAAAATTGCGGTCGAGGGATAAGAGGGTAAGATGGCTCAAAAAACTTCCTTTTGCTAATAGCTCTATGCCCTTATCCGTGATTTTATTCAGCTCAAGATAAAGGTGCGTCAGGTCTTTGAGTTCTTCACATTCTGCGATGCATCTGCATTCCACATCACCAATCCCCAAGTTACTGAGATCCAATTTCGTTCCGTCTTCACTGAGACGGGCACGGATCAGGTTGAAAATTTTAAACTCGGCCAAGGCATTAAAACCTTTTGCCGTTAAGGAGTTATCTGAAAGGTCGATGGTTTGTAGCTTTGGCAGACACTTACTTTTAGACAAGGCCTCCGCCCCCAAATCAGTAATCTGGTTTTTCCTGAGATCCATGAGCTCAAGATTACCTAAATTTTCAGACTCGGCTAAATATTTTAAACCATCATCACCAATGCTATTTTCAGATAAAACCAAAGCGGTTAAATTTTCCAGATTTTGGGATTCAGCTATAGAACGAGCCCCTTCCGGGCCGATCTCATTCCAAGCTAATCGAATGGTCTTTAAATTGGGCAATTTTTTAGACTCTGCTAGATATTTTGCTCCCTCATCACCAATTTTATTCTTATATAACTTCAAAGACTCCAGATTGGGCAAATAATCAGACTCTGCCAAGGCCTGAGCCGAAACGGCAGTGAGTTTTTGTCCACTTATGATCAGTCGTTTTAATTGCTTAACAGACCGCGACTTGGCAAGCGAACAGATTGCATCATCTCTTAATTTGCCAAAAGAAAAATCGAGCGTTTCATAATCCCGGCTCAACTTAAACCCGTTACGGATTATTCCCTCGATATTGTAAAATTTTTTCACTATGTACTCCCGTCACAAAGAATCAAAAAACTTCTTTAAAGTAGTAAAATAAGCATGGTCTGGAGCCATCATCATATCGTTGTGCCCCACCCCATCCAATATTTCAAGATGTTTTAATTTGGCACCGGCCTGATCAAAATTCAATTTAGCTTCATGTGGAGATATTAAAAAATCGTCTGCCCCATGCATGATAAGAGTGGGGCACTCAACAGAACGTATCTTCTGACTATTATTAAAAAGAGCGTCTTCTTCTGCAGTGGTCTTATCTATTTTCAACCCACGCCGTTCTACCAACGGAATGGGGTCCGCATAACCACTTTCTAGAATACAGGCCGCAACATCCGAACGCTTCGCACAAAGTTCCAGAGTCGGAGCACTGCCCAAAGAACGGCCCATAATACAGACTTTTTCTTTAAACTTGTCATTAGATTTGAGGTCATCAAAAATTCTATGAGCGTCCTCTAACGTATTTTTTAGAGTGGGCGCACCGCTACTGCGACCATAACCACGAAAATCGGCGACGATCATCTCGGCCCCCATTGAGGCAAAATAACTCTGTAAGTTATCATAATCCGAAACAATTTCACCGTTTCCATGAAAAAACAATAAACTGAATCGAGCTTCAGGCGATGGATAACGCCTTACATGAATGAATGTATTCGGCTCCACTTCTACTCGAATTTCATCACTATCCGCCGGGACAGGAGCCGTATCCTGACGAGGGAAAAACAAATTACTGTTAAAAGCCTGAGAATCAAAAACCGAATCCATAATGCTACCTCTCAACTATCACTCTTTAATCATACAAATACAAAGAAATTTGCCATTTATTAATCAAAATTCACAATTATGAATAAAATTGTAATCCATCGCAATTCATGGCAAAATATTTGCCTTTAAAAGTCACTTATTTGTTTCTTAAAAAAAACAATTATTAGTTCTAATGTTGGTGTAATTGCAACCTTGGTTTCTTCCCATTTAGGTATATGCGTATGTAATAAATATCGTATTAATAAGAACCTTTAAAACTTTGATCAGACAGGTTCAAGTCAGATCTTTTATTTAAAAAACTATTTTAAAATAAGGTGAAGTCAATGTTAATGGAAATAGCCCCCATTGAAAAGCTGTTTAAGTCTTATGCAAGCATTTGTGAAGCCGCCCGGAAAAACTTGGGCCGAGACCTTACCGTTGTTGAAAAAATTCTTTTCGCTCATATGGCCCCTAACACCGACTATTCTAAACTAGAGCGCGGTGTTTCCAATATTTTTCTTAAACCAGACCGCGTCGCCATGCAGGATGCCACGGCTCAAATGGCCATTCTTCAGTTCATGTCTGCAAATATGCCAGAAGTTGCAACCCCTTCAACGGTTCATTGTGATCATTTGATTCAGGCCGCTACAGGCGCCGCAGAAGATCTTATCGCCGCAGAACAAACCAATAAAGAGGTCTATGATTTTTTGCGCTCTGCCGCAATGAAATATGGCATGGGCTTCTGGAAGCCGGGTTCAGGAATCATCCATCAGGTAGTTTATGAGAACTATGCCTGCCCTGGAACAATGATGATTGGTACCGATTCGCACACTCCAAATGCAGGCGGCATGGGAACCATTGCCATCGGTGTCGGCGGTGCCGATGCGGTCGATGTTATGACTGGCCAGCCTTTCATGACCAAAATGCCAAAACTGGTAGGAATCAAATTAACCGGTAAACTTAGCGGCTGGACAGCCTCTAAAGACGTTATTCTTAAGGTCGCTACCATGCTGACTGTTAAGGGTGGAACCGGTAAAATAGTCGAATACTTTGGTGAAGGCGCACGTAGCATGAGTGCAACCAGCAAAGGCACAATAACTAATATGGGTGCAGAAATTGGTGCCACCACCTCCACCTTCGGTTATGACGATATGATGGATCCATATTTGCGCGCTACCGACCGTGGAGCGATTGCAGATTTGTGTAAACAATTTGCCGATGATTTACGCTCCGACCCATCTGTCGAAGCCGACCCTCAAAAGTACTACGATGAATATCATGAAATTGATTTGAGCACGCTTGAACCACATATTGTTGGCCCGCATACCCCCGATCTCGGTCGAACGGTTTCGGCAATGAGTGCAGAGGTGGATGAGAAAAATTACCCAGAAAAACTTTCAGCCGCTTTGATCGGTTCTTGCACCAACTCGAGTTATGAAGATATGACACGCTCAGTCAGTCTGGTTCGACAGGCCAAGGCCGCGGGAATAAAACCTAAATCTAATTTATTGGTCACTCCCGGTTCTGAAACCATTTACCAAACCATCAAGCGCGACGGAATTCTGCAAGAATTTGAAGAGGCAGGAGCCACCGTTCTGGCAAATGCCTGTGGCCCTTGTATAGGTCAATGGAAGCGTGAAGATATGAAAAAAGGTGATAAAAACAGCATTCTCACCTCTTACAATCGCAATTTCGCCAAGCGTAATGATGGCAACCCTGAGACATTGGGCTTCATCAGTAGCCCTGAGCTTGTTGTGGCAATGGCATTTGGCGGTTCGATGAAATTCAACCCCATGACCGATACGCTGAAAGATAAAGATGGAAACGACTTTAAATTTCAACCACCGGCAGGTGAAGTTCTTCCTCCTAACGGGTACACCCCTCAGGATGCAGGCTATGAAGCGCCTACGATGTCAGGGGAAGTTGTCATCGACCCAACCAGTGAGCGACTGTCATTTTTGACCCCGTTCCCAAAACAGGACCCGGTTGCCGATTATCAAGACCTTCCGGTATTGTTCAAGGCCAGCGGAAAATGCACCACAGATCATATTTCTCAAGCTGGCCCTTGGTTGAAATTCCGAGGTCATCTCGACAATATCAGCAACAATATGTTCTTGGGAGCAACCAACGCTTTTCATTCTGAAACAGGTCAGGGCAACAACCCTGTCACCGGTGAGCAGAATCAAGAGTTGAATAAAATTGCCCGTAATCTCAAAGATTCTGGCCTTGGCTGGGTTGCCTTTGCAGACGAAAATGTAGGCGAAGGCTCTAGTCGTGAGCATGCGGCGATGGAACCACGACATATGGGATGTTTGGCATTTGTTGCCAACTCCTACGCTCGAATCTTTGAAGCAAACCTGAAGAAGCAAGCGGTTCTGCCCTTCACATTTGCTGAAAAATCTGACTACGATAAAGTTCAGGCAAAAGACCGTATTGGTTTTTCCGGTCTCGATCAAATAGCACCCGGTAAAGCAGTCACCATGACCGTTAAACACGAAGATGGGTCTACCGACTCCATCCAAGTTAACCATACTCTCAATCCAGACGAGATCAAATGGTTGCAGGCAGGGTCGGCGCTCAATTTCATCGGTGCACAGAAGTAAATTTCTAGAAGAAAAAGAAAGCCCCGGACGGTGACTCCGTCTGGGGCTTTTTTTATTTCTTCAGTATAGTAGAGATGCACTAATATGGGCCATCAAACAACCTGATGATGTATCCAACCCTTTTTTTTACCACCCCGCCAGTTAATGTGAACCCAATCGCCTTTTTCTTTAATCACTTTGACACGAGTTCCCTGCTTGAGACGGTTGCAAATCTCTCCATCAGGTTTGAGGTGTACAGTGTGATTTTTGTTTAGAACGAGGTCTTGCAAAATATTTAAATTTTTTTCGGGTTTTGACAGAGCTCAGTCTCGATAGGAACCTTTAAGAGCTGGCTTGATATGCAGGGTTTTGTCTTTATTAAT
>JABIYR010000177.1 GCA_018702695.1 Nitrospina sp. | reverse complement strand
TCAACGTCGCGGACAATCACGTTTACTGGTGGTAGACCGCAAAACTCAAAGTATTCAGCATGATAGTTTTGGCAATTTAAAAAATTATCTCAGCCACCACCCATTGATGGTTTTTAATGATACCCGCGTCATACCTGCAAAAATTCAAGCTTATTTAGAATCCAGCTCTCGTAAAATCGAAATCTTGCTGGTTCGGCAGTTGGAAATAGATGTCTGGGAAGCCATGATTAAAGGCCTGGGACGACTTAAACCGGAGACGGTTTTAAAATTTGAAAATAGTGATTTGAGCGCCCGGTTCATACAACGCGTGGATAACCGTGCCCATTTAAGGTTTTCATCGACAGAAAAACTATCTGAATACCTGAATAAGAATGGAAGAATGCCCCTACCGCCCTATATTCACAGGCCTATGGATATAGATCCCGACACCTTAAAGCTGGACAGAAAACGTTATCAAACCGTTTTCGCTTCTAGTCCAGGAGCCATAGCCGCACCCACAGCGGGTTTACATTTCACGCAAGCTCAATTATCAGCATTACGCGACCAATATGTCGATACAGCCCGTCTGACTTTGCATGTGGGGCCGGGAACCTTTGTTCCCATACGCGATGAAAATATAATTTTGCACAAAATGCAAGCCGAGTATTTTAAAATTGCGCCCGGTAGTTGGAATAAAATAACTCAGGCTAAAAAGGAAGGGCAAGCGGTATTAGCCGTTGGAACAACATCCACCCGGGTCTTAGAGACCCAGGCGTTTGATGAACCAATCCGAAAAACATTATCCGGTTGGACTAATTGTTTTATCTATCCAGGTTGGGAGTTCAGGAAGGTAGATCATTTACTCACCAATTTTCATCTCCCCAAATCGACACTTTTCTTATTGGTCTGTGCCTTCATGGGAGAAAAACTGGCAAAAAAAGCCTATGCAGAGGCTATTAAAAATAATTACCATTTTTTCAGTTACGGCGATGCGATGTTAATTCTATAAAGGTAAGGCCCTTGGCCAAGATTATATCAAGACTTACCTTCGTCTACCGCTTCTTTGAAAAACTTGCCCGATTTAAATCGAACTACTTTACGAGCAGAAATTTCAGCCTCTTCACCAGTTTTTGGGTTTCTACCAACGCGCTTGGTTTTAGCTCTAACTTGAAACGTTCCAAACCGACGCAAGATAACCGGTTCCCCATGGCCTAGTGATTCTTTAATCAATTCAATCACCGTTTCCACAGCCTCTTCAGCTTTAGACCGGGATAAACTGGCCCGAGATGAAACCTGATTAATGATATCTTGTTTGGTCATGCTCCCTCCTTAAAAAATCATGCTAATGATATTTTATAATTTTGATGGGCCAAAAAAATAAAATGCAGTTTTAACAAGTTTTACCGTAAAAAAAGACTGCGTATGAATACGAGTTTTTATTAAGGCAACGCAAGTAACTGCTTCGACCTAAAACATAACGTCTCTAAATTGATGCCTTTACTTTATCATTAAAATTTAAAATATCAATAACTTATTCAAGAATTTAGCAGGTTTTTTGTACCGATAAACCTTTGAAAATTTAATCATTGACAAGATTTTTTGAAAGCACAAAATGCCACTCACCGATAACCCTTTTGTTAAAAAGGTTTATCTGTAGACCTGTATTAAAGCGTTTGTTGCAAGGTTAGATTGGTTACTATTTTTACTGTGGAGGAGGGAGTGGATTTTTTGTTTGTATGATGTGATAAACCTGATCTCCGGGCTTTATCAGGTTTAGTTTTTCTCTTGCGATCTTTTCAATGGCATAAGGGTCAGACTTCAAGGCCGCAACTTCTGCGCGAATATTTTCATTCTCGATTCGCAAATTAGAATTTTGACTTCTCATTTCATCTTGTCCTTGCTCCAAATGAAAAGCATTTAGAATACCATTCTCATGAAACACCGCCATCAAGACCAGCAATATAAAAAAGGCCATGCTTGTAAACAGTATCTTCTGATATTTAGAGCTACTACTCATAAACTTATAAATTATTTATATTAGCAATGTGTTAATCAGAACAAATTATAAAAAACATCTTTTCCCCGGTAAACAGCAGTGCTACCTAAAACTTCTTCAATGCGCAGAAGTTGGTTATATTTTGCAGTGCGGTCCGTCCGGCATAGAGACCCTGTCTTGATCTGCCCGGCATTAACAGCAACTGAAATATCAGCAATGCTCGTGTCTTCGGTCTCTCCTGAACGATGTGAAATCACCGCCGTATACCCAGCCCTTTTCGCCATTTCTACGGCATCCAGCGTTTCGGTAAGAGTTCCTATTTGATTGACTTTGATCAGGATTGAGTTGGCAACACCCTCGTTAATTCCCTTGGAGAGAATATTGGTATTCGTCACAAACAGGTCATCTCCGACAATCTGAACCGAATCACCAATGGCATCGGTCAGTTTTTTCCAGCCTTGCCAGTCATTTTCAGCCAAACCATCTTCAATACTGATGATAGGGTATTTGCCGGCCAAGTTAGCCAGATAATCGACCATCTCGCTGGATGTTAATTTGCAATTGCCTTCTGCGGCCAGAGTATATTTTTTATTAGAGAATATCTCGCTGGCGGCAACATCTAAAGCAATCAAGATATCTTTGCCAATCTTATAACCCGCACTTTTAACAGCTTTAATTAAAATTTCAATTGCCTGCTCATTCGACTCCAAGTCAGGTGCAAAACCACCTTCATCACCCACTGACGTGTTAAAACCACCCTTTTTAAGTACGGCTTTCAAATGATGAAAAACCTCAACACCCATTCGCAATGCCGATGAAAAAGATTTGGCACCCACTGGGACAATCATAAACTCCTGAATGTCCACATTATTGTCTGCATGAGCGCCTCAGTTCAACACATTCATCATGGGCACAGGAAGCTCTTTGGCATTGGCCCCGCCAATATAATGAAATAGGGGCAGGTCTAAATCATTGGCCGCCGCTTGAGCGACAGCCAGAGAAACTCCCAATATGGAATTCGCACCCAGCTTACTTTTGTTCGCCGTGCCATCCATTTTAATCATGAGCTGATCGATCAAAACTTGTTCGGTGACTTCTATACCAATAATTTCTGGAGCCAGCTTGGTATTCACATTTTTCACAGCTTTGAAAACCCCTTTACCCATATATACCTTGGAGTCTTTATCGCGCAATTCCACAGCTTCTCTAGAACCCGTGGATGCTCCCGATGGTACTGACGCTCTGCCCATTGCACCACTCTCAAGAGTCACATCCACTTCAAGCGTGGGGTTGCCTCTTGAATCCAAAATCTGTCTGCTTACAACTTCAATAATTTCGCTCATAATTTCACTCTATAAGTTATCCAAGGGCCGCAGCTAAGGCCTTGCGACTGGCTTCTATCGTTAAGCTGATTTCTTCATCCGTGTGCACGGTCGACATAAAACCTGCTTCAAATTGGGAGGGAGCGATATACACTCCTTCTTCTAATAATCCATTAAAATACTTACTAAAGAAATTTGTATCACAGGTTTTAACCGAATCATAGTCAGCAATTTTCTGATCGGTAAAAAACATGGAGAACATAGACCCCACCCTAGTAAATTGTGCCGAGATGCCAAGGCTAGCAACATTATTTTTCAAACCTTCACATAATTTTTCTGACTTCTGCTCCAGTGATTCATAAACACCGGTTTGTGAGAGCAAGTCAATCATCTCATTTCCGGCGGCCATTGCCAGCGGATTTCCAGATAGAGTACCAGCCTGATAAACTGAGCCAACAGGAGAAATATGGTCCATCACGGCACGCGAGCCGCCATAAGCCCCTACGGGTAGACCCCCACCGATTATTTTCCCCATACAAGTGATATCAGGGGTCACACCATATATTTTTTGCGCGCCTCCCAATGAGACCCGGAAACCGGTAATAACTTCATCAAAAATTAGCAATGCGCCCGCCTTTTGTGTCACTTCACGCAAAGCCTTAAGAAAGCCGGGTTGCGGCAGAATAACGCCCATATTACCTGCAATCGGCTCGACAATCAGCGCCGCGATATCTTTACCTTGAGCATCAAAAAGCTCACGCACCTTTTCAATATTATTGTAAGGCAGGTTCAATGTTTTTTCGGCCAGACTGGAAACAATACCTGGGCAATCAGGAGTGCCTAGAGATAATAGACCCGAACCAGCCTTGACTAAAAGGCTGTCGCCATGACCATGATAACAACCTTCAAATTTAACAATCTTGTCGCGTCCTGTAATTCCTCGGGCTAATCGCAATGCACTCATGACCGCTTCTGTTCCTGAATTCACCATGCGCACCACATCCAGAGAAGGCACAGCTTGAACCACTTTTTCTGCCAACTCGATTTCCAACTCAGTCGTAGCCCCATAACTGGTTCCCAACTGAGCTTGTCGCGTTATGGCTGAAACAATATTGGGGTGAGCATGTCCTGCAATGAGAGGCCCCCAAGACCCAACATAATCAATAAAGTCGTTTCCATCCACATCGGTGATGCACGCACCCTTGGCTTTTTGAATAAAAATGGGGTCTCCGCCGACAGCATTAAAAGCCCTCACTGGACTATTGACTCCACCCGGCATCACTTTTTTAGCAATAGAAAACAGTCGACTCGAATTACTTCTTTTCATAAGATATTAACCAAATAAGATTGAAAGATTTTCTTTAAGGTCGGGCGGTATTTTTTTTGGGTCCGTCACCACAGAAAATTCGGAGGCCCCTTTGCAAGCACAGGGTTTAATCTCACTCAATAGCGGGACGAGTTCCTTAAGAACCAATTGTGCCTGTGTTACATTTTTATGCATGATTTCCAACACCGCCTCCAGCGTGACGGGCTCTTCTTCGATATGCCAACAGTCGAAATCTGTCACCAGCGCCAAGGTCGAATAACACAAGCCTGCCTCACGCGCTAGTTTGGCTTCGGTCGCATTGGTCATCCCAATGACATCCACACCCCATTGCCGATACAAATTTGATTCTGCCCGGGTAGAAAACTGAGGCCCTTCAATGCAAATATAAGTTCCTCCCGCATGAACCTGTGCCCCTGCTTTTTGAGCCGCTTGAAAGAGCGTATTCGCAGTTGAAACGCAGATGGGGTCAGCCAGACTGACATGCCCCACCATTCCTTTGCTAAAAAAAGTGCTGATGCGCTGATAGGTCTTGTCAATGAATTGATGTGGCACGACAAAATGGCCGGGCGGCATATTTTCCTTCATGCCACCGACAGCACTCACGGAAATAATGCGTTCTACACCAATTTTTTTCATTGCAAAAATATTGGCTCGATAATTTATTTCAGAAGGAGGAATCACATGCCCCACGCCATGACGGGGAAGAAAAGCCAGCTTGACCCCATTCAGCTCACCAATAATTATTTTATCGGAAGGGGAGCCAAAGGGAGTGTCTACAGCGATTGTTTCTTTAACATCCAGACCTTCCATTTGATACAAACCACTGCCACCTATCACACCCAATAATTTTTCTGCCATAAAAACCGACTCCATAAATAATAAGGGATTCAAATCAAAGGTTTAAACTTAGTTTCGAAGGAAAAATGAAGGATACCTAAAAGCTGATAAAAAAATGAGTCACCACTGCCATCCTGAAAAAAATAAAAGCGCCGGGGCCTTCTGTAAAAAGAATGCCTAAATAAACTAGATCGAATCCCCTTTTTTTCTCTCCACTTCACTCAGCAAAAATTTCAACTCTGCAATCTGATCGCCCGCCTTATTGATAACAGCTTCTTCTTCTTTAAGGTTTTGAACCTTGACGTTCACATCTTCAGCCAACAAATTCAGTGAATTCAAACGCTTTTCCACATCAGCAAGCATATTAATTTTGCTATTCAGAAGATCAACTTTGGAATCCGCATCTTCCGTAATCGTGGTGAGCTTTTCTATATTCAGATTGATTTTATCAATATTTTCTCTTTCTTTATCGATCTTGGCTTTTTCTGAAATGGTACGATTGATAACCACCTCTAATTCACCCAGAGCCTGCTGCGTACGCTTCACTTTTTCTTCACTTTCAGCAACCTGACTGATTCGTTTAGAAGTCCGTTCCAGCATATTGTTGAGTTGATCCATTTTCTTCTCAACCTCCACCATGAAATCCTGCTTTTCATAGATGGCTTCTTGCCGATTGGACAAATCTTTCATCAAGTTATCGAGTTCGTGCAATTTTGTTTCTGTTCGTCTCACTTGCTCTGAATCTTTGTTCAGATCTTCCATCTTGCTTTCAAAATTGGTCGTGATCAGGCCTAACTCGTCGCGGATTTGATCAATGCGAGAAATTTCATCCTTGGCTTCCTGAACTTCTTTAAAACGATTGCGCAACTCAATTTCTTGAATGCTCGATTTGGATGAAATATTATTCATTCTTTTTTCTTGATCATCGATAGCGGCTTTTTCTTTTGACAGATCGAGAATTTTTTCTTCAACCGTATTTGCCATCGACTTCAAATCCTCAAGCTTCTCATCCACTTTCTCAAGGAAATCAATTTTCTTGGTTACTTTTGCGATTTTTATATTCGCCTCTTCAATAAAAAAATCTAGCCCATCCACCTTCTTTTCCATTTTTTCAATCAGGGCTTTTCTCTGCATCTGAGTTTCCATCTTCACATCAAGACTGATCACCATAGAACTCAGATCGTTGATTTTTTTATCAACCTGATCTACCAACTGTTGCTTGCGGATGATTTCATCCATCTGCTGTTGGGTCGATTCGTTCATCACCTCAACTTGTTTGAGTATTCCCGAGATCGTATCAACCTTCTTGATTTCATCATCCAACCGCTCGACCTTGTGTTCAGCCTCTTCAGCCATCACATTAAAGCGGCTCATTTTTTCATTGGCATCATCAATGCTTTTAATCTCATCTTTCAAAATTTTCATTTTGTTGCTGAGATTATCGATGAGAAATGAATTCAGTTTATTGATTTTGGTCTCAGTCTTATCAACGATGATCTTTTCATCTTGAATTTTTGCAATACGAGTCTCGACATCCACCGACACAGAATCAAGGTCTCGCAAACGACCGGTGATACTGCGTATCATTTCATTTTTTACGGAAATATTTTTGGACTCGATTTTCAACTCGCTGATTTGTTGAATCAGGCTGTGGAGAGTATCCTGAGTCTCACTGATCATATGACTTTGCCCGAGAAGCTTCTCATAATCGCCCTGAACATTGGCGAGAATGCGTTTCAACTCTTCCGTATCACGGGTATGACTTTCGATAGTTTCCTTATCTTGTTTGATCCGGTCATAACGACTGTCCAACTCGCCCAGAGTGTCCTTCATCACACCAATTTTAACAGCCGCCGTCCGCAATAGATCTTTCATGCTGACAACATCCTGAACCTGACTCGATACACTGTCGAGAATATGTTCAAGGCGACTGATATTGCGATCCGAAGATTTAAGCAACTTACTCTCTTCGCGAAGTTTTTTGATTTTAGAATCCATGTCCCAGACTAGGACATTTAGACGACCCGCATCCTCATTGGCTTTTTGGACAACCATCTTTTGCTGGCCCAGACTTTTGGTTTTACTGTCGATATGCTCATTGAGCAAATGCAGTTCATCCAACTCTCTTTTCAAGGTATTGTAGTTCGAGTTCAATTCTTTTGAAATGCGTTGAAAATCTCGAATCCTAACATCAAAAGTCTTAATTTCTTCAAAACGAACTTCTATCGTATCGAGTTTACGCAATGCGTCCGGCACTTGATTGCTCACTCGGTCAAAAAACCGCTTTTTATCGTCTAACTCACCCGATTTTTTTTCAAAATACTCCACCAACAATTGCAGATTCTTGCGCTCATGCGCGGCAAGTTGTAGAAGTTCTTTAAATTCTTTAAGGTCAAAGCCTTCTCCGGCTTTCCCTGAGGGTATAAAACCTTGTGGGTTGTCAGATTGAAAATCTTCAGCCATAACAGGAGTCCTGTTTCAATGTGGATTGTTTTTTGGCAAAGGGCCAGCACCCAAATACCATAAGGCACTATGTTTTTATATACTTAAGAGAAATCAATGTCAAGCAGGTAAGCGAAATGGAGGGCGTTCACGCGTTCGCTCTTTGTATCAAATATTCAGCAATTTGCACCGCGTTCAATGCCGCACCCTTGCGTAAATTATCAGAGACCACCCAAAAATTAATGGCATTTTCACATGAAATATCCTGACGAATTCGCCCTACAAACACCTCATCTCGATCCGTACAATCCACCGCCAAGGGGTATTCATTCGACTCGGGGTCGTCCACCACCTGAATTCCATTCATCCCAGACAAAAGTTCTTTAACGTCCTGAGCCTTGATCGGGTTTTCGGTTTCCACATTCAAGGATTCAGAATGCGAGTAGAACACTGGCACACGCACAGCCGTAGGCGAAACACGAATCGATGCATCGCCTAAAATTTTACGCGTCTCATCCACCATCTTCATCTCTTCCTTGGTGTAGCCATTATCCATAAAAACATCTATATGTGGCAAGCAGTTAAAAGCTATTTGATGAGGATAAACCTCAGCCTTAGCCTCTTGCCCTTCCAACAAGTTTTTGGACTGAACCTCCAGTTCAGTAATAGCTTTCTGCCCAGAACCGGAAACCGATTGATAAGTCGAAACCACAATCCGCTTTATCTGATATTTGTCATGAATCGGTTTTAACGCCACGACCATTTGTATGGTTGAGCAGTTGGGGTTGGCAATGATGCCAGGATCATCGCAGATCGAAGAAGAATTCACCTCGGGCACCACGAGTGGAATGCCTTCATGCATTCGAAAGGCACTGCTGTTATCAATCACAATGCATCCCGATTTAACAGCGGCCGGAGCAAACTGACGGCTCACTCCAGCACCCGCAGAAAAAAGGGCAATGTCCACCCCTTCAAATGATTCCTCCGTCAACTCCTCAACATCGATAGAAGCATTGTTGAACTCAAGAGATTGCCCCACAGATTTTGCTGAAGCCAAGACTTTCAAGTTTCCCACTGGAAATCCTCGCTCAGCGAGAATTTCCAACATTTTTCGGCCCACGGCTCCGGTGGCTCCTGCGATGGCAATATTGTACTGCTCTTTCTTAACCAACATTTTTACTCTCCAGCTCTTCTGCAATCAAGTCACCCATTGCTTGAGTGCCCACCTCTTTCATGCCAGCAGACATAATGTCACGAGTGCGAACCCCTTTTGCCAATACAGATTCAACCGCCGACTCGATCCAGCTATTCGGCTCTTCCCGATTTAACGAATATTTGAACATCATTCCGACTGACAAAATCGTTGCCAGAGGGTTTGCCAGTTCCTGCCCCGCAATATCGGGTGCTGAACCATGAATGGGTTCATACATGGCGTGTTTTTCACCTAGACTTGCAGAAGGTAACATGCCAATTGAGCCCGTGAGCATAGATGCTTCATCACTCAAAATATCCCCAAACATATTAGTTGTAAGAATCACATCAAATTGCTTCGGGTTTCTCACTAACTGCATGGCACAATTGTCTACATACATATGCGAGAGCTCGACATCTGAGTATTCAGAGTGCAGATCTGTCACCACTTCACGCCAGAACCCGGTGGCTTCCAAAACATTGGCCTTATCTACAGAACAAACCTTCTTATTACGTTTTCGCGCTACATCGAAGGCAATGCGAGCGATCCGTTTAATTTCAGGCTCGGTATAGACCAAGGTGTTATATCCACGTCGCGTTCCATCTTCCAAGGTATCCACACCACGTGGTTGACCAAAATAGATTCCGCCTGTCAGTTCTCGCACAACCAGAAGGTCTAGTCCTTCGACCACTTCCCGCTTCAACGTTGAAGCATCAACTAAAGCAGGGAAAATTTGTGCCGGACGCAGGTTTGCATACAACCCTAAACTCGACCGGAGGCCCAACAAAGCCCGCTCAGGCCGCAAAGAAAAATCAATATTCTCCCATTTCGGCCCTCCAACAGCCCCCAGCAACACCGCATCGGCATTGCGTGCTATATCTAAAGAGGCATCGGGCAAAGGGTGGCCTGTTGCTTCATACCCTGCGCCACCAACCGGTGCTTCATTAAGGCTAACTTTTAAACCCAGTTTAGACTCAATGATCTTGAGAATTTTTAAAGCCTCTTTAATCACTTCAGGGCCAATTCCATCACCAGGAAATACTGCAATATTCAATTCTGTTTTCATAGAAATAATCAAACTCCCCTAATATTCTGGTTGCCGAGATATATTTATATTTATTAAAGATCCACCACCAAATGGAAAGTATACGGGCATAAATTACGTTGTAAATATTTATTTTTACATTATCATAGATCTCCAAATAAAAACTCTAGCAAACTCTAAAGCCTACCCCAAAAATGATTAATGGCAAAAAAATCTGTGTCGTCATGCCGGCCTATAACGCCGAAAAAACCCTTAAAAAAACCTATGACGAAATTCCCAAAGATATTGTTGACGATATCATACTCACCGATGATGCCAGCCAAGATCAAACTGCCAAAGTATCGAATGAGTTAGACATCAAAACCTTTGTTCACACCCAAAACAAAGGTTACGGTGGCAACCAGAAAACCTGCTATCAAGCCGCTCTCGAATGTGGCGCAGACATAGTTATCATGTTGCATCCAGACTATCAGTACACGCCCAAACTCATCACACCGATGGCTTCTATGATCGCAGAAGGTATATTTGATGCGGTGATCGGTTCGAGAATTCTAGGTAACAAAGCCATGATGGGGGGAATGCCAACTTATAAATACATCTTCAATCGGTTTTTAACCCTGACCGAGAACTTCATCATCCAGCAAAAATTATCCGAGTATCACACTGGCTACCGAGCCTTCAGCCGAAAAGTATTGGAAACCATTCCGCTGCTGGAAAACTCCGATGATTTTGTATTCGACAACCAAATGCTTTGCCAGACCCTATACTTCGGGTTTGACGTTGGGGAGGTGTCCTGCCCTGCCCTGTATTTCGACGATGCCTCCTCTATCAGTTTCAGCCGCAGTGTCACCTATGGGCTGGGAGTTATGCAAACTGCAATAAAATATGCACTCGCCAAACGTGGCGGAAGTCATTTCGATATTTTCAACCCGCAAGGCAAGAGATTAAAACCCTAAAAAAATGCCCCCCAAAAGGAGAAGCCCCCACTTATATAAATGACATTGAATTTAGCTGGTTAAACCGATCTATTTAATTAGCTTTTCTTTCTTTTTGGACTCGTTCTCATCTTTGTCCTTGTCATCATCAAACTTGCCTAATATTCTACTCTTATCAGGCACAGACCTTCGGGAGGGGCGGTAGGGCCAGCGACTTTACGATCACAGGCGGACAGGATGGTTTTTATCTCACTAGCGGGATATTTTCCTTTACCGACATACACAAGGGTTCCGATAAAATTACGCACCATATGTTTTAAGAAACCTTTGCCTTCAAACTCGCATTGCAAGTAGTCACCATCTCGGTAAAGTTCGGCGCGTAGCATTGTGCGAACAGGTGATTTTGCATTGCAGTTGCCTGCACGAAATGAGGTGAAATCGTGCTCTCCGACTAAATAACTAGCGGCTTCTTGCATAGCGGTGAAATCCAACTCATGCGGAATGAACCACGATCGACGAAAATTGAGTGCCGAGGGGTAATCTCTATTTAAAATAGTGTAACGGTAAAGTTTATTCTTCGCTGAACCTCGGGCATGAAATTCTATGGAGACCTCTCGAACTTCTCGAATGGTGATGTCGTGCGGAAGCAGGCTGTTTAAGGCCAACTGAATTTGACCCGCAGTCATTTTAGATTCGGTCACAAAATGAGCTGGCATTCCTTCGGCGTGAACTCCGGCATCGGTTCTGCCAGAACTTAAAATAGTAGTTTTAGTGTTGGTGATGCGACTCAAGGCTTTTTCTACCACTTCCTGAATGGACAGGGCATTAGTCTGCATCTGCCAACCGTGGTAAGCCGTTCCTTCAAACTCTACTAATAGGAGATATTTTTTTTTCATTCTTATGACAAACAAAAAACGCGTTGCACCTGCTCAACGCGTTTTTTCATTTTTTGGCCCGTCTTGCGATCTATGCGGGTCCGTTCACATTTATATGCGAACTCTCAATTTGGTTCTACTAAACATTTTAGGTGGACTATCAGTAGTATCTATACCGACCTCCTTTGCTAAGACTAGCCTCAAATCCCTACGAGACTAATATAGGCCTCCTACCATGTTTCGCAACATTTATTAAGAGTTTAATTTAAAACCTTTTTAAGCAATTAGTTAATAGAAAAAAACGCGAGAAAAGGCCTTCACACTGGTCAACAATAGTTCGTCTTGCGCTCGCGTGATGCCCACATAAATCATATTGCGGCTTTCTTCTTTTTTAATCGGGTAATTGTCTTCATCGGGTTCGATCAATGCGACGGAATCGAACTCCAGCCCTTTAACCTGATGGATATTTGTCACCATAATACCGGGTTCAAAGGAAAACTGGTCGCGGTGGCCCAAACGCACTTCACCAGACAAATATTGCTCCAACTCTTCTTTCAACTCCATAGCCTGCTTTGGGTAACGACAAATCAGGGCGATGAGTGCGTAGGGGTTGGCCTTAATCAAACGGTTGCTCCAAGTCACCAAATGCTCCAGCATACTGTCCCGATCTTCCGCCTTGTACCATTCTGGTTCTGAACCAGCCCTACCCTCAACTTTTTTCGGTTCTCCCGCCACTTTATGCGCCAAAGTCATAATCGGAACCGTACAACGGAATGAAACTTCAAGCCGGATAATCGAGTCTTCCTCCAAACCTAATTGACTCACAACCTTGTTCCAGCCAATGAATTTTCTTGCCGATAGAATCTTCTGTGCCACATCCCCCACTATGGTTATCTGACGTTTATCACTGACCGACGCCATCATGATGGCAAATTCAACCGGACCAAAATCTTGCGCCTCATCAATCACCAGATGATCGAGTGCAACCACTCCCCCTGATCCATCGGGAATGCCATCATTTTTGAGCTGGATGAGGCGTAACACTAATGACATGTCGAAATAATCGAGGTTGTTTTTAGCTCGGTTTCTTTCTGTCAATCTCTTCAAGTAATCCAGATTAGAATCGAGTTTAGCATCCGCCGAGAGATAAGTTTTTAAATGCTCCGAATCAGAAAGCAAGTTATAAATATCCTGAACATAATCTTCTAGGTCGAACAGGGTTCGTTCAAGAAAAAGCATACGCTGATCCTTGTCGTATTTGGGCATGCTCGATTCTTTAACATCATGAGTAAAGTCTCTTAGGCGGGGTAGCAAAGCTTTATCTTCGTATTTTTTCCATGTTTTTAATAACCCCGGCCATTTTTTAAACTCTTTCTCTACATTTTCCACCAACACCTTATTTTGCTTTTCGACCCAACCTTCCAATGCCTTCAGAATTTCGTCAGAGAATTTAATTTCTTCTACAAAGGAGGGAACATTGTGGAATTTGAAAAAAGGTCGTCCACGAACGACTTTTCCTATCACCGACAGGGCCCAACTATTAAAAGTCGAGGTTTGCACATCTTGAATGCTCATGGATGGCAGAGTCGCACTGACATAAATCTGCAAAGATTTATTCATAACCATCACACGGGTATTTTTTGCTAGTGCCTGAGAGTTTTCTTCATGCAGAAGCCAAGCCAGCCGATGCAAAGCAACGGTGGTCTTACCCGAACCGGCTGAGCCCTGAATGATAACTGGTATCTCAGGGTCGCTGGTGATCATTTCAAACTGCTCTTTGGTGATTAACGAGAGAATATTCGGTAAGCTTTTCTCTTTAGAGCGACTGGCTCTAGAGCGATGCGCCGCAACCTCATCCTCGACATCCAGTTTTTCCCATTTCGTCTCAGCTCTACGGAAGACCCCTTCAGGGCAATCAATCTGCACCAATTGACCATTTTCTATCCGGTAAGCGCGTCTTAATTTAATCTGTCCGCTACGTTCTCTTTGGTTGATGACCTCAAAAAACTCTTCATCTTGCTTATAATTGAAATACAAGCCGGCAATGGGGCCATTTCTCCAATCCACCACTCCCGCTTCAATATTGCTGGTTTTTCCGATTAAGAAAGAAACTTCACTGCCATCCTCTTCCCTGGTAATAACCCTTCCAAAATAGGGTTCCTGAATCAGGGCATAAAGAGCTTTGTCACTATTTTTGCGGATATCTAAAACACGATGCGCCACCGCCTCATCAGAGATAAGAGGTTGTCGTTCTTCATGGTTCCACTCATTAACCACCTGAGCGGTCAATTCACGAGCCGCTTGATTGGCACTGATTTTTGAGGCTTGCACTTGCGGAAGCTGTCTACACAACGACTCCAAAGTGGTGCGCAAAATATTCTCTTCTTCTTCGATCAACTGCCTGTCTTCTTGCGTTAAAACCATGCTTTAATCTTCCTCAAAATAGAACCCGTAAACGGGACAAACGCTAAACTTGCTAAGATAAATGAGTCAAACCTCAACGGTCAACCTAAAAACAACAATTGCGGCAATAAATATTTTATGGCATCCACGTTTTCTTTCTAAAGCCGCAAGAAAGTCTTTAAAATGAAGGTTTTTTACTCTATTATGATTGATTCGAATTTAAACAATCACCCTGTTCGTTGGGGAGTTGATAAGGAGTTTTTCATGAAATCATATGAGGACCTAGAAGGCGATGGTGGGTCTGACATTGTCGGGCAAGTGGGCAAGTTAGGCGAAAAATTGCGATCTCGCCTCGACAAAATCACACATAAAGTTGCATTAATGAGCGGCAAAGGCGGTGTCGGCAAAAGTTCGATCACGGCAAATATTGCTTCCTGTCTGGCTGACCGTGGTAAACGCGTCGGAATTCTTGATGCCGATTTGAATGGTCCTAGCATCGGCCATCTTTTAGGCGTTGGCAACGATGTCAAACTTGAGATGAAAGAAGATGGGCTGAACCCCGGCATTGGTTATCAGGGCATCCGTATCATGTCAATGGATATGCTGGTCAAGACCGCCGACACACCCGTGATGTGGACCGAAGAAGCCAATGCCACAGCCGTATGGGTGAGCACCATGGAATCGACCGCCATTCGTGAACTGTTGGCAGACACCAATTGGGGAGAGTTGGATTATCTTCTCATTGACATGCCACCGGGAAGCGATCGAATTGACAATATTCGATCCTTAATTCCAGAGTTGGCCGGAGCGGTTGAGATCACCATTCCGTCACAATTATCACAACATATTGTTACCAAGTCGATCACCAAGAACAACAAAATGGGTGTGCCCATTATCGGGCTGATCGAAAATATGGCAAGTTATGTCTGCCCACATTGTAATGAAGAGGGCAAGTTGTTTGACGGCGAAGATGTTCTCAAACTCAGCGAGAAAAAATCGATCCCTTATATCGGAAAGATTCCTTTCGACACACGCGTGTCACAGACCAGTAAAATGGGCAGTCTTTTTTATACCCAGTTCAAAGAATCTGTCACCGGCAAAGCCATTACGGAAACCGTAGACAATATCGAAAAATTCATAAATAAATAATCAGGAGACGTAATGAAATTCCTTTGTATACCTTGTGATGTCAAGATGGAAATCCAAACTGAAGGCATCATGCCTGAGGAAAAGGCCAATCTTGCAATGAAATTTAAATGCAAAAAATGTGGTCATAGCATTGCCATGCTCACCAACCAATTTGAGACAGAGTTCGTCAGCAAACTGGGTGTTGAAATGGGCGGTACCACCGATGTAAGCAGTTCACCCATGTCGGCAGTCGGTTCTTCTCTCGCTCAAGCTAAAGAAGAGTTGAAATCAACCAACCCCGAAGACGATCTGGTCTGGACCGAAGAAGCTCTCGACAGAATCAAAAAAGTGCCTTTCTTTGTACGCGGCATGGCAAAGAAAACCGTCATAAACTTTGCGGTTGAACACGGTATCACCACCATTGATGCTAAAGTTATGGATGAAGTTCGCCAAAAAGTAGGCATGTAGTTCGCAGTTGACGACAGACAGATTTGTTTAGTCACACGCTTTGTACTCCAATAAGCCCCTCTTTAGTAAAGAGGGGCTGGGGTGATTTCTCAGCCACTGGCTCCAGACAAGCTCTATAATAAACCACACCCACCAACGCCTACTCTATGGCCCCTCTTCTTTAACGATCATTATGGCTATGATCCCCAAAAATCCTTTATGGATAGGAGATACTCATGGCAGAGCGAGAACCCGATGGCAACCTGTTATTACGCACCCTAGCAATGCCCGCAGACACCAACTCTAATGGTGATATTTTTGGAGGCTGGATCATGTCGCAGATGGATATCGGTGGTGGAATTCTAGCAAAAGAAATAGCCAAAGGCCGAGTCGTCACCGTTAAAGTGGATGGCATGACCTTTTATAAACCCGTCAACGTCGGGCATGTAGTTTGCTGTTACGGAAAATGTACGAAGGTTGGGAACTCTTCCATGTCTATCAAGATGGAAATTTGGGTCAAACCCGTGCTGGATGAAGTGTCTGAAGACCGCTATTGTGTCACCGAAGCTATTTTCACCTATGTAGCCATTGACCAAGAAGGCAAGTCACGCAAAATTGAACAATGAGAAAAAGAAAACGGGAGTAGCCTGACCGCTACTCCCGTTCGGGTTGGAGCACTTGAGTCTGTATTCCCAAGCACTCTATTCGTTTTCACCTGAAAGCATCTCTGCCATTTTCTCAAATGGGGGGAGCGTCATAGCAGAGAGACTCCCAGTACTTATTCACATTCAATACCTAATTATTTTTGCCTTTACACGCTACACATTCACAGAGTTGGCGCAAAAGCTCATGTGTATAAAGCCCGGTATCGTGACCATCATTCCAGTAGAACTGAATGGCATAAAGCCCGACAGCTTTAATATTCTGCGGTCGAATGGTATCGGTTATAGAGCCGGGTTCGATCAATTTCTTACCACTCCATTCATCGATGCAATTTGCACACGGACAATTTTCGCGTAATTTTTTCACCGCATACACCGAGTCATGCCCATCTGTCCAAGTGATTCCTAGCGTGGTTTCGTTGACCTTTTTGATGCTCTTTGGTGCGGCCATAATCTTTCCTTTTTATCGAACAAATTAAACACTTGTTTTGGTTAAACCTGTTAAGCCCTTAGCTACCCTGCCCCTCCCTTCAGGAGGGATCGGCAGGAGAAGCTAATTAACCCAAATATACTTTTATTAGTTTGATTTAGGCTCCGCATCCCAAGCTAATTCGAAGTCGGCAGAGACTTTTTCACCGCTATTAGCCTGATTGATACTGAGTTGCGCCGCGACTTTCCCGGCTAAATCTTTGTATGCCTTACTGGCAGGAGATTCGGGGTTAGACATGACAATGGGAACGCCAGAATCGCCACCTTCTGCGACTTCGGTGACAATGGGGACTTCACCTAATAGCGGGATGCTAAAAGTATCGGCTAAGGTTTTACCCCCGCCCTGCCTAAAGATATGATGCTTTTTGTCGCAACCATCACAGAGAAAATAACTCATATTCTCAACAATACCGAGAAGCGGTACTTTCACTTGCTGAAACATTTTCACCCCTTTATCGGCATCAATCAAACTGACCTGCTGAGGCGTGGTCACAACCACCGCACCAGAAATGGGAGCCTTCTGCGTAAGAGTCAACTGCACATCGCCTGTACCGGGTGGCAAATCAATCACTAAATAGTCCAACTCGCCCCATTCAACATTTTGCAGAAATTGTTGAATGATGCCTCCCAACATAGGCCCACGAAGCATGAGAGGTTGACCTTGTTTCGTCAAAAATGCCGCCGAGACCACTTTCAGCCCATATTTCTCATGGGGGAAAAATTTATTCTCCGAACCTACTTTGGGTGAAGTAATGGGGATACCCAACATCTGCGGAATGCTTGGGCCATAAATATCTGCATCCATCAAGCCGACGCGTGCCCCGGTTAAAGACAATGCAATAGCCAGATTGGTGCTGACGGTAGACTTCCCGACCCCGCCTTTACCACTCGCTACAGCAATGATATTTTTCACTCCCGGCAAAACCGGTTGCGAATGTTCGGTTGAGCGCACAACAGCAGTCATATTCACTTCCACCTTTTCAACCCCGGCAAGAGCTTTGACTTTTGTTTCACATTCACTGCGCAGCTGTTCTTTCACCGGGCAAGCGGGTGTGGTCAACTCGACATCAAATTTAACGTTTCCACCTTCAATATTTATATTTTTTACAAACCCAAGGCTGACAATATCTTTGTGCAGGTCAGGGTCTTGAACTGTTTTCAGCGCTTCAATAATAAGCTCTTGTAGCTTCGGGTCAGACATAAAACACTCCTTAAAAATACAAAAAAATACCTAAACGGTACGGTTATGAGAATTATGCAGGGAACAATCAAAGATGAAGGCCCAAAATACTCTTCAATTAGAATTAAGATGGTCGAGCCCTAAAAAGGTTTCAAACCCTTAAAAATTAATCATTTATTTACGATCTAGAGCCCAGTCAAGCCACTCTTGTTAATCTTTGATTTCACTTGCTTTATAATTATTCATATTGTATACAGACAATTCATGCCTCCAGAATATGGGCATCCACGCGATAAGCAAAGGACATCAGTTAAAAATAAAGACCATAACTTATTAAAGCAGGTTGATACCTAAAAGACGGTTCCTTTGACTAAAACTGTCTATTCAGGTAAATAAGATCGCTACCTACAAACGTCAAGCTGGACAATCCATCTTTTCTCAATCTTCAACGCAAACTCGGTATTAGCAATGGGTCAGGAAATAAATTCAGATTTACAAGATGAGCTAGAAAGCAGGTTTTTAACCTACGCACTTTCAACCATCGTATCGCGTTCACTTCCTGATGTTCGCGATGGCTTAAAGCCCATTCACCGCCGAATTCTCTATGCCATGGAAAGCATGGGAATGAATGCCGCCAGCAAACATGTCAAGTCTGCCAAAATCATCGGAGAAGTGCTCGGTAAGTATCACCCCCATGGAGATGCTTCTACCTATGAGTCTATGGTGCGTATGGCGCAAGATTTTTCGATGCGTTATCCCCTGGTTGACGGCAAGGGAAATTTTGGCTCTCTGGATGGCGATTCTCCAGCGGCCTACCGGTATACAGAGGGGCGTTTAACCCCGATCACCGCTTTTTTATTGAGAGATATCAAAAAAGACACAGTCGATTTTCGTCCCAATTATGACAACACATTAAAAGAACCCGTCGTACTGCCATCACGCATCCCTAATTTACTGGTCAACGGTGCATCAGGAATCGCAGTCGGCATGGCTTGTTCTTTTCCCAGTCATAATTTACTAGAAGTGATGAACGCTTTAATATCCTTGATCGAGACTCCTGAACAAACGGTGGGAGACCTGATGACGCATATAAAGGGCCCAGACTTCCCCACCTCTGGCATCATCCTGAATAGTAAGGCTGATATACAAAAATCTTATGAAACTGGGTCAGGAGCTATAAAAATTCGTGGGCAGTGGAAGTTAGAAACGCTTCCTCGTGGCAAGAAACAAATCATCATAACGGAAATTCCGTACAGTGTTAATAAGGCTCGGATGATAGAAAAGATCGCCGAAATAATAATCGCCAAGAAGCTACCCGCTCTCACAGATGTGAGAGACGAGAGCGATGAAAGAATACGTGTGGTTCTTGAGATTAAAAGTACGGCAGATGAAAAAAAATTAATGAGCTACCTTTTCAAACACACCGATTTTGAAACAAATTTTCAGATTAATTTTACCTGTCTCAAGCCGAATGGAGAGCCAGATCGCCTGTCCTTATTGGATATATGCCAGTATTTTCTGGAATTCCGCAAGCAAGTCATTACCCGCCGTTTAAATTTTGAGCTCGCGCTTCTTGAAAAACGTTTGCATCAATTAGCTGGGTTTGCCGCATTATTTAGCGACTTAGATAAGGCTTTGGAATTGATACGGTCATCCAAGTCTCGCAAAGAAGCGCACGATAAATTACGCAACTATTTCGATCTAGATGATGACCAGACCAGCGCAATTCTGGAAATTCCGCTCTACCGATTGGTCGCAATGGAAATGGACAAAATCCTGCAAGAGCAAGAAGAGAAGCTCAACGAAAAGAAAAGAATTGAGGCTATCCTTGCATCTCCCCAAAAGATTTGGGCAGAAGTGAAACAGGAGTTCGAAGAAATTAAAGAAAAACATGGCGATAAACGCCGCACCAAGATCAAAACGGTCCAGAATATTGAGTACAACGAAGAGGATTTTATTGAGCATGAAGATGTTTATATTATCCTCAGTCAAAATGGCTGGCTTCGTAAATCAAAATCAATGGGTGATGTTTCCAGTCTAAAATTCAAGGAAAATGATCAACTGCTCGATTCCTTGCAAACCAATACCCGTAACCTATTGGCAATATTCACATCCTTTGGAGCCGTTTATACCTCCAAGGTCTATAGCTTACCCTTTACCCGTAGCGGTTTTGGAGAGCCGATTCAAAGCTTATTCAAGTTTGGTGATGGGGAAAAAGTAATTGGGCTGATGGCCTTGCCAGCGGGTAATGAAAAATCCGCTAGCTCGTCAAAATCGACGGGGCAAACTTCGATGAAGTTTCTTAAAAGCTCTAAATCAAAGAAGTTCGAGCTTCTAGTTGTCAGTGCAAATGGGTTTGGTTTCAGGTTTCCAGTATCCAATTTATCCGAGACCACCCGTACAGGCAGGAAGATCATGAGCTTAAAGGCTGATGACAGTATGATCGGTTTCGGCCCCGTAACTCACAGCCATGTTTTTATGGCTACGGGTAACGGCAAAGCGATGGTTGTCCCGACCGACCAGATTACCCAACTGACAGGGTCTGGCAAAGGGGTCATTCTCATGAAACCGGGTGAGGGTCACTTGGTTGGTTTTAAATCAGTGAGTTTAAAAGATAAGGTCACTCTAGTATTTGGGGCCAAAGATGAAAAAGAGATCACCGTAAAAAGCGTCCGCCTATGCAATCGCGGAGGTCAAGGTGTTATCGTTTCGAAACGCAAAAAAATTCTTAAGATTAAATAAAATCCATGTCTAATTATAGATCTGAAGATATACAAGTCCTCGAAGGCCTCGAACCCGTTCGCAAAAGACCGGGGATGTACATTGGCTCCACTTCATCCACTGGCTTACATCACTTGCTATGGGAGATTTTGGATAACTGCGTCGATGAAGCCCTCAATGGGCATTGTGATTCCATTGAGGTTAGGTTGGAGAGTGACCACAGTGTCACGATCAAAGATAATGGTCGCGGTATCCCCATTGACTTATTTCGCGATACTCAAAAAAGTGCGATGGAAGTCTTGTTCACCACCTTGCACTCAGGCGGAAAATTTGGCCAGGGCAATTATAAGGTATCCGGTGGCCTGCATGGGGTTGGAATGGCTGTAGTATGCGCCCTGTCAGAAAACTTAGTGGCCACCTCTCGACGAGAAGGCTTTGAATGGACGCAAACCTATTCGAAAGGAAAGCCTACCTCTAAGCTACAAAAAGGCAAACCCACCCGACTTTATGGAACCACGATCAACTTTAAACCGGATGGCACGATTTTCCCCAAAACAGAATTCAATCCCAAGCACATATTGGAGCGGGCCGAGTCTAAGGCATTTCTCAATAAAGGCCTTAAAATAATCGTCCATGAAAATAAGATCCAACACGATTTTCATTACCCAGATGGTATTCAGGACTACATAAAAAAAATTGTCGGCAAAAAAGCCACTTTGATGGATCAACCTTTTTATGTAGAAAAAGAAGATAAATTATTGAGGCTAGAGTCTGCATTCATCTGGACCCCGAACACAGACACCCAAATTCTTTCATTTGCCAATTCAATACGAACCATAGATGGCGGCACGCATGAAATTGGTTTTCGCAACGGCATCACCAAGGCAGTTCGAGCCTATATAGATCGGCGCAAACTTCTCCCCAAAGGTATAACAAGTATCACAGGTGAAGATGTTAGAGAGGGAATGATTGCTATCATCAATGTTTATTTGCAAGGGGAAGTTGAGTTTCAAGGGCAAACCAAAGGCCGGTTGAACTCTGAAATCACCTCGCAAGTAGAATCGGTGGTCAAAGATACACTCGAACATTATTTAAATGAAAACCAGACTTTGGCTAATACCCTTGCAAACCGCATCATTCTTTCGGCTCAAGCGCGCATTGCTTCACGCCTTGCCAAGGAAGCAGTGCAACGAAAAACCAATATTTCACATCGACTTAATTTACCTGGAAAACTTTCCGACTGTGCCACAACCGATAAAGACCAAGCTGAACTATTTATCTGTGAAGGTGATTCTGCCGGTGGTTCCAGTAAACAAGCCAGAGACCGAAAGACTCAGGCGATTCTGCCCATACGCGGTAAGATATTAAATGTCGAAACCGCAACCCTTACCAAGGTTTTGGCCAACACTGAAATCCAAAACCTGATTTCTGCCTGCGGAACCGGCATTGGTAATAAGTTTGATTACAACAAACTGCGTTATGGAAAAATCATCATCATGACCGATGCAGATGTGGATGGAGCGCATATTTGCACCTTATTACTGACCTTTTTCTACCGCTATCTCCCTGAGATCATTGAAAAAGGACATCTTTTTATAGCTCAGCCGCCCTTGTATCGAATTGATGCCGGTAAAAAACTGTTTTACGCATTGAGTGATGAAGAAAAAGACAAGATAATCGAGAGTCTAAATGGGTCGGCCTATGAAATCGGACGTTTTAAAGGCTTGGGTGAAATGCCTGCATCTGATTTAAAAGATACCACGATGAATAGAAAGTCTCGCTCTATGATCCGTGTGACAATAAGCTCAGCCGATAAAGCCAATCATTCCGTCTCACAGTTAATGGGAAAAAATGCTGAGCCGCGATTTAAATTCATTAAGGAAAAAGCTGAGTTTGTTCAAAATCTCGACGTTTAAAGAGCCAAGTTTTTTTTCATTTAGTTATTTCATATAAATAAACAAAACACGACTCCAAACCCGCCTCAAATTTCGCCATCCTTACCATAAATATAATGTTTTCAATAGTTTTTGACCCTTCCTTCTTGTTATTGGCTTGAAGTTTTAAGATCTGGATAGTAGGATATTTACTATACACACTCACAATCATTGAAGGTTATCTGGAACGTGTCCATTTTTTCCAAATTGAAAAAAAAAGACAAGCCCTCGGAATCAGCGTTGGAGCTGAATCAAGAGGGTTTACCTAATGATGCGTTAACCTGTGGAGAAAATTCACAGTCTTCTTTTAGCCGACGCAATGAAGATACAAACACCGGCGATGAAGGCCCGCGTGGTCGTAGACATAACGATAAAACCCATCCTATTATCAACAAATTATTGTCAGGCCAAAGTATGGAGACCATCCTCTTTTCGCTGACAGATGATCTCAAAAATCTTTTTGATTGTGATGCGGTCTCGATTTATGCCATTGACAGGAACAAGAGGCAGATTTACACACGTAATTTCAGAGTCGAAGGGATGGATGAAATTCGTCTAGATATTTCCTCCAAGAGTCTGGCAGGTTTTGTGGCCGCAACCGGTAAGACGCTTAATATAAGCGATGCCTACAATAAAGAAGAATTGATACAGTATCACCCCGCCTTAGAACTTGATAAAAATTGGGACCAGAAAATCAACTTCCAAACAAAGTCAGCCTTATTGATAGCCCTGCCCTTCAACAAGCGGTTAATGGGGGTTTTAGAATGTTTGAATCACCAATCAGGAGGTCGTTTCAACCAAGACTATGTCCGCAAAGCAAGAGAGTTGTCCACCAATTTGGGACATGCACTGGCAAAGTTAGAAGTTGAGAACATTGAGTTAAAATTACAAGATACCGCCCATGCCATCCACTCGGCAGAAACGATCGATGAAATTCTTCTCGAACTCCAGCAACCTATCCTGCAATTATTTGATGCTGAGTTGATCACCATTTATGCAGTCGATGAAATCAAAAATGAGATTTACTCAAAAATCAAATCCGGCAATCAAGTTAACGAGATAAGAGTCCCTATTGCGGTAAAAAGTATTTCTGGTTGTGTTGCCCTGACTCAAAAACCTGTAAATATCAGCAATGTATATAATGCTGATGAACTCAATGCATTTCACCCCGATCTTAATTTTGATAGTTCGTGGGATAAAAAATCAGGCCTCAAAACAAAATCTATGCTCGTTTACCCTTTATTACAGGGTGATAACCTCATGGGCGTATTACAACTGGTAAACAAAAGGAATGCCGATCGGTTTACCGGTTTCGATGAACGAAACGTTAAAAGCATCGCCCAAACACTTGCTTTGGCTTTTTTCAACCAGCAAAAAATAAACCTTCAAAAACGCACAAAATTTGGTTTGTTGGTTGAAAATGGCACCCTGTCTCAGGATGAATTGAATGACGCCATTTCTAAGGCCCGCAAGAATCACGTAGATCTTGAAACAATATTATTGGGTGATTTGAAGTTGAAGCGAAAAGATCTTGGCAAATCACTGGAGCTTTATTACAACATTCCATATCAAGGTTTCAACGATGCCATTGTTCTTCCGCAATCTAATTTTTCGGGTCTCAACAAAACCTATCTGGCCAAGAACAATTGGGTGCCGCTCCAAAACGATGAAACCAGTGCCATTATCTTAACGGATGACCCCAGAAACAAAGATCGCATCCAGAATATCCAAATGATCTTTCCGAAGAAACAACTCGAACTAAAAGTTGGGTTGAAAGTTGATATTCGAGAATTTTTGCTTTCAGCGATGACCGAAGACGAGGCCTCATCCGGGACTGCAGATGAAATACGCACGGAAGAAATGTCCAGCCTCTTGGATGCCCTGCAGGGTGAAAGCACAGATGTCGTGGACAGCTCGCAAGATGAAGAAGAGGTCAACGCCATCAGCGAAACAGACAGCACCATTGTTCGCTTGGTAAATAAGGTCTTAACCGATGCTTACGATCAAGGTGTTTCCGATATCCATATTGAACCTGGCACCGCTAAAAAACCCGTCCGAGTAAGGTTTCGTAAAGATGGATCTTGCAGTATTTACCAAGAAATCCCTTATCTCTATAAGCAAGCCATCATATCCCGTATAAAAATCATGTCTAAATTAGATATAGCCGAACGACGCTTGCCTCAAGATGGAAAAATTAAAATGAAATACGGTCGCAAAGAAATTGAATACCGTGTTGCAACCTGCCCAACGGTTGGGGGTAATGAAGATGCCGTATTGCGTATTTTCGCCGCCAGCAAACCCATTCCACTTGAGAAAATGAATTTCTCTGCGGCAAACCTTGAACTCATTAAAGATAAGGTTGCCAAGCCCTATGGCTTGATTTTGGTGGTCGGCCCCACAGGTTCTGGTAAAACCACCACCCTGCACTCCTGCCTAGGACATATCAATCACCCTGACCGTAAAATATGGACCGCAGAAGATCCGGTAGAAATCACTCAAGACGGGCTCAGGCAGGTACAAATGTTAAATAAAATCGGTCTAGATTTTGCTCGTGCTATGAAATCATTTTTACGCGGTGACCCAGATGTTATCATGGTCGGTGAAATGCGCGATGCCGAGACCTGCTCCATCGGTCTGGAGGCATCTCTAACCGGACACTTGGTCTTCAGCACCCTACATACGAACTCAGCACCTGAAACCATTACCCGCTTGATTGATATGGGGATGAACCCACTAAATTTCTCCGATGCTCTGCTCCTCATCGTAGCGCAAAGACTGGTGAGAACATTATGCAAAGAATGCAAAGAAGACTATCACCCAAGCCGTGAAGAATTTGATACGCTAGTCCATCAATTTGGTGAAACAGATTCACACAAACTAGGAATTCAATACAGCGATGATTTACTCTTGAAAAAAACCGTCGGTTGCGCTTCCTGTAGTGAAACGGGTTATGCGGGACGAACCGGGTTACACGAATGCCTCAATGCCAGTGATGAAATCAAACGTATGATTATGCACAATTCAATGGTTGAAGAATTAAGAGCACAAGCCATCAAAGATGGCATGACGACATTAAAACAAGATGGTATCTATAAAATTTTCAAAGGTGATTGCGATTTAAAACAAGTTCTCGCGGTTTGCATCGTTTAGCAAAAAAAAGATCTTAACTCAAACCTATTTCGTCAAAAAATAATGGAAAGCAACCAAAACGCATCAGTCGAAAACTTAGAAAATGGAGCCAAACTCAATTCAATTTTGGCTCAAGCTCAAACAACCGCCGATGTCGCCACAACGGTTGCAGAGTTGATCAATGCCTTGAAAGATGTTTGGCATTGTGATGCGATCACCCTATTTGCCTTAGACAGAGTGAAGCGGCAATTATTTTCACGCAACACTCTGAAAAATCAAGAAGCGCCGATTCGGCTAGAGATTGGTACCGGTAGTCTCGCAGGGTTTGTAGCCGGAACAGGGAAACCCATAAATTTAGCAGATGCGTACTCTGAAGAATACCTTACAAAACTTCACCCTCAACTTACCAAAGGCTCCACCTTTGATGTCTCACTCGACATCAAAACAAAAGCCATTATGGTACTGCCTATTCCACATAATAAAAAATTGATCGGCGTGATAGAAGTAACCCGCCAGAATAATACAGAGGCATTTTCCGAAATCGATTATAAACAGGCTCGAGAAATATCCCCCATACTCGGGAGTGTTTTTGCGCAACTCGAAGAAGAGTATGGCGATGCCCCCCTCCCTTTTAACGAGATCCTTTCGCCTGAAGAAAACCTGCATCGCATTTCACAAGCTATCCATTCGGCAAAACATATTGATGAGATTCTCATAGAATTGAAGGACTCAATTTTAGATTTGTTTGAGGCGCAAGCCATCACTATTTATGCCGTCGATACTCCGAAAAATGAAATTTTCTCCAAAGTTAAATCAGGTGAGCAAATCAATGAGATCCGTGTCGCCATTTCACCTGTCAGCATCGCCGGTTGGGTCGGCATGCAACAAAAGAGCGTAAATATTATCGATGTCTATAACGAACAAGAACTCCAAAAATATCACCCTGACCTAAGGTTTGACAGTTCTTGGGACAAGATATCGGGAGATCTTACTAAATCTGTTTTGGTTTACCCTCTACTTCATGCCGGTAAACTCATGGGTGTTCTTCAACTGATTAACAATCTCAATGCGGACAAGTTCAGCGCTCAAGATGAAAAAAGTGCTTCCATTATCTCGGAAACATTAGCTTTGGCTTTCAATAACCAGGAAAAATATATTCCATCCAAACCAACCAAGTTTGGTTATTTACTACAAAATGGAATCATCACCGAAGAAGAATTAACTCAAGCCACTTCCAAGTCTAGAAAAAGCCAGATCGATGTAGAATCAATTTTAATGCTCGATTTTAAATTGAAACGCAAAGATGTAGGTCAATCACTGGAGACCTTTTACGGGTTCCCCTATTTTGGTTACAGTGATACGGTGATATTGCCAGCAGAAATATTGACCGGGTTGAACCGTAATTTTCTCACAAAAAACTTTTGGATTCCTATTCAACAAGACGGCGATAAAATCACCCTTCTCATCAATGATCCTTTAAACCCTGATAGAAATCAAAATATACGACAAATTTTTCCGAAAAAAGAAATTGAATACAAGATCGGCTTGAAAATTGACATTATAGATTTTTTGAATTCCTCACTAGGTGAAGACCTCTCTGCCGGGCCAGAACCCCAGACCGAGGAACTATCTAGCTTGCTGAGCGCACTCAAAGACGAGCAGGGAGAAATCGAAGTCGATCAGGATGAAGATGACGGCTCCAATGCCATCAGCGAAACAGATAGCACCATTGTCAGACTGGTGAATAAAATTTTGATCGATGCTTATGATCGAGGTGTTTCAGATATCCATATAGAGCCGGGTATCGGTAAAGATAGTGTCATGGTTCGATTTCGCAAAGATGGAACCTGTACCATTTACGAAGAAATTCCCTCAATTTATAAACAAGCCCTTATATCCAGAATCAAAATCATGTCCAAGCTGGATATTGCCGAAAGACGCATGCCTCAGGATGGGAAAATCAAAATGAAATACGGCAAGAAGGAAATTGAGTATCGAGTTGCCACCTGCCCTACGGTTGGAGGCAATGAAGATGCCGTGCTTCGTATTTTAGCCGCGAGCAAACCCATTCCACTTGAGAAAATGAATTTCAGTGATCGAAATTTAAATTTAATTCAAGAAAGCGCTAGCAAGCCTTACGGCTTGATCCTTGTGGTAGGCCCGACCGGATCGGGTAAGACCACCACTCTGCATTCCGTTTTAGGTTATATCAACAAACCAGAACGAAAAATCTGGACGGCTGAAGACCCGGTAGAAATCACCCAGAAAGGTCTGCGTCAGGTTCAAATGCTCAACAAAATTGGCCTCGACTTCGCGCGCGCCATGAAGTCATTTTTACGTGGCGATCCCGATGTCATCATGGTCGGTGAAATGCGTGATGCCGAAACCTGTTCCATTGGTTTGGAGGCATCTCTAACCGGTCACTTGGTATTTAGTACCTTGCATACCAATTCAGCCCCAGAAACCATCACTCGATTGTTGGACATGGGAATGAACCCCCTCAACTTCGCCGATGCGTTACTCCTCATTGTCGCGCAAAGACTGGTGCGGACCCTGTGCAAGGAATGCAAAGAAGACTACCACCCCAATCAGGAAGAGTTTGATGCATTGGTCAAGGAATATGGCAATGGCTTTGAAAAACTCAATATTCAATATACGGACGACTTAATGTTGAAAAAACCTGTGGGATGCAACAACTGCACAGATACAGGTTATGCAGGGCGAACCGGTTTGCATGAATGTCTGGAAGGGACGGATGAAATAAAACGAATGGTCATGAAACAGGCCCTGGTCGAAGATTTGCGCGAACAAGGTTTGACCGAAGGCATGACCACACTCAAACAAGATGGAATCTACAAAATCTTCAAAGGCGATTGTGACTTAAAACAAGTGATGGCGGTCTGTATTGTATAAAAAACATGGACAGTTGTTAGGGTTGAGCCAGAGTAGCCATGCCATCCTTCCACGCCTTTAGTTTTTCCATTGCGTTGGTGGCAATTTTTTGATTTCTCATTTTTTTATCTTTAATTTTCATTTCCTGAACCCAGAACAAACCAAAATTAATATTCATGGGTTGGAACCCCTGTTTCCTCGATAACGTTATGTAATTTAGCAATGCCCCCAACGCCGTATCGGCTGGCGGTGGTTTATAAACGGTACCCATAATTTTAGCCACTGCACTAAGACTCGCTAACAAACCCATAGCAGAAGACTCAACATAACCTTCCACCCCGGTTACTTGCCCGGCAAAATAAGTTCCTGGGCGACTCAATAATTCCAGCTCATTATTCAAAAGGCTGGGTGAGTTGATATAAGTATTGCGATGAATCGCACCAAATCGAAAAAACTCTGCATTTTCCAAACCCGGAATTTTAGAAAATATTCTTTTCTGCTCCGGATAGGTGAGTTTAGTTTGAAACCCTACAAGATTAAAAGCCGAGCTTTCTTTATTTTCACGCCGTAATTGCACCACCGCATGAGCCAGCGTCCCGGTTTTAGGGTCGGGTAAACCCACAGGTTTTAACGGCCCAAAAGCCAAAGTCCGGTCTCCCCTCTCAGCCAAAACCTCAATGGGCATACAACCTTCAAAATAAATAGGCTTTTCAAATGAAGACAGAGAAACTTTATCGGAGGCTTTTAGCTCTCGGACAAATTCATAATACTGACTCACATTCATCGGGCAATTCAAATAGTCGGCATCACCTTTATCATAACGAGAAGCAAAAAAGGCTTTGTCATAATCGATGGTTGCCGCATTGACAATCGGGGAAAGCGCATCGTAAAAATAAAGATATTCTTGCCCGATTAACTTAGAAATCTGATCCGATAAACGGGGTGAAGTCAAAGGCCCGGTTGCGATGATAACGGGCCCCTCTGGCGGAATTTCGACAACCTCTTCCCGCTTGATGGTGATATTGGGGTGATTAGAGAGTTTGGCGGTAACCTCTTGTGCAAATAGATCGCGATCAACCGCTAATGCAGACCCAGCCGGAACAGAGTTATTATCACCAGAATCTATGATGATGGAATTAAAACTACGGAGTTCTTCTTTGAGGATAAAGGGGGCTGAGTAAGCTAGGTTATTGCCCAGAGAATTACTGCATACAAGCTCGGCGCAGTTTTCCGTCTTATGAGCAGGCGTTGCAGTAACCGGACGCATTTCATACAATATGACTTTTACACCACGCTCTGCCGCTTGCCATGCCGCTTCTGAGCCGGCAAGCCCTGCACCAATGACGGTTAAAAAATTATTCACATTCACCTAAGCGGCAGCATTGGTTTTTGTAAAACCACAGTTGGGGCAGAGTATAGACGGGTCTTCATTCTTCTTCCACTTCTCAACCATAAATGGATTTTTGCACTCAGGACAGGCTTCTGCGACGGGTTTATCCCAAGATGTAAATTTGCAATCCGGGTATTTCGTACACCCATAAAAGGTTCTTCCCTTTTTGGAACGTCGTGGAGCAATCTCACCTTCACAAGCTTCTTCAGGACAAGCGATCCCCAATCCAATCGGTTTTGTGAATTTACAGTCTGGATAATTGGAGCAGGCAATAAATTTTCCAAAACGTCCGCGTTTCATGATCAGTGCCGACTCGCATAAATCACAATTGCCTTCCACCTCATCCGATTTCCCGCCATCTTCCGAGTCGCCTTTATCGCCCAAGTCTTTGGTGTTTTTACATTCTGGGTACCCGGAGCATGCCATAAACTTACCAAATCGGCCCCATTTAATGATCATGGGCTTTTCGCATTTCTCACAAACGGCATCGGTTTCTTCAACCTGAGCTTTGAAATCCTTCATTTTTTCTTCGGCCTTTTCCAAGTCGGCTTTGAAAGGCGTATAAAATGTGTTCAAGGCCTCGGTCCACTCAAGTCTCCCGCCTTCAATATCATCCAACTGCTCTTCCATTTTTGCTGTGAATTCAGTCGAAATGATATCCGGAAAGTTTTCAACCAGTAGGTCGTTGATCATGAACCCAAGCTCAACAGGTTGTAACCGTCGTTCAATATTTTGAATATAGTCGCGGTCTTTAATCACGCTGATGATAGCCGCATAGGTACTCGGCCTGCCAACGCCTTTGTCTTCTAGCTCTTTAACCAGCATTGCCTCAGAAAACCGGGCTGGCGGTTGAGTAAAATGCTGTTCCGGCAATATTTCTTGCAGTTTTAAGGTTTCGCCCTTTTCCAATGGCGGCAACAAACGGTCGTCCCCTTTAGCACTGGGTTTAGCCCCTTCGGCCTGCTCGTCATCATTGCTCTCAACATAGACCTTCATGAAACCAGCAAACTTCAATATCGAACCATTACTGCGGAATAAATACTTCCCGGTCGTGATATCAAATTGAGTGGTGTCCAACACAGCGGGAACCATCTGGCAGGAAACAAAACGCGACCAAATTAATTGATAAAGCCGGAAGGAATCTTTCTCCAGATGTTCTTTAATCGCATTGGGTTCTAATTGTACATCCGTCGGGCGAATAGCCTCATGAGCCTCTTGCGCTGATTTTTTGCTCTTATAGAAATTCGGTTTTGCCGGGAGATACTCCTTGCCATATTTCTCGGGAATAAAAGTCCGCACTTCATCGAGTGCCTGATCCGACAGTTTTACCGAATCGGTACGCATATAAGTAATCAGACCTACGGTTCCCTTTTTCCCCAATGCAATCCCCTCATACAGGCGTTGGGCCAGCATCATGGTCTTTTTGGGTGAAAAATTCAGTTTTCGAGAGGCTTCCTGCTGGAGAGTACTGGTAATAAAAGGGGCGCTGGGGTTTCGTTTTCGTTCTTTCTTAACAATACTTTCAAGAAGCGGATTGGCCCCTTGCAAATTTTCAAGAATCTCATCGGCCTCAGATTTGTTTGCAACCTCAGCTTTATTTCCATCTATTTTGAATAGTTTGGCCTGGAATTGCGGTTTTTGACTGCCCTCAAGCTCTAAGGTGATCGACCAATATTCACGCGGTTTGAAGTCGAGAATTTCCCTCTCTCTTTCACAAACAATCCTCAGAGCAACAGATTGAACACGCCCTGCACTCAAACCTCGATGCACTTTTTTCCATAAGATGGGGCTGATTTTATACCCCACCAATCGATCTAAAATCCTGCGAGCCTGTTGCGCATTCACACGATTGGTATTGAGTTCCGTTGGGTTATTAATGGCTTCTAGAACGGCTTTTTTCGTTATTTCATTAAATAGAACTCGGTAGATTTTGCCCTTGGTGAACCTTGCCACCTCATTGCCAATATGATAAGCAATGGCTTCTCCCTCACGATCGGGATCGGGAGCCAGGAAAATCTTATCGACCTTCTTGGCGGCGGTTTTAAGTTCTTGTAGAATTTTTCCTTTTCCGCGGATAGTGATGTATTCGGGAGCAAAATTATTATCAACGTCCACACCCAACTTCTTTTTGGGCAAGTCTTTGAGATGACCGACAGAGGCTTTAATAATAAAATCCTTGCCAACAATTTTTTTCAAAGTGTTGACTTTAGTTGGGGACTCAACAATTAATAACGATTTAGCCATATTTCCTCTCAAATTCTATTCATTACCGCAATTAGAAATATACATTTTTCCACTCAATTGCCGAACCAAGCCTCGCAATTCAAGATGCAATAGTGTAGCTGAAACTTGCGCAGGAGACAAATCGGTATTTTCAATCAAATTGTCTATATGCCTACCCTCTAGAGATAACAAGGAGAAAACCTGCTTTTCCTCATCATTATCTAGTTTTATTTTGGCTTCCTCTTTTCCCGTTTTCGTCAATAAACTTTCGCCATAGGCTGGTAAAAGCTCTTCAAGAATGGACTCAGGTCGGTCGACCAGTTTTGCTCCGGCCTTAATAAGTTCATTGGTACCCCGGCTGTTGGGAGAAGTGATATTTCCTGGAACCGCAAAAACCTCCCTCCCCTGCTCCAAAGCAAAATCGGCTGTAATCAAAGCCCCGCTCTTCTCAGCCGCTTCAACAACCACTGTCCCCAGTGATAAACCACTTAAAATTCTGTTTCGAGCCGGGAAATTATTACGATCCGGTCGCATGAGAATAGGAAACTCAGAGATCACCGCCCCTTGTGCAATGATTTGTTGGCGCAACTTAATATTCTCCGGTGGATAAGTATGCCCCAAACCACATCCAAAAACAGCCACGGTATCGGCCCCAACAGAAAGTGCCGCCTTATGGGCTAAAGTGTCTACCCCTCTAGCAAGACCGCTGATTATACTGAAACCTGCGGTGGCCAATTTCAAACACAGTCTCTCTGCAACCAGTTTGCCATACTCCGAAGGAGTGCGTGTCCCGACAACCGCTAAAGGCAAATTAATCGTGTCTAAAGGCTTGCCTTGAATATATAACACAGGAGGCGGGTCAAAAATCGATTTTAGCAAAGACGAATATTCAGGGCTTTCTAACGTTAAAATTCGCACGCCCTCTTTTTCTGCAAACCGCAATTCACGCTCTGAGGATGAATCTATATCAAACCGCTTGATTTCACCAGCGACCTTATCGCCAAGACCTTGAACCCGTAATAAATCATTTTTGGATGCAGAAAATACTTCGCGCGGAGAACCAAAAGCCTGAACAAGTCGATGGAACAAAGTGCGCCCCACTCCAACCACATTATTCAAAGCGAGCCAATATTTTAGGGTATCCCTATCCATGAAGCTTTCATCCGATTCAAATCTGCAACAGCGAGGTTGAAATTATAAACCGAGTCATAATAACCACTCAAGACTCGTGTGTATATAATGAGCGCTTCAAATAAATCTGCGGGGTCTCCAATTCCAAAATCGTAATTTGCTACTTCACTAACAAGTAAAGCTCGTGTGATTTTACGATTATTCTTTGCAATATCGAGTTTAGCTTGGTTTTCCTCTGACTTCAGATAAGCTGTATTGAGGGCCACCTCATCGGCAAAGGTACCACTTGAAGTTTCTTCATTGCGAAGCACCAACCCCGAAACCTTAAACCATTCGTCGTAATTTTTAAAACTAAATTCAACCGGAGTTATTTCAAGGTCAGACATTTCTCTGTCGGCAGAGTAGGTATTCTTAGAAATTAAAGCCAGCGATAAACGCGCTATCTTTTTTTGACTCTCCAGTTCAACGATATCATTCAAAGTGCCAGCAAGGCCAAGCTTCAATTTGGTAATCGCTGATTGACTGACTTCCCCTTCGTCCGAATTAAAATTTTCTTCCGCTTTGACAACAGCTTTTTCAAAATGCTCCTTAACTTCATTCAATATTTTTAGTTTCTGCGATTTACTTTGTATCTGGTAATAAAACTTCTGCACCTGAAATTGTTTATCAGCCCAAACACTCTTTTCACCATACAGCGATGTCACCTCAGATATGGCTTTTTGCAGATCAGGAAGAGGCTGAACTCCACCGGCATTAGCAACCACCCCTACCCCGATTGCTACCATAAAAACAAGGTGCGAGACAGCAGGTTTTATAATATTTCGGATTGTATTTTTAACCATTAACAAATTCCATTTCATACACATTAGAAAATTCTAGGGAAAGGCATCGAAGGAAAGAAAAAAGGGGTACCAAACTCCTAAAAAGAAATCTTGATGGCAACCAAGAACGATCTTTTTATTGTATGTGCCCTGATACAGGACAGAAGCTCAGTACCCCTAAGAATACTGAAAATGTAGCATACGCCCCCACCCCTGTCAATAACATTATCGGCCCCCGGCAACACAATTAACAAATTTTTGACAATTTTACCTTTTTATTTCATATACTTATGATGCCACCGCCAGTTTTTACAGATAAATATTGTATTTAAAGCATTAATTTCACACACGTTTACATTTATCTCACCTCCTATATCAGAACCTGAAAACTCCGGATAATGAGCAAGATCTCTAGCTAACTGATAATTTTTCAATGAGTTATATTTAGATCACTGAAAAAGGAACAGGTATAAAAGTAACCATAAAAATGGCTATGGATATTAACCCTAAAACCTTATGTTTGGGGCTCAACTCAATGGTATCGTCAACCAAAGGAGCCGTTTTAAAACCCATTAAAATCACCATCACGGCCCAAAAATACCATCCATGCCAAAAATAGCCCAATGGAAAAAGTGCTAAAAAAAATATACGCCCCAATAAGACATGTTGTTTTGGAAACAAGGCAAAAATTATATGGCCCCCGTCTAATTGCCCCATGGGGATCAAGTTTAAGGCCGTCACAAATAAACCTATCCACCCGGCAAATGCGATGGGGTGCAAATGAATGTTTACGTTTGGAGACTGTGGGTTCACCCCCAAGATCCATTCTGAACACAGGTTTAATATAAAAGAACTGCCAAAGCTTATGCCTTCAAGGCCTAATACGGATGAGGTTGTTGAAAGAGACAGTCCATACATCAGAGTGGGCACGGCAACAATGAAACCCGCTATGGGGCCGAAGGCACCAATTTCCAGTAGAACGCGGCGGTTCGGTATGGTTTGCTTGATCTGAATAAAAGCGCCAAAGGTTCCGGCGATAAAAATAGGTGGCGCGGGAATGAAATAAGGCAACGTGGAACGCACCCCATTTTTTCTACTAGCCCAGTAGTGACCGAACTCATGCGCCCCCAAAATCAGAATGAGGCTGACTGAAAAGAGCAACCCGCCGGACAAGTAGGTCGTCACCAAAGTAGCAACGAGCAAGATCGAAAAAAGCCACCAATTCTTATGCTCTAGCTCAGCCTCTGACAAAATAACACTCGGCTCATGAGGGGATGGTTTCATCGATTGCGTATAGCCCGCAAATATCTATAAAGGCTTATGGGTGAATTCACGAGCATTTTCACCGGAATAATCCGCCACAATCTGGCCCGTGCCATATAATTTGTATTTATAAATAATCAAACCTTCTAACCCGACAGGCCCTCTGGCGTGGGTTCGGTTCGTGCTTATCCCCACCTCAGCCCCTAACCCATAACGGAAGCCATCGGCAAAACGTGTGGATGCATTCCACATTACACTGGCAGAACCGACTTCATTTAAAAACTGCTCGGCACGCTCTTTATTTTCAGTAATGATAACATCCGTGTGCCCTGAACCGTGTTTATTGATAAATTTAACCGCGTCAGCAAAATTTTCGACAACTTTAATGGCAATTTTGAGATCGTTGTACTCCAAATTCCAATCCGACTCGCAAGCAGGAGCCACGTCTTTAGTCAATTGGCAGGTTTTAAGACAACCCACCACCTCGACATTCTTTTCCTTAAATTTTGCCACCAAATCAGGCAAAGCCTTCCCCGCAATATCCTGATGAATCAATAAAGTTTCCATCGCATTGCAAGCGGCGGCGTATTGCAGTTTTGAATCTAGACAAACACGCGTGGCTTTCGGCAAATCGGCATATTTGTCGATATAGCCGTGACAAATACCTTCAGAATGCCCAAGAACAGGTATACGCGTATTCTCTTGAATGTATTTCACAAAATCATTACTACCACGAGGAATCATCAGATGAATGTATTTATCCTCTTTGAGCATATCCCCCACTTCGGCTCGCGTTTCGATCATTTGAATCGATGCATGCGGAACGCCGGGCACTTTCTTGATTGCTTCAACGAGAATATTGACGATCACCTTGTTAGAATTCTGCGCTTCACTGCCGCCTTTTAAGATCACTGCATTGCCAGACTTCAGACATAAAGAGGAAATTTGCGGAACTGCATCAGGACGAGATTCGAATATCGCCCCAATCACTCCTATCGGGCAAGTCACCTGCTTGACTACCAGATCATCATCCATCTCCATGACATTTTTAATTTTACCAACCGGGTCGGGTAAAGCCACAACACTGCGGATGCCCTTGGCCATGCCGCGAACCTTTTCTTCATTCAAAGCTAACCGCGCAATCAAGGTTTTCGAGATGCCCTCGGTATTGGCAAACTCTAAATCTTGCGCATTGGCCGATAAAATTGAGGCACAATTCTCCTCTAAAGCATCCGCCATATGGGTTAAAGCCTGATTCTTTAAGTCGGCAGAGAGATGCGCCAAAACCACAGCCGAAGCATTGGCATTTTTAGCTATTTCAGTAACATTCATAACAATTAAAATCCTTTTGATATAAAACAAACCCGTAACTCTAGAATTATAACACTACACCTTTATCAAGTGGGAGGGCTTTGCATAAGTCACCTTTGAGAATAAAGGGAGAAAATCTAGGAATAACCAGTTGGAGCATGAAATTTAAGGAAAGTCTTGTACAGTGATTTTGACTTCCAAACCATCTTGCATCCAACCGAAGTTACCGTGACCAGCAAGGGTGGAAATAATGCCTTGCCTATCTATTTTACGGATTCGATTATTGTCACGGTCGGTGAAAATCAAATTTCCCTGTGCATCAAAAACCATTCTGAACGGGCTTTTAACCTGCGCCTGACGCGCTGGCCCTTGATCGCCAGAAAAACCTTGCACCCCTGTTCCCGCTACTTGCGTAATAATGCCGTTCGCATCAATTTTACGAATCTTGGCAGTTTGCTCTTCCGCAATAAAGAGAGCGCCAGCGGGGCCAAATAGCAAACCACCCGGAGAGCGTATGCCCGCAGACAAAGCCGGCCCCCCGTCGCCATCGTCCTTGAACTCCCCCGTTCCAGCAACAATTTGAAATACACCATCGACGCTCAATTTGCCAACCTGACTACTACCCGAATCAGAAAAATAAAGCGTCCCCGCATCATCAACGCGAACACTATTGGGGTGAAACTCTTCCGCTCTGGGTGCTTGGCTTTCATCCAACACCTTATGAATGATGCCATCTTTGCCTATTTTACGAATCGAACGGCTGGTCGCATCCGAAACATAGACATTGCCCGCCTTATCGGTTGTGATATCACTGATCGTATAAAACGAGGCCTCCGTCGCTGGCCCACTATCGCCATCACTGCCCTGCTGACCGTTGCCAGCAAAATGCGTGATCGTGCCCGCCGCATCTATTTTTCGAATCACCCAGCCATTGCCGAGGCGATGCACCACATAAACTATATCGTCACGGTCGATGGCAAGAGTCGAAGGCATGAACAAAGCGGCTGACAACGCTTTACCGCCATTGCCTTCATTGCCTTCTCGACCGTTGCCAGCAAAAGTTGTAATAATGCCATCTGGAGCAATTTTTCGAATACGATGGTGTTGCATGTCGGCAAACAGAATATTGTTATGACTGTCAACCCCAATGCCAGAAGGCGTGTTCAAAGTTGCCCCCGGCCCCGGCCCACCATCACCTTTAAAAAGAGACTTGCCATTGCCCGCCACCGTTGTCACCCGATAATCCTTCAAACCAACACTGCGGATTCTGTGATGCGATCGATCCACCACTAACAATTTGTGGTCAGGGTGAATCGCCAAAGCAAAAGGAAGATGCAAACGGGTCTCTGGGGCAATTTCGTTATCGCCATTAAAGTCGGTCTTGCCCATTCCCATGAACGTGGTGATAACCCCCTGCCGATCAACCCTGCGAATACGATGATTATTGCGGTCAGCAATATATATATTATCCTCATCGTCCACCACCATATCTGTGGGGTAAGCCAAGTCGGAATGAGAAGCGGGGCCATAATCGCCACCAAACGAATGCATGCTATTGCCCGCAAGTGTGGTGATGAACCCACGCACATCCACCTTACGCACGCGGTTATTACCTCGGTCGGCAATATATAAATTACCTTTTTTATCTAAAGCGATTCCAAAGGGGAACTTCAGTAAAGCATTGGTAGCTAAGCCAAAATCACCGCCAAAACCTAATTGACCCTGCCCCGCAACCGTGCTGATGATGCCATCTTGGTTGACCTTACGAATTCGATGATTGGAGCGATCAGAAAAATAAAGCTCTCCATTCGATGCCACCTCCACATCAGAGGGATGATGAAGTTGCGCTTCTAAAGCCGGCCCCCCGTCCCCGCCAAACTCTGCCTGCCCCGTTCCCGCAACGGTGCTGATAATGCCATCCGGCGTGACCTTACGAATGCGGTGATTGTTGCGGTCAGCAATGAACAAATTATTCTGTTCGTCCAATGCTAAACCAGCGGGGAAGTTAAGAGCCGCCTCTAAAGCCGGGCCGCCATCGCCAGAATATCCGGCTATGCCGTTGCCAGCAATCGTTGTGATGATGCCATCGGGAGAAACTTTACGAATACGGTTTTTCGAGCGATGTGATAGGTAGATATTGCCAGCCCGATCCACCGCAATGCCATCGACCAGAGTCAGTACTACAGACGTGGCAGGTTTGCCATCTCCCACATCGTGATTAGGGAGAAAAGCAAAAGCAGTAGAAGAAATAACGAGTAGAAAGAACAGGACTCTTAATATAAGAAATTGCGCCATAATCAAGATTCACACCTCAATAGGATAGCTTTTCAACGATAAATGATTTGCAAGCTTCCCTTACGATTGGACTTAAAGACCGCCATCGCTGTGGCCTCACCCAATGCATTCATGGCCAAATCGAGAACCTTCAATTGCGGAAAATACGGCGACTCGATCAAAGCAATCGCTCCCGGGTCGGTTATCGCATTCTGGCCCATATACAATAATTCCAAATTCGAGTAGTTCTGCGAGCCAGCGAAAGCCAACGCCCCCTCATCATCCACCGAATTGCTGAATAAGTTTAACGTGGCGAGTTGCGGAAAAACATCCGCCGAGGCCAGCATTGCAACCCCTTCAGAGGTGATCAAATTTTCGTTCAGCATGAGAGTCTTGAGATGCGAGAAATTCTTCGAAAGCACTAACAGCGCGATGCTATCATCGCCGATCTCATTTTTCCACAGTTTCAAAGTTTCCAATTGCGTGAGATAAGGCGAGTCAATGATGGCCTTCAAACCCAAATCACCGAGCAAATTGCCCCAGACATCCAAATGCTTCAACCCAGCCAAATGCGGAGACTTCGCCAGCGCTTTCATGCCCCGCGCCCTAATATTGTTCCCTTGCAGATGCAAAGAGGTGATCCCGGCGAGAGCCTCCATGCTAGCAAGTTGTTTGGCCCCCGCCGTGCCAATCTTCAAGCCACTGAGGTCCAAAGTCTTGCCGTCATGGCTGATACGCTTGGCAACCAAAGCAGAAATATCGCCCGCAAACCCAATAGAAGGGAATAGCAACAAACCAGTCAGGAGAAGAATATAAAAATATTTTTTATGAGAGACTGACATGAGGTCAGGTTAACAAATACTAGAAGAGAGTGACAATAGTTTTTGTGCCAACATTGAAAATGCCATAAAGAGTGCTGTGATGTTTAAACCCTCGATTCACTCACAGTATTGCACCGGCAATTTTCAGGCAGCACAGATATTTTTTACGGCATAACGGCAGTAATCAAGCAATAATCGTGAGAACCTCTCTTGGATCTGAAGTAGATTTTAAATTTTGATACCCATTCCTAAACAAAGTTTTTTCCAGTAAATCAACATTCTTTAGCTCGTCATCGACGATAAGTATCCTTGCATTTTTGATTTCAACATCCATACTAAAAAATGTCCTCAAACCTTAAGTTAGACGATAGTTACTTTCAATAGCGTTAAGGAGATCAGAAATATTAAACGGTTTCGTGAGGCAATCCTTAAACCCCAGCTCTAAAAGTTCGGATCTAAGTTCGGCTTTGGCATCTGCCGTCAAAGCAATAACGGGAACATCTTTGGTCTCTTCTAGTGTTTGTAGTTTTTTGAACGCCATTATTCCATCCATACCGGGCATATGAATGTCCATCAAAATCAAATCTGTTTTTTTTACTTGAGCCAGTTCAATTCCTTCTATTGCATTGGAAGCTGATAAAAGGTCAGTATTGGAAAGTCCCTTAATGACAGCTTCCACTAAACTCCTATTAGGTAGATAGTCATCAACGTAAAGGATCGTTCTTTTTTCGTTGCGTTTTAGAGGAGTACTAACAGGTTCAGATATCTTGGGAACTTTTAATGGTTCCGTCGGTACTTTGGATATAGCCAAGTCAATGTAAAAAAAGCTTCCCTTTCCAGCCATGCTTTCGAAATGAATAGTTCCACCCATCATTTCAACTAGATTTTTAGATATAGTCAATCCAATACCAGTACCTTGAACAGTTTCGTTGCCAAAACGTTCAAAAGGCTGAAAAATTAGACCTTTCATATCATCAGGAATGCCATATCCAGTATCCTTAACACCTATACGCATCTTATCGTTGACCTGTGCTTCAAAAGAAACGACAACAGATCCTTTGGACCTATTATATTTTATGGCATTTGAAATTAAGTTTAATATGATTTGCTTAAATCGGAGCTTGTCAATCTTAATAAGACATATTCCGCCTAAGACTTCTTGACACGTAAGCGATACTTCATTTTCAGTAGCCAAAGGTTCTATTACGGATATCACGTCATCAATAATTGGAATAATATTGACTGTTTCTATCTTCAAGTTCACTTTCCCAGATTCTATCTTTGCAAGATCCAGTACTTCACTTACTAGATCTAAAAGATGTTTTCCTGCTGAGGATACTTGCTCAAGGTCATCCTTCTGATAACCTTCTAATGGGTTTCTTGAGTCCATCTGCAAGAGTTGTGTGAATCCCAATATAGCATTCAAGGGAGTACGTAATTCATGACTCATTCTAGAAAGAAAATCAGATTTAGCATTGTTAGCTTTTTCAGCAAACGCTTTGGAACTCTCGGCAATTTCTTTAGACCTAATTAATTCTTCTTTTACCTCTTCAAGGGACTTATTTTTCTCAATTAAAGTTTTCTCTGTCTGATCTCGTTCTTTGATTCCATTCAGAATTGACTGTGCAAGTAATCCCAATTCATCCTTACGAGCCAAAGGAAGTTGATGAGTAAAATCTTCATGCTTACCAAAGCGAACAGTATCTTTAGTAATTACAGAAAGAGGAGATATGATGAGCCGTTGCAAGGTAAAGTAAAGGGCTAAAATTATGAGTATTCCAGATAACAGTGCCAACCAAATCCCAATTGCAATAGTTGACTTACCTTGCACAATAATATCTCGAGGCATGGAAACCCGCAAAAGAATGCCAGGATTCCCTAAAATATCGGAGTAAGAAGAATAAACAAAAATAGTTTTCCCACCTTGCTCAAAAACGTTTTCTGAATCCCCCATCTTAAGATTTCTCGGGGCCTCCTTGGGGATATTCAGTGACGATTCCCCTGTTAGTGACCAAATATCCAGTTCTAAGCGAGACCTTTGGGTGATATTTTTAATAAGGTCATTATCTAAATACCGGCCCATGACCAATATCCCATTGACAGGTTTCTTCATAGAGGAACCAACAATAGGGCGAGCTGCAATTATCATTGGGCCTCGTCTGGTTTGGATCAGGCCGGAGAACTTACTACTTACTGAATTCAAGGTGAGAAAAGGATGTGTTTCGGGCAGGCCCTCCGTCGGAAAACCATCGAATGCAACGTAAGCAGTCCCTTCTTCATTTAAAGCTTTATTCAGGATGGGCTGACCTTTTAAATCCCAGATGTAATATAAATCGTGGTTTTGAGTTGCAGAGTATTCGGGCATATAATTTGCGTCCTCATAGGCCTGATTTCTGTCCTTGACATAAAAATAAGTATCATCCCAAGCCGCCCAATCATAAACGAATGAATCTACAGCCTTAATATCAGATTCCAAAATATCTATTACCCGCCCTATATTCTTATTTGCCTCACGGGTTTCTAATTCTCCAAAAATGGGGGAAATAACAACAGAAAGTATGAACAAATTCACGAACAGTAGCCCACTAAAAAGCCCCGCTAGCAATAATAAAATTTTTGTTTTTAATAACATCAGATAATTAGTGGAAGTTTAAAATTGTACACCGGCCCATGTGACAAACTCAGTTGTATTCCTATTCCCAAATAAATCTTTTGCGGCTTTTAGAGGTCTTGCCCATCCGAACTCCGCTCCCGCAAAAAAGGTATCATTAGGATACCAATCGAATATTAGATTTAATTCCTCTGACCATTTTTTCCCTGCCCCTGCAGTGACTTCTTTTTCCAACCAGAAAAAATAATGTTGTGCTCTAAACATAGTTGTATCAGTAGGATATAACCCCACTTCTGCCATCACTACACGCTCATTGGTATTTGATAGATTATAACTATTGATATCACCTGCTCCCCATGTACCAAATTCATCATTTTTGAAAAACAAAGGATCAAACGCTTCATTGACATCAGTTGTGGGGTCATCCCCGGGGAAGTGTGAATAGCGAGCTTTGAGATAAGGAGAAAATGCAACTTCATTAAAACTCAATGTGCCATCGATATGCCCACCTACAGCCTCTCGATACTGGGATGTCGTTGACAGGGAATGGTTTTTAGCATTTGTGGTTCCAAATTCTGAAACGATTTCCCCTGTCAAAGTAAATGTGGGGTTGGTTTGAGTTTGATAGGTTCCGCGTAAACTTAAAGCTGCTGTATCGCTGTCGATTGCAGATTTGTCATCAACGATAAAAATACCTAGATCCCATTCACCCAAATCTTTCGTTTTTAAATTTGAGTTTAGCCCCCATAAGCTTCTGTCCCCGGAAAACCCAACACCATCCACGAGCACAGCTTCAAAGTTTTGTGAATCAACAATTGTTTCTGCATAAAATAAGTCAAATGAAAAGGGCCCTGGGCTGAAGTTCAATTTAGCCGCGTTGAAACTGGTGATGGGAGTCAACCACAGGGCAACGGTGTCGTAGTACCCATCATAGATTAAAAACCCATCGCCAAATTTAAGATCCTGCCTGCCCAAAGTAATTGATAGAGGTGCTCCTGAGATATTTTTATAGGTAATATTGGCCAGATCTAACTCGAATTCCAACTTGTCCTTTAAGATTAAATCGTAATTATCAGCATCTCCATTTATAGCCTGCCCGGTGCCTTGGAGTTGAACGGATAACTGATCGGTTAAACCCATTTCCATTCCCAACCTGCCGACGGATTCAAGCCACCTGTCCTGGGTTGTGCCAAAATAATTATTCTTTTGATAAATAAAATACTCCCACAGACTCCCGGAAAAATTGATTCTTTCAACCCAAGGAACCGATTTTTTATCGTCTGCTTTCAAGACTATTAGCTTTTCTGTTTCACTGACGAAAGTCAACAGGTCTTCCTTAGTCTCCGCTGATGAAGAAACTGAAGGATGATTGGAAAGAAAAAATGAAAAATAAAGCAAGAATACTTTAACTGTATTGAGTTTATGTTTCGCCATTGTCATTCTGAATTATAGTCATAATGGATATTTTCCTATTTACTGCATTAAAACCTTTAACTTACTAGAAATTTCAATGGCGAATTAACGTATGCACGTATTTACTGAACCACAAATCCATCAATCCCATAAACTTCTTCTATTATTTCACCTATCGATAAGAATCTTGGTATCAATGGGGTGATGGTTCCCGTAGGTACAAGACATCATTTTGATCTCAATGTTTAATTCTGTTTCCGAATAAAAAAACAATTTAGTTACGTCCTTATACAGACTAAAGCAATAACCGTGCCTATTTATTTTAAAATCTAAGGACAAGTGGGGTTTCATGCTAAGTCTCCAATTTAGAAACGAAATCCAACATTGACTCTGCTTTAAAATTTCAAGCCCAATGACAAATTGATATTTATTTTTACAGTTAGTTCTTCTGGTGTAAACAAATTAGGAATGGGGGGGGTATCGTCTAAATCATGGACAAACTAACACAGGATGCATTATGGGTATCTGTGATAACAACAGTGTAGCCTGCTAGAGAGTCATGAAAAACTCAATTAAAAGGCGATGATGCATATCTTAAGGACTTGAGTCAGGCTATTACAGCAGACCCATTTAATCCTGAGATACATTACCCATTGTTCAGTTGCTTTCTCATTAAGGGATGGGGATTGGGGAAATATAAGAGAAATACGATTACTTTAGAGACTTAGGTTTATACGGAAGCGAAGGTGTAGGTTCATTATATAAATTTTTTCGCACTTTTAACCTTAAGAAGCCTCCGAAGAAAAAGTAACCTCGCATATTTCAAATCATTCTATACCTAAAGCAAACATTAAAACCGCAAATCAGCCGCCCAGTGTAACGACGTAAGGCTTGTTAAGCGCTATGTTACCAATATTTCTGCTTCATCAGTGCCTTGACGCAAGTTGAATTACCTTTTATTGGTTCAATTTTATCGCTAGTAAGAGACTGGGCCAGCCACCCTTCTGGAAAAGTCATCTTTAAAGGTGCTTTTGCAATTTCTTCAGTAATATGTATGAAACCTACTTTTGAATAATAATGGGGGTCACCATAGGTAAAAATAAGATCTACATCATTATTTTTCATCTGATTAATTCCAAACTTAATTAGCTTCTGCCCTAATCCCTGATTCTGATATTGTGTCGAAATTGCAACTGGAGATAGTATAAATGCACTAATTGAAATCTCGAATGTCATACGGGTAAAAAATATACAACCAGCTATAATTTCTCCGTCTTTGGCGAGGAAACCAAATATGTCCCTGGGGTCTGTGGTTTCTTGTAACTCAAAAGCTAGATTACCAATAAGGTTACCTTCTTCTTCACCTTCAGAGTTTGTAAATACATCCGTGAAAAGCTTTTTTACGTCAAGAGCACAACTTGATTCATATAATCCAAAATTCATTTGTTACCTTCTTTTTCAAAGAATCGGTGAGAGGATTGTGATCAATTTATTGAAGTTGAATTCTTTATTAATTTGGAACTATCAAATTCAAAGGCTCTTGAAAAACAGAAACTGATACGGGAAGAGTTCCAACATAGTCTCCATCAAGTTGAACAGGTTCGTTGCCATCGCCTTCTATTAAAACACTAGTCCCTCGCAAAACCTTGGCTCTCCCTTTGAAATCTCCCTGACCAAACCCGATAGAAAATAGGCAGCGGATGGTTTCATACATACTTTCACACTCGAAAAGAGTAACGACTAATTCCTTTCGGCTCAAATCTGCTTCTGGAGCTAATTTATATTTTCCCGCATAATAGACGCCTTTAGAAACGATGGCCCATGTGGCGATATTTTTCTCTCCATCAACGGTAACTTGTAACGGGGTGGCTGTTTCGGTAAATAAATGTTTAAGTGCCAACAGAACATAGGCTCCCTTGCCAAAAATATTTTTCAAGTTCTTAGAAACTTTAGCAACGATTTTAGAATCAAAACCCACGCTGACCATCAATAAAAAAGCTCGACCATTTAAATCCCCACAAAAAATTGGTTTCACTCTTCCAAATGCAATTGTATGTGCGATCAACTCTGGCTTGGAAGAAAGACTTATTTCAGAGGCCAGCACATTGGCCGTGCCAGTGGGAATGATTCCTAAGGGAATATCTGTTCCAATTAGATTATTGGCCACCTGATTGATTGTGCCATCGCCTCCCGCCGCAATAATGCAATCATAGGAACCATTTTTGATTGCCTCTTGGCATAAGGTTTTGGCGTGACCAGCACTCTGGGTTTCCTGAATATCCAAGTTCATACCCAGCAGGGTAAGACTTTGAAGGGTTGGCGATATAATTTTGGCCCTCGACCCAGCCGTTGGGTTGTAAATAACCAAAGCATTTTGACGCTGAAGTATATGTTTTTTTTGTTCCACCATAGATCAGTTCAACAGATACCTAAAAATGGTAACAATGATTTTTGTACCCGCTTTGAAAGTGCCTGAGACAGTGCCGGTAATTTTGGAGACGCCGATTCTTTCGCGGTATTGCACGGGGATTTCTAGAATGCGCAGGCCTTTTTTAACCGCTTTGATTTGCATTTCTACTGTCCAGCCAAAATTGGTGTCTTGCATGGCGATTTCTTTGAGCGAGTCATAACGGATGGCGCGGAACGGCCCTAGGTCTGTATAGCGATGGCGAAAAAATAGGCGCATTAATAATACCGCCAATTGGTTGCCATAACGTGATTGCGGTAAGAGGGCCAAACGGCTTTGCGGCAATATCATGCGACTGCCCAATACAAAATCCATTTTGCCCGCCTCAATGGGGGCGAGCAGTTTGACAATTTCTTCGGGATAATCGCTGAAATCACCATCGAGAAAGACGACGATATCTGGGTTGTCTAACTCGGCGATGCCTTTCAAACAAGCTGAGCCATAGCCTTTTCTTGTTTCTGCCACCACTCGTGCGCCGTTTGCGCGCGCTACCTCGGCGGTTTTGTCGGTGGAGTTATTATCGACAACGATGACTTCATGAATTAATTCTTTTGGCAGGGCAGAGAGAACATGGCCGATGGAGCCTTCTTCATTGAATGCCGGAATGATGACGGAAATGCGGAAGGACATTCAGGCTCCCCTATCAGGAGCTTTTGCAGAGACTATTCTTAATGCCTGATATAAAGTCGGCGATCTTTTGCTTGCGCTCTTTCGGGTCTGGGTAAGTCTCGATCAATTTGACGATAGCACTGCCAATGATCACGCCATCGGAACACTCAGCCGCTTCCTTGGCTTGTTCTGGCCCTGAAATACCAAACCCGACCAATACGGGAAGTTTGACTTTATTTTTAATAGCGCTTACTTTTTCTTGCAGGTTTTTAGACAATTCGGTTTTCGTGCCCGTTGTGCCAGTGAGCGAAACATAATAAATAAACCCTTTACTGACTTGATCGATCAACTCGATTCGCTCAGGCGTGCTGGTCGGAGCCAAAAGGAAAATCATATCCAAACCTTTTGCATTGGCATAACCCAAAAACTCTTTGGCTTCCTCTGGCGGTAGGTCTGGTAAAATGACTCCATCCACCCCTGCCTTGACGGCATCGTCAACAAAAGCCTGCAAACCATATACAAACACCGGATTGAAACTGCTCATGAGAACGATGGGCAACTGCGATTGACTTCGAATGGCAACGACAAGCTCGATGATTTTCTTCAGGGTGGTGCCATTTTGTAGAGAGCGATGCGAAGCCGCCTGAATGACCGGGCCATCGGCAAGCGGGTCTGAAAAGGGAACCCCGATCTCAATAATATCGGCACCGTTTTCTTCGATTACCGAAAAAATTTCTTCTGACGCGGACATATCCGGGTCTCCGGCGGTGAAAAAGGCCACCAACGCCTTATTGCCGTTTAACTTTTTGAATCTTTCTTCTATCCGACTCACAACGTAACTCCCAGTCTATCTGCTACCTGATTAACGTCTTTATCGCCTCGGCCTGAAAGACAAACCAAAATAATTTCATCTTTTTTCATTGTCGGTGCCATTTTCATAACATGCGCAATGGCGTGCGAAGATTCTAAAGCGGGGATGATCCCTTCCAGCTTAGCCAGCAGTTTAAAACCCTCCATCGCTTCATCATCGGTGATCGATACATATTGCGCCCGCCCTGTTTCTTTAAGGTGGCTATGCTCACAGCCCACGCCGGGATAATCGAGACCGGCTGAAATCGAATGCGCTTCGGTCACCTGACCATCCTCATCATGCAGAAGATAGCTCATCATGCCATGCAAAACACCCGGCGAGCCTTTAGTCAGCGATGCGCCGTGTTTATCGGTATCCACGCCCAAACCCGCCGCTTCAACACCAATCAAGCGAACGTCTTTTTTATCTATAAAGGGATGAAACAGTCCCATAGAGTTACTGCCGCCACCCACACAAGCCACACAAGCATTGGGCAATCGGCCTTCCATTTCCATAATCTGTTCGGTCGACTCTTCGCCTATCACCTTTTGAAAATCGCGCACGATCATAGGGTAAGGGTGCGGCCCCACCACCGAACCAATAATATAATGCGTGCTTTCAACGGTGGTGATCCAATTGCGGATGGCCTCGCTGGTGGCATCTTTAAGCGTCCGCGTTCCGGCGGTTACGGGGATGACATTTGCGCCCAAAAGCCGCATGCGAAAAACATTGAGTGCCTGCCTGCGCATGTCGTCTTCACCCATGAACACATCACACTCCAAACCAAATAACGAGGCGGCGGTCGCTGTTGCCACGCCATGTTGTCCGGCTCCAGTTTCTGCAATGACCCGTTTTTTCCCCATCCTCAAAGCCAATAAGGCACTGCCGATGGTGTTATTGATTTTATGCGCTCCGGTATGAGTCAGGTCTTCGCGTTTCAAATAAATCTTCGCACCACCCAGATGTTCCGTGAGACGCTGTGCATGATAAAGCGCTGTCGGGCGGCCCACATAATGTTGCAGGTAATATTGCAGGTCTTTGTGGAATTGAGGATCATTTTTAGCCTCCTCATACACACGCTCCAACTGCTCTAGCGCAGGCATCAGGGTCTCGATGACGTACTTGCCCCCAAATTGTCCGTAATGCCCGCCCTCATCAGGCAGTTTGTCTGACTTCATAGTTTGCTCCCAGATCTGATATTTTTTAGAAAATCCCTCACCTTATCAGGGTCTTTGATTCCCGGTTCTTTTTCTACCCCGGAACAGACATCGACACCATAAGGCCGTACTTGGTTGATGGCCTGACGAATATTGCGCGGTGTCAACCCGCCTGCCAAAATCACCGGCCCTATTTTTTTTGCCGGATGAACTAGGTTCCAATCAAAAACTTTTCCTGTACCACCATGTGCCTCTTCAGAAAATGTATCCAAAAGAAAACCACTGACCGGATATTTTTCCAACAATTTAATCGATTGCAGGTCTTTCACGCGAAACGCCTTGATAACCCGACGGCGTATTTTTCGGCAATAGGTCGGCGATTCGTCGCCATGCAATTGCACCAAGTCTAGGCCACAGCTTTCAGCAATTTTATTGACCTTGTCCGCCGTTTCATCAACAAAAACACCCACCGTTTCAACAAAGGGGGGCAGTTGCGCAATCATGTCACGAGCTTCTTTCATGGTAACTGAACGCGGGCTTTTACTATAGAAAATAAAACCCACCGCATCCGCCCCCTGTTCGACGGCAAGCATCACGTCTTGCAATTGCGTCATGCCGCAAATTTTAACTCTGACTTGAGGTTTGCTTATCACCATTACCTAAAAAGCCTTTTAGTGTTTCGGGTATATTTTCAGAAGTCATTAAACTCTCGCCAATTAAAAAAGCTTTCGCGCCCAACTGTTCAAATTCGCTTATTTCTTCTCTGCCGCGAATGCCGCTTTCGCAGACAAGCGTGACATCTGGCTCTTGCAATGCCATGGGGATCAAGCGTCTGGATATATCTAAATCGGTTTTGCCATTGGTTAAATCGCGATTATTAACCCCTATCAACTTCGCTTTGGCTTCAAAGGCTTTTTCCATATCCCATTCGTTATGAGTTTCTACCAGCGCGGGCATTCCTAACTCTTGCCCCAAAAGCAACAAGTCAGTCAATTGGCTTTGCTCCAGCCAAGTGGCGATCAACAAAAACAGGTCTGCCCCATACGCTCTCGATTCATAAACCTGATAGTCATCACTGATAAAATCTTTACGCAATAATGGAATGGGCGCGATGGGTCGCACTTCCTCCAGAATGCCTATATTACTGCCAAAATAATTACTCTCGGTCAAAATAGAAAGTGTGACCGCACCATTTTTCACATACTCTCCGGCAATTTCCTGAGCATTGAAATTTTCGCGCAGTTCGCCCTTAAAGGGGGTGCGTTGCTTAATTTCCGCAATGATATTTGAATGTTTGTTAGCATTTAAAGCCGTGAAAACATTGCGCACTGGTGCTTGATTGCCAATACGTTGCTTCAGCTCTGACAAAGGATGCTCGCGTTTGGTGCCTTGCAGTTCCTTCTGTTTATCTACAAAAATTTTATCTAGTATATTCGACATTTTCAGGAATGAGTGATTCGACATAAATCTTCAAGTTTTTCCCGCGCTTTACCCGACTCAATGGAATTCACCGCATATTGGATGCCCATTTCTAACGAGTCCGCTTTTCCGGCGACATAAATCGCGGCGGCAGAATTTAACACAACAATATCTCTTCTTGGCCCTCTTGCACCGTTCAATATTTCTTGAATCATCGCCGCATTTTCTTCCGGCGTTCCGCCTTTAAGATCCTGCACCGTGCAATATTTAAAACCCAGTTTCTCTGGATCAAAAACAAAATTCGAGATAACGTCATTTTTCAACTCTGAAATTTGGCTTTTACCCGTCAAGGTGATTTCATCCAGACCGTCTGAACCATGCACCACCATCGCATGATTACAGCCCAGACCTTTAAGTACTTCGGCCAGAGGTTGCACCCACTTACTGGCAAAAACGCCCAACACCTGACTTTCTGCGTTAGCTGGGTTGGTCAACGGCCCCAACACATTAAAGATAGTGCGAAAACCCAATTGCTTGCGCACGGTGGCGGCGTGTTTCATTGCTTTATGCATCATAGGGGCGAATAAAAAACCAATGCCCGCTTCTTCAACGCAACGTTTTACGACAGAAATCTCCGCATCCAAATTCACTCCCATACATTTCAGAACATCGGCACTGCCAGATCGACTCGATACAGCTCGGTTGCCATGTTTGGCAACATTTACCCCGGCCCCGGCTGTGACCAACGCGCTAGCAGTAGAGATGTTAAACGTATCAGCACCGTCCCCCCCTGTACCACAGGTATCTACCAACGGTGTAACCTGAATATCGAGTTTTTCTGCTTTGGCGCGCATCACTAGAGCCGCACCTTTTATTTCAGCGACTGTTTCGCCTTTGATATGCAGTGCGGTCAAAAATGCGGCCAGTTGCGCGTCCATAACATTTCCGTCCATGATGGATGTCATGGCTGAAAGCATTTCATCTTCGCTCAAATCATTGCCACTCACTACCGAATGCAAGGTTGCCTGAAAAGTCATGCGTGATGACCTTTAATGAAATTCCCCAGCAACTCTTTACCACATGTTGTCAAAATCGATTCAGGATGAAATTGCACCCCTTCTATGGCAAGTTCTTTATGGCGGATGCCCATGATTTCGTTGTCATCACTCTGGGCCGTAACTTCAAAACAGTCGGGTAAGTTTTTGCGATTCAAAACTAATGAATGATAACGCGTCGCCTGAAACGGATTGGGAAGATCTTTGAATAAATTTTTTCCATCATGCGAAATCATAGAAGTCTTACCATGCATCAAGCGACCGGCCTTGACAATTTCTCCGCCAAACGCCACACCTACAGACTGGTGCCCCAGACAAACACCGAGAATGGGAATTTTGCCAGCAAAATGTTTGATCACCGCCACCGATACCCCCGCTTGTGTCGGAGTGCAGGGGCCGGGGGAAATCACTATCTTTTCAGGCTTCAACGCCTCGATTTCTGCCACCGTTATTTGATCATTACGATCCACACGAATTTCAGCACCCAACTCACCCATGTATTGCACCAGATTGTAGGTGAACGAATCGTAATTATCGATCATCAAAATCATACCACCCACCCCTTTTCAGCCATTTCTATAGCCTTCAACAAAGCTCTCCCTTTGTTCATCGTCTCTTCAAATTCACTTTTTGGTACCGAGTCAGCAACAATCCCTCCGCCCACTCCAAGGTAAGCCTTATTTCCTTTAATCAGCAAAGTCCTTATAGCGATAGCAGTGTCCATATTGCCATTAAAACTGATATAGCCCACTGCACCGCCATATAGCCCGCGCCGGGTCGGTTCCAACTCATCAATGATTTCCATAGCCCTTATTTTGGGAGCCCCGGAAAGAGTTCCGGCGGGGAACGCCGCTGCCAGCACATCAAAGCAGTCCAAGCCTTTTTTCAAGATTCCCCGCACATTCGAAACAATATGCATGACATGGGAATATCGCTCAATGGTAAAACTCTCATTCACTTCCACAGAATTAATTTCAGCCACCCTTCCGATATCATTCCTGCCTAGGTCAACCAGCATGATATGCTCAGCTAACTCTTTATCATCCGCTAACAAATCCTTCTCCAGCATCAGATCTTCTTCTTCATTTTGTCCTCGTTTGCGAGTTCCAGCTATAGGACGAACTTCCACTTGGTCATCCTCCAATCGAACCAGCACTTCTGGAGATGAACCGACCACTTGAAGCTCACCAAACTTCAGGTAATACATATAGGGAGAAGGATTAATCGTTCGCAGAGCCCGATAGATATCAAATGGATCTCGGCTGATGTCAAACTTCAAGCGTTGGGAAAACACAACCTGAATGGCATCTCCTTCTAAAATATATTCCTTGATTCTGTTCACCGCCTGCTTATGGTCTTCTTCCCTCATATTCGATTCAAAACTAAGCGAGGATGTCGCATTACTCGCTGTACGAGTAGCTCGTTGAAGAGGGGTTCTTAGTTTTTCTTCCAGAGCTAAAATTTTTTGTTTTGTTTTTTCGTAGACAAGCGAAAGGTCGTCATCATTACCGATCAATGCATTCGATATGATTTTAATGGTCTGCGAAACATTATCGAACACCAACATGGTATCGGTGATGACAAATTGTGAATCGGGAACATCAAGGTCATCAATCGTTTCTTCAGGAAGCTCCTCAAAGAATCGCACCATGTCATAACTGACAAAGCCTACGGCCCCACCAGAAAAGCGCGGCAACCCGGCACAGGGAACGGGTTGATAGCGTGCTAGAATTTCTTTGACCGCTGAAAGTGGGCTGCCGGAGGAAATTTCACGTTCTTCGCGTTTTCCATTTTCAATTAAAGTCAAATGTAGACCTTTAGTGCTAACTATAATGGAAGGGTCACAACCGAGGAAACAATAACGCGCCCACTTCTCGCCCCCCTCAATACTTTCCAAGAGAAAAGAATATTCTCCATCGCTGATTTTCATATAAGCCGACACAGGAGTGTCGAGATCAGCCAGAATTTCTTTGTAGACAGGAATCAAATTTCCCGATTTGGCTTTCTGTTTGAATTCTTCTAAAGAGGGACTGAACATAATAGTGTAAAAATTAGCGATGACAAAAATTAGAAAGCACAGAAAACCTGTGCCTTAGCATACAGGTGTATAAGAAAAATAGATTTAATATCAATTACTTAGAAAAAAGACCTTAACACCACGATAAAGGGGGTGTCAAGCAGTTTAGGCAGGAGGTGTCAAGGGGTCGAAGGCCTCAACCTTCAACGGCTTTCCAGTCTTCACCGTTCCAGTTTAAGATCAGCCCGTTATCACCGACCGCATAGATATTTTCATCGCTACTACCCCAGATTCCGGTGAGGAATTCTTGCGTGTTCGACTCGATTCGAGTCCATTGATCGCCATCCAGATAAAGAATCATTCCTTCATCACCGACAGCAAACACCATTTCAGAAGATGGGCCCCAGATATCGAGAATAAACTCCATCGTTTGAGAAGGCATTTCGGTAAATTCAGCGCCGTTGAACTTGAAAATAGCTCCGTCAGACCCGACAGTATAAATTTGATCGGGACCAAAGCCATAAACACCGTAAAACTCGGCATTGGAGTTAAAGGTCATTCGCGTCCAGCTATCGCCATCTTGCTTAAGAACCAGACCATCATAACCCACCGCCAACATTCCACTTTCTTTACAACCCCATAATCGGGTCACATCCGTATCGGTTCCGGTTTGAGTATATTTCCAGGATTTTCCATCATAGCGAAGAATTTTACCGAGTCTAGAGCAGGCGTAGATTTCATCCGGGCCCAATCCGAAAATCCCATTCATAGGCGGAAGTTTTTCCATATCCTCATCGGGCGACCATGTCTTGCCATCATAATGCAAAATTCGGCCATCGGTCACCACGGCATAGACATCATCGGGCGCACTGCCCCAAATATCTTTGAACGTCCAGCGTCCTCCTGTTTCCATGCGTGTCCACTGGTTGCCATCGTAATGCAATAAAGTGCCTTCGGCACCACCGACAAAAATATCGTTTTCGTTAAAACCGAAAATGGATAACAGGTGACTGGAGGTTAAGGCTGACATAGTAGTTCCTCAAGATTATTACGGTTTACAAGAAAATTTTTAGCCCTCATATAGACATATCGTTCCATGTTTTGCCGTCAAACTTCATCACCGTGCCATTTTCGCCCACTACATACACCTGCTCTGGCCCCAACCCTTTGACTTTGGTAAAATATTCTTCTTTAATCGGTTGGATGGGAGACCATTTTTTGCCATCGTAGTGAAGCATGGCTGAATTATCCCCAACGGCAAAAATATTTTCATCGGACGTTCCCCATATGCTCAGAAGATATTCTTCTGTGCCCGATTGCATGGGTTTCCAATCGGTTCCGTCATTGTGCAAAATCGTACCGTGTGAACCGCAGATATACATGCTCTCATTACTCGTGCCCCAGATACCAAACAGAGAGACCTCCTCATCGGTCAGGTCTTCTCGACGATGAAACTCTTTACCATCGTAATACCGGTAAATCCCTTCTCCGCCTACAGCATGAATATGATCACTGTCCTCACCCCACATGCCAAACAGGTCATGAATGGTGTTCGGCTCACGATAATCCCATTTTTCTCCATTCCAATAGATCATCCGGCCACCGACCCCATAAAGAAAAACATGATCTTCGCCAAAGCCATACGCTGAGTTGAGCGAGTCATAACTGCCCGTATCGACCTGTTTCCATTCTTTCCCGTTATAATGAAGAACAACGCCGCCGATGCCTACAGCATAAATGCATTTTTCATGCGGCCCCCATATGCCCATTAATGGGTTGGCATTTTCGGTACGAACGGGCAACCATTCTTGCCCATCCCAATGCTGGGGAATGCCATCTTTGCCAACCACATAAATGCTGTCATCGCGGAATAGCAAGATATCGAGCAGATCCGGTTTTTCACCTGTAAACATAATATAAACTCGCTTAAAAATAGATGTCTTATTATTAACCTATCCTAGGCCAAGACAAAATTAAAACCTTATAAAAAAAAAGGTTCCCGGCGTTAAACCGGGAACCCTAGATTCGTCCGCCTCAGCAAAATCAAACTTCTGCTTTGGCCGTATAAAAATAAACATCCTTCAATTTCGGGAAGTTTTTATTATCTTTAAAAAGCGCTTGAACCCCTTCACGTACATCATTATGAATCAACACCAGTGTTTCGAGGTTTGGGAGGTTTTTCGATTCAGCCAAAGCTCTTGCGCCTCTATCGCCTAAATCAGCCTCATATAAGTCCATCAAGGTGAGGTTTCTAAAATTCTCAGAATTTGCAATGGCCTCAGCACCCCGAAGCCCTATTGGGTTAAAAGTCAAAGTCAATTGAGTAAGGTTGCTCAGCGTATCCGACTCAGCTAAGGCTTCGACCCCCTCGCCTTCAATAAAGTTCCAATTCAAGTTTAATTCTGTAAGTTTACTCAGGTTCTTCGATTGCGCAATCGCGAGAGCACCCTCATCACTGATATTATTGCGATACAAAGAAAGTTGCGTCAATCGGGTGAGCGTTTCAGAGCTGGCTAATGCCTTCGCACCTTCGTCCCCCACTTTGTCGCCCAACCAAAGTGAAACTAAGTTCCCCAATATATTAGAGGTCGCAACCACTTTCGCGCCTTCAGCGGTGATTTCATTATCGCTCAATATCAATTCAGATAAGTTAAGCATGGTTTTAGCTTTAGCTAAAGCCTTGACACCCTCATCGGTCACTTTATTTTTAAAGAGATTCAGAGCTGTCAAAAACTTCATTTTGTCACTTGCAACCAAAGCTTTGAGACCCTCATCCCCGATATCATTGAACTCTAAAAACAAAGCCGTGACTCCTTTGACCTTGTCCGACTCAAGAACCTTGATAAGATCTTCATCATCTAGTTCTTTTTCTCGCAAATCAAGTTCACTATTCTCAGTATTCAAGCCTTGGTCTATGAGGCTATCTATATCTTTGACTTCTTTTTCAGCCATTCGAACATGCTCCACATAAAAATCTAAATTAAGCAATAAGGTAAGTTTTGTATTTTAAGACAGTATCTTCACTTGTAAAGTTAAAAATCCATTTAGCCATCACATTAGCCCAAATTTGCACATTAATAGCTATTGTATCGAAAACATAGCGTTTTTAAAATCTAAGATTAAAAATTTTTAATTACATTGTTTGGAAAATTAAATTATATTTCATATTTCCGACGATAGATAATTCTTTAGAATTTAAAACCCCATTAATATTCAAAACTACTTTTCTTAAGGGTTCTCTAAATGCCACAAAATATTGATGAAATAACCGAACGCATTAACCAATCCAGCGGGTTCATCCCTCCCCTCTTACAAGAATTAGAACAAGTGATGGTGGGGCAGAAATACCTGACAGAACGTTTAATCTTAGGCTTGCTGACGGGAGAACATATTTTATTAGAAGGTGTACCGGGTTTAGCAAAAACCACAGCCGTCAAAACCTTAGCACAATCCATAAAAACCGAATTCAAACGCATTCAGTTTACCCCCGATTTATTGCCCGCTGATCTATTAGGCACACAGATCTATCAACCTAAAACCGGGGAATTTGATATAAAAAAAGGCCCGCTTTTTGCCAATATCGTCCTCGCAGATGAAATCAATCGGGCTCCAGCCAAGGTGCAAAGCGCCCTGCTTGAAGCCATGCAGGAAAGACAAATATCAATCGGCGGCACCACCTTCAAGCTCGAAGAGCCATTTATGGTCATTGCCACCCAGAACCCCATTGAGCAAGAAGGCACCTACCCGCTTCCTGAAGCACAGGTCGATCGGTTCATGTTTAAACTCCATATCGACTACCCTAGTAGAGAAGAAGAAAAACTTGTCATGCAAAGAATGTCGAACAAAAAAAATAATCATCAAGTCCGGCAAGTGGTCTCCCCCGATGATATTTTTAAAGCACGACAAGTATTCGATGATATTTATATTGATGAAAATTTGCAGGAATATATCATCAATTTAGTGAGAGCCACCCGCAACCCAGAAGACTACCAAATGGCATCATTGAAAGACATGGTTCAATATGGGGCTTCTCCACGAGCATCCATTTTTTTAAACCGATGCGCAAAAGCTTACGCCTTTTTACAACGCCGAGGTTATGTCGTTCCGCATGACATTAAAAGTATCGGCCTGGATATCTTGAGACATCGTGTCATTCTTTCGTATGAAGCCGAAGCGGAGAATGTGACACCGGACGATATCATTAAAAAAATCTTCGACACACTCGAAGTTCCCTAAATGGCCAATACTCACTCATGAGCCTGACCCAGACAATTAAAGATTGGTTCAAAGACCCAACGCCCGAGCCAGAACAAGATAAAAGCCTGTCACCTGAATTATTGCAACGCATTAAAGCCATTCAAGTGAAGACCAATTATCTGGTCAATGACATCATGGTAGGTGAATATGTCTCGGCATTTAAGGGTCAGGGAATGGAATTCAGTTCTGTTAGAGAGTATCAAGCTGGTGACGATGTGCGACTAATCGATTGGAACGTGACCGCCCGAATGGACCAACCTTTTATTAAGGAGTTTAAAGAAGAGCGGGAGTTGACCGTCATGCTATTGGTTGACGTGAGTTCATCGGGTGAGTTTGGATCGGCCGACAAACTCAAAAATGAGATTTCTGCTGAGATTGCTTCTATCCTTGCCTTTACCGCCATCAAAAACAACGACAAGATCGGCTTGATTGTTTTCTCAGACAAAATTGAGCACACCATACACCCAAAAAAGGGAAAAGCTCATGTCTGGAATATCATCCGCACTATTCTTAATTTCAAACCTGAAGGAAAAGGCACTAATCTGGCATTGCCTTTAGAATATTTATTGAAGATCCAGAAGCGAAAAGCCACTGCTTTTTTAATTTCAGACTTTCAGGATGATAATTATGAGGCTAAACTAAAACTCGCCAAACAAAAACATGATTTGGTAGCAATCACCATTGTTGATCCACGAGAAGAAACCCTGCCTGATGTCGGCTTCATTCAACTAGAAGATGCCGAAACGGGAGAAACACTATTGGTAGATACACATGACAAGGTTATGACCCATCAATATGCCAAACAGGTTGAGGTCAAAAAAGAAAAACGTAAAAAACAATTCCGCTCAATTGGCATTGATACCATCGAACTGTACACAAATCGATCTTTAACAGAACCCATCATCCGCTATTTCAAAATGCGTGAAAAAAAACACTAAACTATGAAACAAGACACAGAAACCATCCCCGGTGATGGAGTCAGCAAAAAACTAAAACTGTTTGTCACCCTCTTAACGCTTATCACCTTTATCGCCCTTGTCGCGTTGTTCACCAAACTGGCAACGAAACAACCCACACCTAAGAAAAAAGCTTTGGCCATTGCAAAACCGCAGTCAAGTCAGTTTTTGTTAGACGAATACAGCCAAGTCGGCGCACGCCTGATCAACGTAGGCTTAACGGAACAAGCCATTGATCAATATATCAAAATATGGGAAATGCAAACCACGGGCACCCTCGCAAGAGCCAACGCGGCTCAGACCATAGGGAAATTGTACGCAGACCTCGGCAATTGTCAGGAAGCTCTGGTTTGGTTGTTTCGAGCCGAGGTTTCTGACTTGGGTAAAACCTTGCCCTTGCAACCGCTGATCGATACCTGTCTTTCTAAAGTCAGAAGTAAAATTTCTGATCAATGAAAAATGCAATGATGATGAAGTTTTCAACAGCGGTTCTGTTTTTATCAATGCTATTATCCACAGCCTATGCGGATGAAGCCAAAACACCCATCACCGCCACGACTCGAATCGCGCCAAACACCTTCACCCTGGGGGATGAAGCGATCTACACAATTTCCGTTAAGCATGACCCGGATATCCAACCGTCAGCCCCTGACATCAAGCCGCCACAAGGGTTGGAGTTGGTTGATAAGGGTGAAAACCCAGCCCAAACGGTTGACCAACAGGTCATTCATGATTATTGGTATAAACTTCGGGTCGACGATGTTGGTACACTGACACTGCCTCCTGCACCCATTACATTTCAAGCTCCTGACTCTAAAATGCCGGACAAAATGATTCAGGGAACCATTCTGGCCCCAGAAGTGAGTTTACAGGTACAGTCTCTGCTCGCTACCCCCGGCAGTCCAAAAGAGATTCGTGACATCAAACCGCTGGCGGAAATTCCGCCTCCTTGGATTCATTATTTATGGATGACTTTGGCGGCCCTCGCCCTCATAGCAGCGTTATATTTTATTTGGCGAAAATGGAAATCTCGAACTACTAATGAGATCAATGCCAAGCCTAGCCCTCAACTCACACCAGAAGAGTTAGCCTATCAACAACTCAATGCTCTGAAGGCTAAAGATTTGTTAAACCTAGGACGTATTCAAGAACATTTTTTTGAGCTGTCTGAAATTTTCAGAAACTATCTGGAAAACCGTTATCAGTTCCCGGCACGCGAATGGACCACGGAGGAAATCATTCACCATTTCAAAACTTTTCCTATGCTCAATGACACACTTAAACTTCAAGCTCGCGCTATTCTGACGCATACGGACCGTATTAAATTCGCCAAAGCCGATAGAGTCGAAGGGCGTGATGAGATACAAACTGTCATAGAGTTCATTCAGCAGGCAAAACCAGTCATTGCTGAAACACTCCCTTCTGCCGCCTCATGAACTTCCTCCAATTCCAAAGCCCGTGGTTATTAATATTACTATTAGGCTTACCATTACTCGCGTTGCAAAAAAGAGCTGGAGCTTCCATCCACTTTTCATCCATCGCCAGCCTGAAAACTCTGCGCCCATCGCGGGTCGATTTTTATGCCGGGCTTCCATATTTGCTACGTTTTATTGCAATGACACTTTTAATCATCGCCTTGGCCCGCCCACAAGAAGGGCATAAAAGCACCGAAATTGTTTCTATCGGTGTAGACATCATGCTCGCTCTGGACACATCAGGAAGCATGCGAGCGCTGGACTTTATAGAAGAAGAAAAGCGCATCACCCGACTCGCTGTGGTCAAAGGCGTGGTCTCTAAATTTATAGACAATCGACCCAACGACCGCATCGGCATGGTGGTATTCGGTGAACAGGCCTACACCCAATGCCCACTGACGCTGGATCAGGGCATTCTGCAAACTTTTTTAAGCAAACTGGAAATTGGCATGGCGGGAGACTCAACAGCTATTGGCTCAGCCATAGGCATTGCTGTCAAACGACTCAAAGATCTTGAGTCTAAATCTAAAGTCATCATTTTATTGACCGATGGCAGGAACAATGCCGGTTCATTAGTTCCCCTACAAGCCGCTCAGACGGCAAAAACTTTTGGCATTAAAATTCATACCATTGGGGTCGGCACTCATGGCAAGGCCCCTTTCTTGGTCAACTCGGTCTTTGGCCAACGCTATGTTTATCAGAAAGTGGATATCGATGAAAAAACATTGAAAGAAATATCACAAATTACCGGCGGTCAGTATTTCCGCGCCACCGACATCGAGTCGTTAAAAAACATTTATGAACAAATCGATAAAATGGAAAAATCAGAAGTCAAAATAATCGACCATTCTGAATATCAAGAGTTGTTTCATTATTTCTTGATTCCTGCGCTGGTTCTGCTTTTAATTGAGCTGGGGCTTGCCAACACCTATTTAAGAAGGATTCCATAAAAATGCGATTTGGTGAACCGCTGTATTTATATTTTTTGTGGAGTTTGATCCCCATCATCTTCTTGATGATCTGGGGTCGTAAAAAGAAACAACAACTCATCGTCAAGTTTTGTGGTGATCCATTGCTGTCAAAATTGATCTATCCGGATTTGGAAAAACGTCAGCGCACTCAAGCTATTTTCCTATTTCTAGCAATTCTATTATTTCTAATTGCTTCAACCTCCCCGCGCTGGGGTTACCATTGGGAAGACCTACATCAGCGAGGAGTCGATGTCATTGTTGCACTCGATGTTTCCAATAGCATGTTAGCCGAAGACATGAAACCCAACCGTCTGGAAAGGGCGAAACGCAAAATCTCTGACCTACTTGATATGTTGGAAGGTGACCGTATTGGGCTGGTCGCCTTTGCCGGAACTTCCTTCGTGCAATGCCCACTCACTCTAGACTACAACGCAGCCCGACTGTTTCTGTCTGCCATCGACACAGAATTAATCCCAGTACAGGGCACAGCCATTGGCAATGCTATCAAAACATCGGCCAAAGCATTTCGCACTCAAGAGAAAAAGTCTAAAGCCTTAATACTCATAACGGATGGAGAAGATCAAACGGGGCAAGCCCTCGCCGCCGCAAAAGAGGCCCAAAAACAGGGTGTTAAAATTTATGCCATCGGCATAGGGGGCGAAATTGGCGCACCCTTGCCCAACCCATCCAACCAAGGTGGATTCAGAAAAAATCAACAAGGAGAGATCATCCTCTCAAAGTTAGATGAAACCACATTACAAAAAATCGCATTGGAAACAGGGGGCAGTTATGTTCGCTCTGTCACCGGTGATATTGACCTAAAAACAATCTATGCAGATCAGATCAAAAAACGTATTGAGAAAAAGGAGTTCAAATCTGAACGTCGAAAAATCTGGCAAGAGCGTTTTCAGTGGTTCATTTTTGCAGGATTGATTTTTCTAACTCTGGACACCTATTTAACGGCCAGAAAACCTAAGGCTCGCCCCTAATATAAGTCTGCATTCGCCTGTTTTATTTTGCTAAACTACAATAGATACAATGATAAAAAAGGTTTCAATGACCTTGACAAACCCTACGGGCAATTTTATATAATTTAATAATAGCTGGAATGGCTATTAATGATACTTGAAAAATAACGAAAGGAAATAATAATGCAAAGCTCAGTAAGAACCACGAGCCTAGATGCCACTGCGGCTGAACAGCAACGGTTCATGGTACGTGTTTATAACTGGATGACTGCGGGGCTGGGTATAACCGGTTTCATGGCTTATTATATTTCCAGCAGTGAAACCATGATGCAACTCGTTTTTGGCAACCCCATCATGCCAATTGTTCTCATCGTCGTTCAGATAGGCTTGGTTTTCTGGCTCGCCTCCAGAGTGATGCATATGAGCGTGAGTCAGGCAACAGGGGTTTTCATGCTATATGCGGGGCTGACAGGTGTTACATTTTCGGCAATCTTTGTTGTTTATACCGCCTCGTCCATAACTTCTACCTTTCTGGTTACAGCAGGTACATTTGGTGCCATGAGTCTATATGGTTACACCACCAAAAAAGACCTGACATCATGGGGTAGTTTTTTGTTCATGGGGTTGATTGGAATCATCATCGCATCGGTTGTGAATATCTTTATGCAAAGCTCTATGATGCATATGATCATCACTTATGCAGGAGTGCTCATCTTTGTTGGGCTGACTGCCTACGATACCCAAAAAATTAAAGAGATGAATATTCTCGGTAATGAAGGCACCGACGAAGACACAAAAGAAGCGATCCGTGGAGCGTTGACTTTGTATCTGGATTTCATCAACTTATTCCTGATGCTTCTCAGACTTATGGGAGACAGAAGGTAAGTTGAAAATAGATCTTCGCATTTTTATGGGTTCCCGGTCACATTTGGCCGGGAACTATCTAACCCAACACGGCAGAACTCTCCTCACCCTGTTTTTCATTTTATTCGTCATCGTGCCCATCAACGCTTTGGCGCAATCGGTGGATACCCAGATACAACAAGGCATCAAACAATACAATGATGGAGAGTTTAAGGATGCCGGTGAAAGTTTCGCCTTGGCCCGATCCATCCGCCCTGAAGATTCTCGCATAGCCTATAATCAAGGAAACTCTCATTATCGAAATGGTAATTTTCAAGAAGCCTTGAAGGCCTTCAACCACGCGGCACTCGATGAAAATAACCCTGCACTCAAAAAAAGCTCGCTCTACAACACGGGCAATACGTTGGTAAAGCTGGAAAAGCTGGAAGAAGCGGAGTCTGTCTTCAAAAAAGTTCTGGCCCTAGACTCCACCGATATGGACGCAAAATACAACCTTGAGTATGTACGGGATCAACTGAAAAAGAAAGAACAGCAAGAGCAACAAAAAAACAAGGATTCTGACAAAAATTCAGATAAAAAATCGGATAAAGATTCAGACAAAAAAGAAAAAGGCGATAAAGAGCAAGACCCTGAAGGCGATGCAGACGAAGATTCACAAGCCGAAGCCCCCCCTGCCACGCCAGAGAAAGAAGCAGAGCAAAAACAAGAACCTGAAGAAACTTCGGCACAAGCCGGTGAATCAGAACTAGAAATCTCTGAGGCCGAAGCAGAAAAAATGCTCAACCGACTCAGCGAAGACTTAAAAAGTATCAGCCGGTTGCAGGCAGGTAAAACAAAATCCACCTATCAGGGAAATGACTGGTAAAGAATGACTTTGTTGATAAATAAATTAAGAAAGTTTGTGTTCTTATCAGTCTTTCTATTATGTGCGCTCAATGCATTCGACATTTCGCAAAGTTTTGCCCAGAATGTGAGCGTCACCGCAACGGTTGATAAAAACCGTTTGACTCTTGAAGACGTATTAAAACTTTCTATCATCATTCAAGGAACTCAAAACACCCCTCCCCCTGAACTGCCTTCTCTACCAGATTTTCAAGTGGTCACAGCGGGAACGTCTAGTTCCACCCAATACATCAACACTCAACGCAGTGTTTCCATCACACATAATTACAGACTGACTCCGATGAATGCGGGGACCTTTATAATCGGTTCGGCTCGCGTGCGAGCAAATGGAAAAACATACATCACTCAGCCAATAACCATAGAAATTAAAAAACCTTCTGGCTCGCATCAAAATAACAATAAGCTGGCATTCATCAAAACCCAACTATCATCACAAAAATCCTATATAGGGCAACAATTGGTTTATACCTTTCAGCTCTTTCATCGAGTTGATGCCAAAAACCTTGATTTAAGATTACCTTTCGACAAAACGCTTTTTCACAAGGAAGACTTAGGCCAACCCAAGGCTTATACGAAGATCATTAATGGACTGCAATATCATGTGCAAGAATTATCTTTAGCTCTATTTCCTCTGAAGAAAGGCTTGTACAAAATTCCCCCGGCGCAAATTGAATTAGACCTCTTACATCGACCACAAAATCGTTCTCGACAAGACCCCTTCAGCCAATTTTTTAACGACCCCTTTTTGGGTCGGCGCGCTCGGGCCGAGCATAAGATTTTACGTTCACAACCCCTTTCAGTAGAAATTCAAGCGTTACCCGGAGGAGCCCCTAAAGATTTTGACAACTTAATCGGGCAATTCGAAATTTTGGCAGAACTGGGAAACAACGACCTAGAAGTGGGTGACACCACCACTCTAACCGTAACCCTTGTCGGAAAAGGCAATGTTCGAGATATTTCATTAGCAGACCCCGACCTGAAAAGTTTTTTCAAAATATATCCTGATAAACCAGAATTCAAACAAACGGTGCACAACAATCAAATTATAGGGGAAAAAATATTTAAGTTTGCATTGGTGCCACTTGCTTCCGGAAGACGCACCCTGCCCAAATTTTCGATACCCTATTTTGATTCAGAAAAAGCCCAATACCAATTGGCAGAGACGCAACCTATCTCTTTAACGATTAGGCCTTCGGCTGAAAAAGAAAAACTGAATCTTGTGCAATCAAACACAACCCCCATGGCGTTACCCAAACCCGAGATTGAAGTATTGGGGCGTGATATTCTGCCGCTCTATACCGATCTCAATAAATTCCAAAATGACCGGGGCAAGGATCATTCAGCTCTATCTCTAACAACAGGTTTTGGCTTACCAATTGCTCTCTTCATTATTTCAGGGATTATAATTCAACGCAAAAAACGTATCGGCAATGATACTGCTTTTTACCGCCGCAAAAATGCCTATAAAAATGCTAAGCAGGCGTTAAAGGAACTGCCACCCATAGACCCCTCTGACTCCAAAGAACTGGGACGAGCCTTATCAGAAATTCTGCGTGAATACATCGGCAATAAGTTGAATTTGGTAGGCAAAGCCATAACCGCTGAAGAGGTTGAAATGCGATTGAAAGAATCGCAGTACGAATCTGCCGAAACCACGCGTATGCTGTTAGAACGATGCGAATCTCTCCAGTTTGCTCCAATATCGATGGGTAGCACGAAAGAGTTGCTGAATGATGCTGAAAACCTGATTCAATTATTGGAGAAACAATCGTGAAACGATCCTTTGTTTTCACCTTCTTTTTAATTTTAACGCTTACGCTCGGTCAGAGTACCTCAACCCATGCCTCTGAAAATATCAAAGAAATTATTCACGCAAATGGCCTTTATTCAGAAAAACAATATGCCCAGGCGGCTCAGGCTTACGAATCGTTAATTCACAACGGAGTCCGTAACGGACATCTGTATTACAATCTCGGTAATACTTATATTCGCATGGGAAAAACAGGGCCGGCTATTTTGAATTATATTCAGGCGCGGAAATTGATTCCGCGTGATGAGAATCTACAAGCCAACCTAAAATTTGCCATTCAACAAACTCAAGACCAAATCGAACTGCCACAACCTGACACACTGAACACCCTGTTCTTCTGGAGCGATGACTTTAATTTGAACGAACTGATCACGATCAGCATGGCTTTAAATTTAGTTTTCTGGGTCACCTTCATATTCTGGAACTATTTTCGTTCTTCAACTCTTGAAATGAGTCGTAATATATTTTTAGGGTTTCTTTTGCTTTCAATTTTTGCAATCGGGGTTAAACTTAAAACAGAATCTGGAACCAAACTGGGTGTAGTTCTCATCAAAAAAGCCGCAGTGAAGTCCGAGCATGCGACCGATTCGATGACATTGTTTCAGCTTCACGAAGGCGCCCTCGTTACCGTCACAGACCATCATGGAAATTGGTTTAAAATTCATCTCAATGATGAGCAAAAGGGCTGGATCGCCAAAGATTCTCTGGGAACCTGATATCTCTTTGGAGCTACATCGATGACTCGCAAACGACCTCGAACGATTGGCGGTTGGGGAGCCATTCGCAGTTCGCTAAAAATGGCTCACCGTGGCGGCGGTTTATGGCCCATGCTCAAGGCATTGGCATCTCGAAACAACTGTAAAAGTTGTGCATTGGGGATGGGCGGACAAGAAGGTGGAATGCGCGATGAGAAAGGACATTTCCCCGCTGTCTGCAATAAGTCTTTCATGGCTCAGGCCTCAGACATGCAAGGCATTTTACCCGCCATTTTTTTCGACCAACATAATATTGCCACCCTATCAAAATGGGCTTCTCGCGATCTGGAATTCAGCGGACGTTTAACCCAACCCGTTCTTAACGAAGCCGGAGCCACACACTATCGACCCATTTCTTGGGATGAAGCTATAGACCGGGTGGTCAAACAACTCAGGGCCACCTCTGCTGACCGTTCTTATTTTTATGCCAGTGGTCGCTCATCCAATGAAGCGGGTTTCTTGCTGCAACTATTTGCCAGAATTTACGGCACCAACAATATCAATAACTGCTCCTATTTCTGTCATCAGGCATCAGGGGTCGGTTTGACTCAAAGTTTAGGTACTAGTACCGCAACCGTTGAACTCGAAGACCTCGACCACGCCGACCTGGTTTTTCTGATGGGTGCCAACCCCGCTTCCAATCATCCACGTTTTATGCGGATTCTCATGGATGTTCGCCGTCGCGGAGGACAAGTCATCGTCATCAACCCGGCTAAAGAACGTGGTCTGGAAAATTTTAGCGTGCCCTCCGATGTGCGCAGTCTGCTATTCGGTTCAGAAATTGCCAGCCTGTATCTGCAACCTCATATAGGCGGAGACATTGCGTTACTCAAAGGCATCGCAAAATCTCTCCTGTCGAATTCTAACTCCCATTCGATCGACCGCAGTTTTATCGAGAACCACACGCAAAATTTTTCTGCTGTTGAGGAAGATATTCAGACAGAATCTTGGGAGGATTTAGAACACGCATCGGGGATTACACGAGCCGATATTGAAAAGACTGCCAGACTATACTCTAAAAGCAAAAACACCGTATTTGCCTGGTCTATGGGCATCACACACCATCGTTTTGGAGTCGACAATGTTCAGGCCATTGTCAACTTAGCACTCATGCGGGGAATGGTAGGTAAACAACATGCCGGGCTATTGCCATTGCGAGGGCATAGCAACGTACAAGGCATTGGTTCAATCGGGTTCACTCCGCAATTAAAAAAGGAGATTTTGGATAACCTAGAATCCCAATTCCCTGTAACCTTGCCAACAAAACCGGGCCTCGACACTTTGGCCTGCATAGAAGCCGCCAACGCCGGAGACATTGATTTTGCCTATCATCTTGGGGGCAATTTATATGGTTCCAGTCCCGATTCTAAGTTTGCTCAAAAAGCTCTTGCCAAAGTCGGTTTCAGTCTTTTTCTCAACACCACTCTAAATCCGGGGCATTTTCTTGGACGTGGCCAAACCAGTCTGATTCTTCCCGTTTGTGCGCGTGATGAAGAACCTGAACCCACAACACAAGAAAGCATGTTCAATTATATTAGGCTTAGCGATGGCGGTCTGCACCGCTATTCGGGCCCCAGAAGTGAGGTGAAAATCATCGCCGAGATTGCGCAAAGGGTTCTGCCGGAAAACTCGCCTCTGGCATGGAAATCGTTACATAAAACTGGAAATATCCGTGAAATGATCGCCGCCATCGTTCCCGGCTTCAACCCGTTGCAAAATATTGCTCAAACAGGCAAGGAGTTTCAGATTGCAGGCAGAATATTGCATAAGCCTGAATTCCCATCATCCAACGGCAAAGCCAGCTTTAAAGTCTGCCCCGTTCCTGCCGTTATAAGAGATACAGAGAATAGTTTTATATTGATGACAATACGCTCTGAAGGTCAATTCAATAGCGTGGTTTATGAACCGGATGACCGTTATCGAGGAGTCAAAGGTCGTAATGTCGTCTTAATGAGTATGCAGGACATAAAAAGGCTAGGGTTAAAAGAGGGTCAACGGGTAACTGTCAAAAATGATACGGGCAGAATGACATCACAAAAATTATTAGCCTACCCCATCAAACCGGGAAATATCATGATGTATTACCCTGAAAGCAATGTATTAGTACCGCGCCAATTTGATCCACAATCGAAAACCCCTTCATTTAAATCTATCAAAATAACAATAGAAAATTGATATGAAAACAAACCCCCATCAACCAAAGATTTTTCTTTCCCTCTTGTTATTGGTTTTAATTCTTATATTGCCACAAACAGCTTTAGCCAAACACCCCGGCCAATTCGTTAAGAAAATTCGTATTATCGGCAATACCCTTATTGACCCTTATTTCATAGATGATTATCTTGATTTGGGCAATGGATTGACCATGACTCCAAAGATGATGGATCTTGTGGTGAGCGAATTAAAAGCCAATTATAACTTTCATGGCTTCCTTTTTGTTGAGGCTCACTCTACCCTGAAAGTTAGAAATGGGGTCATGACCATAAAGGTTGATGAAAAGGAGGAGTTTCGGTGGGGGCGACCCCGGGCTGAAAGAGCCGTCCTCAAACAGGCTTTTCTGCATGGTGTCACACTCAAAGATTCGCGCAGACAGAAAATCATCGAAACATTGGTGAAAGGCTATCAGAAGCAAAGAGCAGTTGAAGGTATCGTGGCTAAATATTTGGTAAAAGAGCAGCGTCAACGCATTGAAGGAATCAAATCTCAAAAGAACGCTTTAATGCGAGAAAAAATCGCCGGGAGAATTAAAGAATATCAAACCATAGTTATGAATCTGGAAACACAAGAAACCCGAAGAATCGAGTTAATGAGAAATCGAGTTACAGCAGCAGGAATGGAAAAAATAGATGATTTGACCCCAGATAATCTAGAGATCGATTCCGAGGAATACTCAGATTTGGATGAGTTTCTCGATAACGCAATATTTGAAGAAACACTCAATCCCGGGCTTTGACCTTCACGATAAAGCAGAAATGAACCCCTGAATCTGAGCCTGTTTCTTAACACCACCGTGTTGGTAGGCTTTGATTAGATTTTCAACGATGTTTTTTAGTTTTTTATCCTGCATCATATATAAAAAATCTTCATAAAGGCGAGATTGTTCGGTAGATGAGTCTAAATCAGAATTTGAATCTCTAGTAACTGGCCCCGAACCGAGCAATAACCAATAAATATTTAAATCTGTAAACGTTGCTAAATTGGCGAGAGTGGTTGCCGAAGGCATAGATTTATCGTTTTCCAGGTCAGAAAGAGAACCCTGCGAAACTTTAATCAAAGCAGATAGTTGCATGAGTTTTAATGGAACGGACTTCCTCCATGCTCGCAACCGAGTTCCAGTGGTTTTCTGGTTTTTAATTTGGCTATCGCTCATTTAAAAAACTCCCCCCTAATTATAATAAACTTACTCTTCCTCCACCTCAAAGTGGACAGAACTGCCATCGATAATAAGACCGCATTACGAATCTATTTCGACAGACACTAAAATTATAATAGGCTTGTTTTATTATTGGAGAGTCAAGAAAGCGTTACAATCATGTTACTTTTGAAGTACAAGGAAGGTCTGAAAATAATTAGATTGGTGGTATGGAGGCGAAATATGATGAAAAGAAGTGACTCTTGAGTGGTTGTTGTTAACTTTTTTCAAAACGATATCCAACGCCTCGAACGGTAATGATATATTTACCCGCATCTTTTAGTTTAGAACGTAATCGTTGGATATGGGTATCAATGGTTCTAGAAAAAACCCCGTCCCCATAATCCCAGATTTCTTCAAGGAGAAAATCGCGGGTTTTTATTTTGCCCGGATTTTTTATGAGGTGAGCTAGAAGTTTGAATTCTGTTAATGTCAATTCCACAACCTGCCCTTCTACTTGCACTTCATGCTTGCTTAAATCAACAGTCAGTGGCCCCACCTTAATCTGCTCAATAGCCCCCGGATTATCCTGAAACTGAAAGATGCGTTTTAATAACCCTTTGACGCGTAAGACCAGCTCTCTAGGGTTATAAGGTTTCGTTACATAATCATCGGCACCAAATTCCAAGCCTAAAATTCGATCCACTTCATCGTCTCGGGCCGTCAGCATAATAATGGCAAGATCTCGCGTTTTCTCATCCGACCGTAGAGTTCTACAAACATCCATTCCATTCATGTTTGGCATATTTACATCTAGAATTACCAAGTCTGGCTGGTTGGCCTTGACTTTCTCGAGAGCGACCTCCCCATCAGGAGCCGTATCGATCTCAAAGCCTTCCTTCAGGAGCTTAATTTTTAAAGCCGCTAGAAGTTCTTTGTCATCATCCACTAAAAGAATTTTATGATTCATTCTATTACCCGTTACTGAAAATTTAAAAGCTATCCAACCTTGTAAAAAAATTCCAGACAATCATCGATGATCCAGTCAATACAAGAAAAAAGCCCATGATCGGAGTCCAGCTCTTGCAACTGACACCATGGCCGCGACCGGACAAAATCTCGTGACTCTTGAATTGGCACGCTTTCGTCATGAATGCCATGAACCACTCGGACCGGCAGTTTACGTTTAAACGGTATAGAGTCCCATTGTATTGCATCGCGGAATAAACGGGTACTCAAAGTCACTTCCTTGTCGTACCGATAATGATAAACCTGAATGGAATCGGGAATCGTTGAATCAAGATCCCAATTCAACCTCCCCACCCAGCGATTGAGAAAATTGAACCCAGGTGCCATTAAATAAAGAGCTTTAACTTCGTTTCGGGTTTCGGCGGTTAAGGCAGCAACATAACCTCCCATGCTACTTCCTATCAAGGCATAATTAGCTTCAGGATTCTTATCAATGATATTCTGAATCAATGCAACCTGCTTTGAGAGAGTGAGGTTTTCAAAATCACCCTGTTGCAAATCAGGAATTATCAGCGACAATCCGGATTTCTGAAAGCGGTCTTTAAACACACGGGCTTTTTGAGAGTTTGGCCCCGATGCAAACCCATGCAAATAAATATACTCCATCATTAGAAACCAGCTAAGAAGTCTGAGCTAAAAGGTCCCCACTCTTTTCAAGAAGCCCAATTCTTCGGCGCATTTTCCATAACAGCACCAAGCCGGGGATTGCAGCCAAGAACGTCACTAAAAAGAACAAAAACCAACCATACCCTTCCACCAAAGTGCCAGATAAAGGCCCCACAAATACCCTTCCCAATGAGGCAAAAGCAGATAAAAGAGCAAATTGTGTTGCCGTAAACTTATGATTACACAAGGCCATCAAGAAGGCTACAAACGCAGCAGTCCCCATTCCGCCAGCCAAATTCTCAAAACCGATGGTAAAAACCATCATGGCATAATTTTTTCCGATCCAAGCCAACACCATAAAGGACAAGTTTGAGATCGCCTGTAAAAAACCGAATAGAAGTAGAGACCGGTATAGACCCAGACGGGCCATGAGTACGCCACCAAAAAGAGCCCCCACTATGGTCGCCACAAGCCCCATTCCCTTGTTGATCGTACCCACTTCACTAACAGAGAAGCCAACACCGCGAATTAAAAAACTAGTGGTCAGGCTTCCTGCAAATGCATCACCCAACTTATAAAGAACGATCAAAGCCAACATGAACAAAGCCCCGTCACGGGAAAAAAACTCGGCAAAAGGCCCTCCAATGGCTTCCCCCAACGTTTTAGGGGGAACCCCGGGATCTTCAGGTTCAGGGCCAAACCAAGTTGCCATGACCCCAATCAGCATCAACCCTGCCATAGTCATGTAGGTAATATGCCATCCTAGTATATCGGATAAAATCAAAGCCAAAGCACCGGAAACAAGCATTGCAATGCGGTATCCTGTCACCGAAACGGCCGCTCCCAACCCACGTTCTTTGTCATGCAAAACTTCAGCACGATAAGCATCCACAACAATATCTTGTGAAGACGAGAAAAAAGCCAAAATAAATGCCAGACACGCCAGTACCCAAGGTGCCTGAGTCGGAGAAACAAGCCCCATTGAAAAAATCACTCCACAGAGCATAAGTTGGGAAATTAAAATCCAACCCCGTCTGCGCCCAAATATAGGAATGACAAACCGGTCAAGCAACGGCGACCAGAAAAACTTCAAGGTATAAGGCAAGCCCACTAGAGTGAATAAACCTATAGTCTTTATATCTACCCCTTCCACCGTCAGCCAAGCTTGCAAGGTACCTCCTGATAAGGCTAAAGGCAGACCCGATGAAAAGCCTAAAAATAAAATGACCAACACTCTACGGTTGAGAAATAAATCCATTTATTCTTTTAAATATAATGATTTAAACAAAGTTAATAAAGTTCACCATCAATGTTTAACCTGACCCTTAATACAAAGCTTTATAGCACTAAAAACAAAGAGTTTAAGAAATTTAATCCCACAATGCAAACAAATCTGCCATTATGGGCAATTGACATGCAGTGACCTGTTTCAATAAAATTAATATTTGAACGCTTCAAGATGGTCCGGCAACATAACTATAAATTATTGTTTTTATTTAACCCTTTCAGTCATTTGTACCGATATACAGGGGAAACATAAGGCCAAATTATGAAAAATATGCAATCCCTGCAGATGATCAAAGAGCAACTCAAAATAAAGACAGTCGAGTTGCGTAAAGCGAATGAAGAGAAAGGGAAAGTAAGAACTAAAATTAAAGATTTGATCACTTTTAATCAAGTTGAAGTTAAAAAACTTAAAGAAGTAGCTAAAAAATCTGAAGAAGAGGTACTAGAGCAAAAATCGTTGTTGGAGGCGGCTCGTCTTTCAAAACATGCTGGCGTGGAAGCGGTCTTAAAAGAAAAAAAAGCTGAAATAACCAAGCGTATTGAGTCGAAATTATATCAAAAGTCTAAAGATAAAATGAAAAAACTTGCTGGCAGAATTGAATCTCTGCGCAAACGGGTTGAAAAGGAGAAACAGGGCAATAAAAAATTTGGCCGAGAGCGTGATGTTTTGCTGAAAGAATTAAAACGTCTTCGTGAAGATACAGGAACAACAGATAATTTAAAAAAGAAAATAGAAAGTTTAAAGGTTGAGTTAGTAAAAGCTAAAAAGACTTCCATGTCGTCAGGTGCAGTGACCGAAGATATTGTCAAAGAAAAAGACACACTACTAAAAAAATATGAAGAAATGTTATATGGCGGCATTGATGCGGGTGAAGATGGCATGCTTCCTTCTGAAATCATTCAAGAGCTGAAAGAAGAAGTCGAAGACCTAGAGAAAGAACGCAGACAGATGATTGTAGAGTTGGAAATGCTCAAAGAAAATAATGCCGAAATGGATATGAAAATCGTCCTGCTCGAAGAAGAAAAAGGACGCTCTGGAAAAGGCGGCGGCGGTGAAGGGGGGGATTTTCGCCCTGTCGAAGGTCGAGCTTCTCAAACTTCAGAGTTTTCTGGAGGACTGGAAAACTTTCTCATCACCTATTCTGACATGGTGACTCTTATTCTCGTGGTCTTCGTTTTAATGTATAGCGTTTCAAAATTGGATGAAAATAAATTTGCGGAAGCATTATCGTCCTTTCAGACCAAAAGAATGCGTATTGAAAGTGTCAATGTACGCTTGAGCAAAGCAGAAATGAAAATGTTGGAACGAGTGCGAGAGCTGGTTAAAGACAACGTGAACGCAGAAAGTCTGGCTCGCAGTGACACTCGTACCATCTTGCACCGTCTGCCAACGTCAGACCTTTTCAATCCCGGCGAAGCCTTCTTCAGTGAAGGGGCGGAAAATCTGATTATCTCAACCATCAAGGAGGATATGCAAGAAGGAGTTAAACAGGTGCTTGTTGATGGACACACCGATAACGTCCCAATGAAAAGTGCTAAATATCCTTCTAACTGGGAGCTTTCATCAGCCAGAGCCTCAATGGTCGCCCGGTTTATAATCACTAAAATGCGATTTCCACCAGAGCGAATGGTTGTAACGGGTTATGGCGAGTTCCGTCCACTGAAAGAAAACATCAATGATGACAATCGAGCCGCCAATCGACGCGTTGAAATCAAAATACTGAAAGCTTTAGAAGTAGCTAAAGATGAAGCAAGAAAATCGAAGACTTCAAAGGTAAAGACGAGTAAAACTAACAAGCCAACTGATAGTGATAAAAAAGAAGTGGCAAAATAATTATGCAAATGCGTATTAGCTTATTGAGTGAGTTTTTTATCTAGTTTTAGAGTAAAATTGCAAGAAATCATAAAATCTATTAATAAGACCTTTTGCTATGGAATCAACAGATAAACCAACCCCAGAACTTGAAAAAACGGAGGACACTCTCGCTCCTGACCTTCCATCACAAACTCAGGAAGAACCTCCTAAAAAATTCGCTCAAACCTCAAGCCAAACCGATGAGGAAATGCTCTTTTCAAATCGGCAGAATTTTTTAAGGTTCAACCGTTTTAAAATTGATCGAAACTTGATCACTTTGTCTGATATTGACCGTTTGATCTTTCTAGTCATTCCACGCCTGCTTCATGTTCATCAGGAAGGTTTGCCCGGTTATTTTGAGGGCGACCCCCCTTGCGGTATATATAATTTCCTTCTCGATAAAGAAGCTCAAATTGCGGCGGAAAAATTATTTCCAGATGTCATTATTCGTCGTAACCAAAGTCTAAAACCAGTTATTCACACCGCTCTTCTTATGGGCAGTGTGGGCTCCATCGCCCAGACAGTAAAATCCGACCTTGACTACACCTTGTTAGTCGATAAAAACGATTTCACCGAAGAAAGCATGAAACTCTTCCAGAAAAAGCTAAACCTGATAGAAACTTGGACTTGGGACAATTACAACCTCGAAACCCATTTTTTTATCAACGACTATGAAGAAGTCAAAAACAATATCTTTGGTGAAAGTGATAGTGAAAGCACAGGCTCAGCGTTGGCAAAACTCCTAAAAGAAGAGATGTATCGAACCATGATCATTGTAACGGGTAAGGTGCCCTTCTGGCTGATTTCTCCCGTAGACTGTGATGACGATCGGTATTACGAGTTATATGGAAAGTTGCTGGCAGGCAAAACACTCCTCAAAAAAGAAGAGTTCATCGACATGGGAAATGTGGATGATATTTCTCAAGGAGAGTTTTTTGGTGGCTCCATCTGGGCATTGATAAAATCCTTCAAATCACCGTTTAAAACCCTTATGAAAATGGGCGTTTTAGAAGACTATATGTTTGGGGACACCAAATCTAACCTGCTCTGCCACCAAATAAAAGATAAATATTATAATGATATTCCTTATCTGGATATTGATCCGTATTTGGGAATGTTCGAGCGGGTGCAAAAGTTTTTTTTGGAAGAAAAATCTGAAGATGAGGCCGATGCTCTGAGACACGCTTTCTATTTAAAGGTGGGAACTCAAGTCACCACAGAAGAATTTGAAAAGGGCTCGGAAGACTGGAAAAAGAGTACCTTGATCAAAATGCTTAAAGAGTGGGGTTGGAATCCAGAAAAAATCGAACGCCTTAATAACTACTCCAGTTGGCAGATGATGCACAAGGTTGATTTAGGAAATCGTATCAATAAAATTTTGATGGCTTCCTATAAAAATATTTCTGAAAAAAATAAAACTCTCGACCCTAGTGAAAGCTTGATCACCGAAAAGGACACCCATTTATTAGGTCGAAAACTGTTCAGTTTTTACAGGGCCGCGCCAAACAAGGTGGATAACCTAGGAGCTTTGGTAGATGGTAAGACCGCAGAAAATGAGCTGACCTTCCTTCTAGAGCAAAAAAATCCAAATGAAAAACCCGAATGGTATTTGATTCGAGGCCAAACACGAGCCTACCTAGAGGAGATTGACAAAGATTCTATAATTAGAAAATCGTCTACCCTTCCATTTCTATTGGCCTTCACCGTTTCCAACCACCTTTATAGTGAAAAAACAGAGATATTATTAAGCGCCAATGGTGGGGCCATTAAAGAAAACGATCTAATTGCCTTGCTAAAGATTCTAAAAGATTTCATTGAATCGGTAAATATTGCGGCTCTCTCAAATGAGGATTTATTGAATAATGCTAAAATCACCCAACTTTTCTTGTTGGTAGACTTTGGCAACCCCCCTCCTCCAGAAATCAGCATGGGAAATATCAGGGATTGTAAGAACAACGATGAACTGAACAAATTCATCAACAAACGAATTGAGCGGGCAAAAAGTATCACAACCATTTATTTGACCTCTTGGGGTGAGTTGTTCTGTAAATCTTATGCAGGGTTAAACTGTATGGCTCGGTGCATCAGCGATTTGAGCTCACAATTGGACCCCGATAGGGTTTCAGAGCCCGAATTTCTTAAGGTATATATCCCCAGTGGCCGAAAAGAAATACTACAAATACCTTGGTTGAATAATTATATCGTGCGTTCACTGGTAATACGAGCCACGGCTCATATTGCAAAAAATGCTAGTTGAACCTAGCAATTAATATCCTAATTTAGCTCAGTTTAATGGCCACAGCAACTCAGGCAGGACAAGACACCGCTGCAGACCTGGCTCAGGACGATCGTCAGGAGACAGGGATCGACACAGGAACCATGATGGGGGTTCTGGCTGGAGTATTTCTTATTGCCGTTGCGATTATTCGTGGTGGAGATGCCGGAGTTTTCATCAATATCAATAGTGCATTGATTGTTGTTGGGGGGGCTCTTTCAACCGCTTTCATTGCATTTCCAGCAAAAAAAATAACCACCTTGTTGCCGGTTTTATACAATGCCTTCAAACCGGGTGTTTATGAGCCGGAAGACTATATCGATGACATTATGAAACTTGCCTCCAAATATCGATCTGGAGGTATGAAACAACTGGAAAATGAAGAAAGTAAAGTGGACAATCGCTTCTTAAGAAGCGGTATTGCCATGATTGTAGATGGCTATAATGCTAAAGAAATTTACGAGTTGATGGACAGAGAACTCAATTCAATGCTCGATCGGCACAACTCAGGACAGAAAGTTTTGCGCTTTATGTCTGTTCAAGCCCCGGTTTTTGGAATGGCGGGAACCTTGATCGGCCTGGTTCAGATGTTGATGCATATCGATGACCCCTCAACCATCGGGCCTGCATTGGCCACAGCGTTGATCACCACATTTTATGGCCTGATGCTCGCCAACCTGATTCTCACCCCCCTTGTCGCTAAATTGAGCATGAGGACCGAAATGGAGGGTGTTTTAGGCAGAGCCATTCGTGTAGGCATTATTGGCATACACGATCGCGTCAACCCACAAAAGATTCAGCGCAACATGAACGCACTTCTACCACCATCTCAACAAAGGGAATGAGAATAAATGTCAAACGTTGAAGAAATGAAATCGTTGGTCCTGAAAGAACCTAAGCAAGATGGAGGCGACTTCAGTGGCTTTGATCTAAAGGGAATGACCCTCACCGGGTCCAGCTTTGTGTACGCCACAATCGTCGATTCAGTGATCGATGATTCCGATCTACGCGATGTCGATTTTTCTCAAGCTTCTTTGGATAAATCTTCTTTCAAAAATGCAAAACTCAAGGATTTAAATTTCGCAGGTGCCAATCTTGACGGAGTCAATTTTGAAGGAGCTACTCTAGAAGGCTGTAATTTCAAAAATGCCAAATTGCTCAATAGCGACTTTTCACAATGCAAGTTAACAGGTTGTGATTTTCAGGGCTCGGATTTGAGCCATGCCAGTTTTTATTCTACCCAAATAGAAAACTGTGATTTAGGATTTGCCAGAATGATGTATTCCTTTATGAAACAAGTCATCATCAACAAATCTCGTCTGGGAGGCGTCAACGCCAGAGGGGCTGACTTGAGCTTTTCAAAATTAACCGAAGTGGAGTTCAAGGGCTCTATCCTAAAATATGCAGATCTCAATTCCTGCACTTTTAAGGAAGTCAACTTGAGCAACGCAAACCTGATTGGCGTGGAATTCAAAGACGCTCAATGCGCAGGAATCATTTTAGAAGAAGCGAACCTTGAAGGGTGTGACCTGACCTACGCTAACTTGGAAAGTGCCAACCTAAAAAATGCCTTTCTTTTGGAAGCAAATCTGCATGGGGCCAACTTCACCAACGCCAATCTTGCCGACTCGTATCTCGTCGATGCCAATATTGCAAAAGCCATTACCAAAGGCGCAAACTTAGAAAACACCATCTTAGCCTAATCGACTCATCATATTGAGATCCATTCCATGACATCTTTCACAATGATTCTTTATCGGGAATGATATCCGTCGCACACCGGAATCCGACATTTTCAAAAAAGTCATTAGGGTTGGCTTCTGTCCGCGTGAAGACAAAACGGTAGGCAGGTAGAAAATAATGACCCGCTTTTTGAAAACCATTTCCCCTTAAAACTTTCAATTCCTTACCAAACCTAACATCGGTTTTAGAGTTCCCCGGGTAGGGAAGAAACCAATCTAGCGTCCATTCCATCACATTGCCGGACAAACCATAAATATTATAAGGGCTAACATCTTCAGGGTAAGAGGTCACAGAGGCTGTTCTACGGTCTCCATCAATGCCCAAATTCGCCTTGCCTTTCACAAAGTCCTCACCCCATGGGTAAGAAAAACCTTGTGGCCCACGCGCAGACTTTTCCCACTGCGCTTCTGTCGGCAATCGTTTACCAGCCCATGTACAATAAGACCAAGCCTCCCACCAGGTTACCTGAGTAACAGGGTGTAGAGCCAAACCTTCAGGGTAGCTCCCCTCCCTCCAATGAGCAGGCAGGTCGGTGAATTGCGTATCAACCATAAACCGTTGGTACTCAGCATTTGTCACTTCGTATTTATCCATATAGAAGGAACCGAGCGATAATTTTCTTTCAGGGTGCTGGTCTAGATAAAGAGGTTTCACGGCACCAATTTTTTTATGAGTGCCCTCGGTATCCACCTTGTCTGTACCCATGATAAATTCACCCGCTGGCACCAAAACCATTGCTTTCTGATCTTTTTCAGAAATTTTTGTCGGAGACAGTAAGTCTAGTTCCTTCTCACAGTCACAAAATGACTCCTGACATCCGAAAAGAAAAAGCAAAATGAATATAAAAAAGGTATAGTTTCTAAAATCAAACCGCAAACGCTTCACCATGCAAAATAAACCTTTCAACCGAATGACTCATAAAATTAGAACCATTATATTCATTTTTACCGCAGTGGCGAGTATTATCCATATCGAAATAGCAGGCGCTTTCGACACCGCCCTATCCGAAAGAACATCAGGCGAGCATTACCCTAATATTATTAAAACCCATACCTTTGAACTCAACACCCGCAACATTAAAGTTCTTACCTCGCAGGGCAAACAACTGTGGATGGGAACCAGCCAAGGAGTCATTCGCTATGACACTCAAACGGCTGAAGATTACGAGGTTTATGATAATCAAAACCATTTGCTCAGTAACGGCATTTTTGCCATTGCCATGGACGCAAACAATAAACCTTGGGTTGGAACCTACGGCGGGGGGCTCAGCCATTATGATGGCAAAAAATGGCATCAGTTCAACACACCACAAGGCTTGAACGATGCCTTTGTCTACGATATCGAATTCCAAAAAGATAATATCTGGGTCGCCACTTGGAGCGGCGCAAATCGGGTAATAGGAGACCCTAGGTCGGAAAAAAACTGGCAAAGCTTCACAGTAGAAAATACCGAAGGAGGCTTGGTCGACAACTGGGTGTATGCCATAGAAATCGAACCATCCGGGAAAACCTGGTTCGGCACCGAATCGGGGGTCTCTTCCTATGATAAGGGTGAATGGAAATCTTTCACTCACAAAAATGGGCTCGGTGCTCCGCATGAGCTAGTACGCCAAGAAAATCAAGGGACCCTATCTCAATTTAGAGGTCAGCATCACTCCTCTCAAGCGTCGCCTTCGATGCCTAATATCCAATCGTCTGATTACCGCCCCAACTATGTGATCGCCATGTTATTGGATAATAAAAAGCGCTTATGGGTAGGGACCTGGGGCGGAGGTTTGAGCATGCTGGATACGCAAACCTTAAAATTCCGCAACTTCACCGTGAAGGATGGCTTGCCGGGTAATTTCATACTAGCTCTGGAGACGGATAGTTCAGGCCAACTGTGGATCGGCACCAATAACGGCCTGAGCCGTTTTGACGGCAACATATTTCAAAATTTCACCGCCATCAATGGCATGAAATCCAAATTCATATTCAGCATAGAAGCTGCCCCCGACCATTCACTCTGGGTGGGGAGCAAAAGTACCCTGACTCAGATGCGACTCAACCCAGAAACTGGAAATCCGCTAAACATCAACTGATTTTTTGTACTGTAACCAAACTTACCCTGCAAAGAGCCCGTTAAAAATCTTCATCATCGGGGTCGTCTTCTACCATGGCTTCATCCACTTGCGCTTGTTCTGCCTGATCCATGAGATCTTTGATTTGTTCATAGCCAGAGGCCATCTTCTGAATATTAACCAACAAGGTGATCAACTCAGCATCCTTGCAATCACGAATTCCAGCTACCAGAGAACCCCGTTCATCCTCCTCATACTTGGTGTCCCATTTATCAAAAGTAGAGATGATTTTATTCTTACAGTGGAGCAAATCATAAAAAAAATTTTCAATTTCTATCTTCGCCATAATATTCTTATCCTAAATTTTCAGCAAAATGATTCATGTCAAAGCACCCTATTCCCAAAAAAGATGCTTATAAGGGACGGCTGATAATAAAACCGCTCCGCTTTTTTATTTACACATTTTTTAACCCTGATATTATAAACGCTGTGTCTCCATAGACAAATAGCAAACTCTTCAGCCTTTAAATTTTATAGAGAATCATGTCAGACGAAGATCGATTTACAGACAACGGAAACGAGACCCTCACCGATACCAAGTATAATTTGACTTGGACCAAGGAAGACAGCTACCAAATGCGCAACAAATGGTGTTCATGGAAGGGATCTCATAATTATATAAACTGGCTCAACGAACAAAAGTTTGCAGGATTTGATGACTGGCGACTGCCTAAAAGTCAGGAATGCCGCAACCTGTATGACCATGACTGTAAAAACACCGATTTCGATGGCGACATCGTTCATATCGACTATAAATTCCCTGAGGGCTGTGGCTCCACTTATTGGTGTCAAGAGGAACAGGGAATCAATGCCATGGCCTATAATTTTTATAGTGACCGGGCTTATCAGGTAAGAAAAAAAGCCAAAGATGAAGAAAATATGTGTTGCAGAGCCGTTCGAACATCCGGCCCGGCGGTTAAAAAAAGTGGCCGTTTATCGAACACAGGCCGCACACGCAGAGAATAGTCTGGCTCATTCGAACCATTAACGATTGTACTTCAACACTCCACCTCGAAACAAAACTTCATGGCCTACCACCGCTCAACATTTGCTGAAATTGATTTGCACGCATTTCAACATAACCTGCTAAATTTAAAAAAACACCTGGCCCCACAAACGGGCATCATGGCAGTGGTTAAAGCTGATGCTTACGGTCATGGAGCCACACCCTGCGCTCGTAAAGCTGTGGAAACCGGTGTCGATTATTTAGGCGTTGGAGTGATTGAAGAAGGCATCGAACTCAGAGAAAGCGGCCTCACCGCCCCGATCTTGGTACTGACCAGCATCTTCCCCAACGATGCAGAAGATTTAGTGCGACACGATCTGGCTACCATACTTTGCACACCGACTCTTGCCCAAGCCCTGTCGAAGGAAGCGCGCAAACAGAACAAAACCGTATCGGTCCACATTAAAGTTGATACGGGAATGAACCGTCTCGGTGTTTCCCCTGAAGATTTACCTTGTCTTCTCGATCAAGTTCGCGGCTTGAAAAACCTGAAGGTGGAAGCCGTTTCCACTCATTTTTCATCTGCCGATGATGAAGATCTTTCCATAACATATCGACAACTAGAAAAATTTCATACGGCTCTGTCTCTTATAAAGAAAGCAGGCATTGCAACACCTTTGCTTCATTGTGCCAACACCTCAGGTATTTTCAAATTCCCTGAAAGTCATTTTGATATGGTTCGGCCCGGTCTCATCTTGTATGGGGCATTCCCCTCCCCGACTTTAAAACCCGTATTAGAACAACAAAGCAACCTTGAGGCGTTTCAACCGGTCATGCAATGGAAAAGCAAAATCATTCTGCTCAAGACAATTCCCAAGGATCAACCTGTGAGCTATTCAAAACAATTCACCACCCAACGCG
>JABIYR010000039.1 GCA_018702695.1 Nitrospina sp. | reverse complement strand
CCAGCCGTCAAGAAAAAGGCTGTAAAAAAGGCCGTTGCCAAAAAACCAGCCGTCAAGAAAAAGGCTGTAAAAAAGGCCGTTGCCAAAAAACCAGCCGTCAAGAAAAAGGCTGTAAAAAAGGCCATTGCCAAAAAACCAGCCGTCAAGAAAAAGGCTGTAAAAAAGGCCATTGCCAAAAAACCAGCCGTCAAGAAAAAGGCTGTAAAAAAAACGACTGGCAAGGTTAAAGCAACATCTGCGAAAATAGCCCCAACCAACAAAATAGCTAAAAAGCCTAAGCAGGTAAAAGTCAGCCCCACCAAAAAAGGGAAGGCTCAACTCGAACCCGCTGTCCAAAAGATTCGTGACAGGCTGATTACCAATCGCATTGAGTTACTGGGTTTAATTCAAGCTTCGCAATCGGTAGAACGCGATGTGGGAGATTTGACTTTCAGTAATGAAATTGACTTGGCTTCCAGTCTTGAAGGGCGAGAAATGCTTTTTCAATTGACCAGCAGAGATCGTAATGAACTCAAGCTGATTGAAGAAGCGCTGTTTAGAATAAATAGCGGTAGTTACGGTGAGTGCGAGTCTTGTGAAAAGAAGATCAGCCTGAAGCGTCTTCAGATCATGCCGTTGACCGCGTTATGCATTGAATGTCAAGAGGCCGCCGAGAACCTCTAAGGTTTTCACTGGCCGTGGCATTTTTTATATTTCTTACCACTTCCACATGGGCAGGGGTCATTGCGCCCCACCTTTTCTTCGTCGCGCCTGACCGTTGATGGTTGTTCTGAAGCTTCGGTGTCTCCTCGATGCTCGACTACCTTTGCAGGCTTGCTGACTAATTCTTCCGGCTCTTCAATTTCCTGATTCACTTGCACTTTGAATAGATATTCGGTGGTTTCTTCTTTAATACGTGTCATCATGGCACCGAACAAATTAAAGCCTTCCTTCTTGTATTCGGTCAAAGGGTTTTTCTGAGCATAACCCCGCAAACCAATGCCTTCTTTTAGATGGTCCATTCCCAACAAGTGATCTTTCCATAACGCATCTAAAATCTGGAGCATGATCACTTTTTCAACATGCCGCATAAAGTCAGGCTCAATGTCTTTACACTTATCGTCATAGGCCTGTACCACCGACTCCATGATCGCATCGTGTAGCTTTTCTCTATTGCAATGTTCCAGCTCCAATTTCGTCGTCCCCTGAATAAGCAGTTCATGCTCACCCGGTTTTTCTATGTGAACGGAAAATTGTCTTTCCAAATACTCATTCAGGCTATCGATATCCCATTCTTCCGGGTAGACCTTCTCATGGGCAATATCATCTAAAGTTTGGTCCAACACTTCATCTGCCATATCCAGCAAAACTTCTTTAGTGTTGTCGGTATTGATGATTTCTCGTCGCAAGGCATACAAAACCTCCCTTTGACGATTCATAACATCGTCGTACTCCAGAAGATGCTTACGAATATCAAAGTTATGGGCCTCAACTTTTCTCTGAGCATTGGCAACAGCTTTAGAAACCATAGAGTGTTCAATGGGTTGCCCCCCTTCCATCCCCAGTCGCGCCATGAGGGGAGAAATTTTGTCAGACCCGAAAATACGTAATAGGTCATCTTCAAGACAGAGAAAGAACCGTGAAGAGCCCTTGTCGCCCTGCCTGCCGGAACGTCCCCGTAACTGGTTATCGATGCGTCGGCTTTCGTGTCGCTCGGTTCCGAGTATATGAAGACCTCCCAGATCGGGCACACCCTCACCTAATACTATATCGGTACCTCGACCGGCCATATTTGTAGCAATCGTTACGGCTCCGGGTTGCCCAGCCTGTGAAATGATTTCGGCTTCTTGCTCGTGATGCTTGGCGTTCAGGACGCTATGCTTGATTCCGGCTTTTTTCAAATTTCGGCTCAAAAGTTCCGATCTTTCAATGGATATCGTCCCCACCAAAACGGGTCGCTTCATCACATTCAGTTCTTTGATTTCTTCGATAACGGCATCGAATTTTTCTTGTTCTGTTCTATATATGACATCTGGACAATCTTCGCGAACCATGGGTTGATTAGTCGGAACCACAACGACTTGGAGCTTATAAATGGAGCCGAATTCTTCCGCTTCCGTATCGGCGGTTCCGGTCATTCCCCCCAGTTTGCTATACATACGAAAATAATTCTGAAAGGTGATACTGGCGAGGGTCTGATTTTCGTTCTCAATCTTTACCCCCTCCTTCGCTTCCAAGGCTTGATGCAAACCATCGCTATAACGTCTGCCCGACATCATACGGCCTGTGAACTCATCAATGATGACCACTTCCCCATCGTTCACCACATAGTCCACTTCATTTTTAAACAAGCCATGCGCCTTGACAGCCTGATTGAGGCAATGAAGGGTTTCTATGTTGCCGGGGTCATAAAGGTTTTCAACGTTCAACAGTTTTTCCATGAGAGCAATGCCTTCGTCCGTCATGGCCGCTGTCTTAGCTTTTTCATCAACAGTGTAATGCTCATCTTTTTTAAGGTTCGGAACCACCTGATTGACCTTATAATATTTATCGGTCGACTCCTCAGCTTGGCCCGAAATGATCAAAGGGGTTCGGGCCTCATCGATCAAAATACTATCCACTTCATCCACAATGCCAAAATTAAGTTCTCTTTGAACCATTTGGTCTTTCGAGAACTTCATATTGTCACGCAAGTAGTCGAAGCCAAACTCATTGTTTGTGCCATAAAGCACATCGGCCGCATAGGCCTCCTTACGCTCTTCTTCTGGGATATCGTGATAAATCATTCCCACAGACAAGCCCATGAACTTGTATAGTTTGCCCATCCACTCGCTGTCTCGACGAGCCAAATAATCATTGACCGTAACAACATGCACGCCCTTTCCGGTCAAAGCATTTAAGTACACAGGTAATGTTGCCATGAGGGTTTTACCCTCACCGGTTTTCATTTCAGCTATTTTGCCTTCATGCAAAACCACTCCGCCGATGATCTGCACATCAAAGGGGCGCATCTCAAGCACCCTCCAGCTGGCTTCACGAGCCACGGCAAAAGCTTCAGGTAAAATATCGTCGAGGGTTGCCCCTTGGGCCAACTTATCTTTAAGCTGAGGTGTTTTGGCTTGAAGCTGTTCGTCAGAAAGAGCTTTGATTTCTTCTTCCAGAGCATTCACCGCATCCACATACTTTTGAATCCGCTTAATCTCGCGGTCATTATGGGAACCCACTAGCTTTTTTATAAAACCGAACACCATATCAATTCCTAAAATATAATTTATCGTTGGGGATTTTTAAAATACCCATCCGGGCGACCCAGAACCTAACCTGCAAGGTCGACCCTTTTTATAGGATGCGTTGCGAATTTTTGGGGTATCTATCGGTGGGAAAATATTTACTGGGTTTTGCCGATTCAACTACCGCCAAAGGGCAATCAAAAACTAATCTTCTAAAATATAATTTTTGGGATTGACCGGCACACCATGGAGCAACACTTCATAATGGAGATGCGGCCCGGTGCTTCGTCCTGTGCTACCCACTAATGAAACGACTTGCCCGCGTTTGATACGATCTCCTACTTTGACCAAGTGTTTCGAGTTATGCCCATAACGCGTAACCAGACCATAACCATGATCAACCTCTACCAAATTACCATAACCATATTCTCTGCCTTCTACCACCACCACACCATCGGCAGTAGCACGTACCGGAGACCCGTTTCGGGCCGCAATATCCCAACCTTCATGCTTTTCTCTTAAACCGGTAAAAGGAGATTTACGAAAACCAAAATTGGAAGTCACCCAACCGCGGGTAGGCCAAATTGAAGGGGTCGAGGAAAGTAAAGATTTCTGGTTCTTAAAAAAATTATCCAGTTCCTGAAAACTAATACTCTCGATCTTGGCTTGCTTGCTCAAGTGGTCGAGGCCATTAGATAATCGGTCTACCATGGTGGAGGCACCTCTACCCATTGCAGTGGTGAAACTATTGCTACTCAACCCATAAGGGCCACCCACTCCCCAATTCTTCTCAATCGATTTGGGTGAATTTTCAAGTGCCGTGATGACTCGGAGTTTTTTCTCAAAACGCTCTAGGCGGGACATTTCTGTCTCAAAGTTTTTTACCTGCTGAGCAAACTTTTCAACTTGGATTTTGCGGATTTTAGATTCCCGGCGAAGCTTGACCAACTCTGTCTCACTACCTTGCAACCGCAAAAATTGTTGAGTGAAGTAGAATGACGAACCCAAAACCCCTATTAAAACAACGAATGAAACCAAAACGCTGATCTTGACAAAACGTTTTGGTAGACGTATTTTTTTGGGGGTACTCAATGATCCGGGAAAAATAACTATGGTAAATTCGTCCTTGCCCACCGTGTCTCCTTGACAGAAGTTAACAAACCTCACAATCTTTTAAATCCTATCGTTTAAACCCCTTATTTGTCAATAGTTAAATGAGTTTAAAGCTGATTTTGAGAATATAATTTTCAATTCCTGTAACTATTATTTTAAAAGCAATCACTCTTTTTCTTTCAGAGGTTTAACTTTTTCTTTTGCCTGTATATGTTCAGGATTAATCGCTAACACCTGCCTATAGAATTCTTGGCCCTTATGGGCATCTCCATTTTCTTCAAAAAGCAAGCCGAGGCTGAATAATGCCGGAACCTGCCCCTTTGTATCGCCAATATTTTGATATATACCCAGAATCTTTTCAAACCCTGCAATGGCCCCAGCAATATCGTTTTTGGAATAAGCCAGAAACGATTTCTGCCTCATGGATCGGGCTAGAGTCTTTCCATACCCCCAGGACATATCTTTCTGCCCTTCCTTTAAGGCTTGATGGTACTCTTCTTCAAATCGCTGTACTTCCCCCATCTGTGCATATATTTTTTTCAAGTTGAGAAAAAACATCATCTTTTCTGGGTTGGTTCTAATGGCGATTTTCACTTTTTCAACAGCTTGCTGAAAATGCTTTCCCTTGGCCAGTAATGCCGCCCAGTTATTCCAAGCCCAGCTATTTTTCGAGTCCAGTTCAATGGCACTATTAAATTGCTTTTCGGCTTTTATATCCTCGTTCTTTAAATAGTACAGATAACCCAGAGCATAGTTAACGGCTGAAGATTTTTCGTGCGCCCAGCGATAGGCTGTTAAATATTTTTCAGCCTCGTCCAAGGCCTTCATAGCATTCCAAGCCCTAACCATATTTCTAAAAATTGAATTGGAGTCCACGCCATCTTGTAAAATCTTTTTATAGATATCCAGCGATTTTTTATACTTGCCTTGTGATAAGTAAAAATCGCCTTTGGCTTTTAGCGATAGTGGAATATCTTCGAAACCGAGGTGGGTCTGAGCTTGGCTTGGGGTCGAAGCAAGTGGAAGCGATAAAATAATGGCTACAATAAAAGCTGACAGATGGAGCATTGTTCTCTTACTCCCCATATGACGAGAACTAAAAGGCCGGTTCAAAGTTTGAAGGGTCCGCTTCTGGTGGGGCATCGGCACGAGGGCTTCTATCGTAGAAGCGCGTATATTGGTTTTCAAAATGCAAAAACACCTCTCCAATGGGGCCGTTTCTTTGCTTTCGAATTAAGATTTCCGTTTTACCGGGGTCATCGGACTCAGGGTTGTAAACCACATCGCGATAAATAAACATGACCACATCCGCATCTTGCTCAATGGAACCCGACTCTCTCAGGTCTGACAAGAGCGGTCGTTTATCAGGACGACTCTCCACAGCACGACTTAACTGCGATAGAGCAATAATTGGAATATTCAACTCTTTCGCAAGACCTTTGAGGCCTCGAGATATTTCCGACACTTCCAACTGCCGACTTTCTGTATTTCCCCGACCATGCATCAATTGCAGGTAATCGATCACAATCAGCCCCAAAGGCTGTTCGGCCGCGAGCCTGCGAGAGCGTGCGCGTATATCAAGGGATGACAAAGCAGGGCTATCATCGATAAATAATTTCGCTTCAGCCAGCTCTCGACCTGCTTCATGAATTTTAGGCCAATCACTCTTAGCCAGATAACCCGTACGAACTTTCGAAGAATCAACTTGTGCTTTCGAGCATAAAAGGCGCATGCCCAATTGCTCTTTAGACATTTCAAGACTGAAAAAAGCTGTCGCAGTTTTTTGATTCAAAGAAACATAACGTGCGAGATCCAAAGCAAAACTAGTCTTCCCCATACTGGGTCGTGCCGCCAGAATAATCAGGTCGGAGGGTTGAAAACCTGCCGTCATATTATCCAGATCAACAAATCCTGAAGACACGCCTGTGACCATCCCCGGCTGTTGGGAAAGCTTCTCCAGATCCGACAAGCCTCTTTTAATGACCTCGGGTAACTTATAAAAACTTTGTTTCGATCGATTTTCAGAGATCTCGAAAATGGCTTGTTCTGCCTTGTCCAGCACGGTGTCAACATCATCGCTGTCTCGGTAACTGCTGGATACGATTTCGGTGGCAGTTTCAATCAGATCACGAAGGATCTTCTTTTCCCGCAAAATCTTGGCGTGATGAACAACAGCCGTAGAGGTGGGAACAAAGTCTTCAAGAAGGCCGAGGTATTCCAGCCCGCCGATTTCTTCGAGTTCATTATTCTTTTTAAGTCGGTCGGCTAATGCGAGAACATCAATCGGTTCATTGGCCTCGAACTGGCCTCGCATGACAGCAAATATTTTCTGGTGGGTGGACTTATAGAAATCTTCTTCCCTTAAAACTTCAAGGGCTTTGGCTATGGCATCTTCGGAGTGCAGACAGGCCCCTAAAACACTCTGCTCTGCCTCCTTATTGTAAGGAGGCAGTTTATTCAGAGAAATGTCAGTCACGAGGCATCAACCATAATTTAAGGGTGATAGGGGTTGCCCTATTTCTCCTCAGGGGTACTTTCTGTTTCAGCTTCCGGGGTTGCTTCTGCTGTAGCGTCAGGCTCTGCAACGGCTACGACCTCTTGCTCTCCCTCAACATTTAGCTTAATTTCTGCCGTCACTTCCGGGTGCAGTTTAACAGGGATTTTATACTCTCCTGCTTTTTTGATCGGCTCGGACAATTGAATTTTTCGGCGATCGATATCAACACCTTGAGCTTTGAGCAAATCAGCAATTTCCTGAGCCGTTACCGACCCGAACATTTTACCGGATTCACCAATCTTTTTCTTAACAGAACAGTTTGCCTTGGCAATATCATCAGCAATAACCTGAGCCGCCGCGATAACTTTCTTAACGCGCGATTGCACCACAAGCTTTTGATGCGTGAATGCCTTCAGGTTATTTGGCGTTGCCAGCAAAGCCTTGCCCTTAGGAATTAAAAAGTTTCTTCCATAACCATCTTTAACTTCTACTTCCTGCCCACAAATTCCTAATCCCTCAACATCTTCTTTCAATAACAGCTTCATATTTTTCCTTTCCTCAAAGACCAGAACGTTTTCATTATATATCTTCAGCGGAAGCGATCCTTAGCTTTCTAAAATCTGCCCAGATATCGAATACGCCCAATCCAGCTACCAAACCTATTAAAAGGGGTTGCACAAATATTAATATAAAAAGAACAAACCAAAAGAAAACCTGCACATTACGGGCTTTCAAAAAATAAACTACAATACTCAGTCCCTGAATAAAATAAATGAACAGCATGACCAAAAACACATTCAGCCCAGCTTCTTCTATTTCACCTTGCCCTATAAACAAGGCCACTCCCGAACCGATGAAGAGCCAAACCAAGTTTTCCAAGCAGATCCATTCGGAAAACTTGCCTTCAGAAAACAGGCCCGACCCATAAAGTCGTGTCCAAGCAATTCGAACCAACGCATAATTAGCCGCGGTAGAAATCAATGACCCGATAAACAAAAATGCAGGATAAGAACCAGCAAAACTTTCTGCAGTCCGCTCTGCAAATGCTTTCATACTCGCGACTTCTGCCGGGCTTTCCCCTATCGACTCAAACGATTTCATCGACTGAGCAAAATGAGCGCGAATTTGTTCCTCAAAAAACACTTTGACCGAGGTTTCCTGATCCCCGAACAAAACCATTAAAACAACCAGCGACACCAAACTCGTTACCACAGCACTCAAAGCAATGCATCGGTCGGCTGACAATCGGTAACGGATCATCTCCCCCAACAACAATGCCAGAAGAGCATATTCCGCTAAAAACAGCGTTGCCTGATCGGCACCCACCAGCAATAATAGCGTCACAAATACCAACGCCATCAAGGCAATGCTCACTTGCCGACCTTTTTGAAGGGCGACAAACACAAGCGGAAAAGGTGATAACACCCCGATCAAAGCCCCCAATGGAGGAAAGATAGCCAGTGCCAGAAAGAGAACAAAAACCAGAACTATGGGTACCAAAAAGTTTTGGTTCGGTGTTGACTCAGTCAATGCTAATGCTCAACAGCGAATGGCAATAAAGCAATGTTTCTAGCTTTTTTAATCGCCCGGGTCAAAATTCTCTGACACTTGGCACAGTTACCCGAAATGCGAGAAGGAACGATTTTACCTCTTTCTGATATCAGCGGTTTCATCGCTTTCACATCAAAAAAGTCTATAAATACCTTGCTCTGATCGTCATTGCAAAATCTACAAATTTTATTAGAAAAAAATGAACGTTTTTTTGTCTCTGGCATAATTACCTTCTTTAATTAGATATTTTTTAAAATGGTATGTCGTCAGCAGACGGTGCAGGAGATGAACCCGAGTCCATACTCACCTTCTCTCCCTGTTTGGTCAAAAACTGGACATTATTAGCAACTACTTCTAGCTTGCTTCGTTTTTGTCCGCCATCTGCTTCCCAAGTCTGATAATTCAATCGACCTTCAATGAAAACCAGACTCCCTTTATTTAAATATTGGGCACAGTTTTCACCCTGCTTGGCCCAAACTGTAATATCGACAAAACAGACCTCTTCTTTCCATTCTTCACCCTGTTTATACTTGCGATTCACAGCCAAACCAAAACTTGCTACGGCCGCACCGCCTGAGGTGTAACGCAATTCAGGGTCCCGGGTCAGATTGCCCATTAGAAGTACTTTATTGAACGAAGCCATATTTAATCCTTACAGTCACTCAGTTAATCAGGAGTCTTCTTCACCCTTATCTTTGTCTTTGTCTTTGTCTTTATTTTTATCCTTATCTTTGCCTTCTTCGTCTTCGCCATCGATGACTTTATTCTCTTTGTCTAAAGCTCTTTCAAGCTCATCATCGGCCAACTTGACCACCATATATTTGATGACTAAATCGTAAAGCTTGTATTTATTTTCCAGATCAGCAACTTGCGCCGCTTCAAGCGTATGATAAATATTCAGGTAGATCCCGAATCGGTTTTTCTTTACCCGATAGGCCAAGCGTTTTTTGCCCCATTTTTCGATTTTAAGGCACGCACCCCCATTACTTTTGATGAATTCGCTTATTTTTTCCACGGCTTCATCAACGCGGGCTTCGTCAATATCGGGTTTAAGAATCAGGACACTCTGGTAAGATCGCAACAGATACCTCCTCATGGGTTTAGAATAGCCCCAGATTCATATCTGGAGCGAGGGGTTAAAAGGGGTAAACAATTAGATTTTAATATAATCCATTTATTTACTATATTAGGTTTTGAACAAAAAACGAATTTTTGCATAGTCGCGCAACAAAATCAAGGGTTTTTCAAATACCCGCCATTGACAGATATCATTAACATGCAAAACATCAAAATATCAGGCCCCGATTCAGTGTTCACCCGTGCATCCACATGGGTGCGGTGGGTTTGTGTTCTCTCAATAGGGCTCCTGTCTGCCTGCGATCTGCCACAGCCCCCTCCTAACCTATTCTACAAATTTGATGTCATGCGCGTGGGGCAAGGGCCCTCGCATTTATTAACCAGCGATCTAAATTTGGATGGAGAACCCGACCTGATCTCAGCAAACACCAAAAATAGCACGATCAGCATCTTGCTTGGAAAAGGAGATGGAAGTTTTGCTTCAGCGTTAAATATTCCTGTCGGCGCAGAACCCACCATGGCTGCAGTCGGAGACATTGACCGGGATGGATATCCCGACCTTGCGGTCAACGCGCGGGGCGCTGAAATGTTTATCGTGCTTCAAGGCAATGGCGATGGAACGTTTCGAAAACCCATCCCCACTCGAACTGGCAAAGTGCCTCTAAATATTATTTTAGGTGACTATAACAATGATGGGAAACTCGATGCCGCCGTCACCCTGACCTTTGACCAAATGGAGTTATATATGGGGACGGGGGATGGTCGTTTTAGAAAAGGGTCTTCCTATCTGACGGGTTCTCGTTCCTTCTCTGGAGTGACCGTCGATTTTAATGGAGACGGGCATTTGGATATTGCTCTGGCCGCCAGCAGTTCCAGCGCCAGTTCTATTCGCCTGTTTATGGGGAACGGTGACGGAACGTTTCAAAAACCCAAACGTGTGGCAGAACAATTGGTGCCGCTCGCTTTAGTCGCCAGCGACATGAATGAAGATGGAAAACCCGACCTAGTTTTTGCCGCCGGACAAGGAGACAACCTCTACATGCTTTATTCCAACGGCGATGGCAGTTTCCAAGAACCGATTTCCTTTTCAGGAGGCGGCGGCCCCTTCGCCCTCACCACCGGGCACTTCAACCCCGATAAACAAAAGGATGTCGCCGTCGCCAACTCCCGCTCCAGCAATTTTTCGCTGGTCATCCGCAACCCCAACGGCACGTTCAAATACCCCACCCGTGATTATGTATTAGAAGGAAGCACTCCCCTAGCTATCACCAGTGGTGATTATAACCACAGTGGCATGAGCGATATCGCTGTAGCCAGCAACGCCAAAAGCACCATCGAAATTTACCTGCAACGACGGATATTTAAGAAATAATAGCAGAGCGGTCCATTGAAACGCCCCTTTCAATGAAGGAGTCGGAGAAAGATATTTTTTCTAGTTATTTGCCTCCCCCGCTAGGGGGTTTCTGAATGCCTACTTGTTGGAAGATATTACCCATCACGCCCATGAAGTTGGATTGTTCTTGCTCTAAAATTTGGGCGTTCTTTTTTT
>JABIYR010000040.1 GCA_018702695.1 Nitrospina sp. | reverse complement strand
TTTAATCTGAATAAATTGACAAAACAACAGCAGTATCAAGCAGGGGTGGGTTATCGAGGAATCAATTTTAGAATGCTGGTAACCTTTGAGGATAAATTCTTTTCAAAAGAAGAATTTCGTTTCCCACATGTCATTGGACCGTTAGGCATCTTACTGTCGATATTTTTTACGTTGCTTGTCTATTTTAATAGAAAATTAAAATTTCACTCCCGTAATTTGGAGCAATTGGCTTATGAAAGAAATGAATTGAATGTAGAATTAAGGAAACTCTACAACCGTCTTGAAAAAATTCGTGAAGAGGAGCGTATTCATATAGCCAGAGAGATACACGATGAATTGGGGCAAACCCTGACCGCGATTAAGCTTGATCTCACTTGGTTGGAGAAGAGAATAACTATCCAAGGGATTCCGATCAGGGATAAGCTCGGGGCGATATACATGCACATACAAAATGCGCTGGATACCGTACGAAGAGTTTCAACGCATTTACGTCCTCAAGTATTGGATGTGATGGGCTTTTGTGAGGCTTTACAGTGGGCAAGCCGAGACGTTTCGTGTCAACACAAACATCCAATACACTTTGACAATCGAACCTGAAAAAATAAGTTTACCCCCAGAAATGTCGACCGATTTATTCCGAATATTTCAGGAGACACTGACAAATATTACTCGTCATGCACATGCCAGTAATGTTATGATCTCATTTGTTGAAGATGAAGATACTTATAAATTAGATGTTAAGGATGACGGAATTGGCATTGATCCCGCTATTTTAGAGAATACATCCTCACTCGGATTATTAGGCATTCGTGAACGCGCTCTAATCTGGAGTGGGCAGGTTGATATACAAAGCACTGAAGGTGGAGGAACTTGGTTAAAAATTGAATTCCCTAAGGTGAACTATGACCAATGATAAACAAAACAAAATAAAAATTGCCATCGCTGATGATCACGCTGTAGTGCGTAAGGGTTTGATCCAAATTATTGAAGAAACTCCAGATATGCAGTTGATAGACCAAGCTGGTAATGGTGATGAAATTCTGCAAAAATTATCTAGCTTGGTTGTAGACGTTTTATTGTTGGATATTAATATGCCCGGTCAAACAGGGTGGGAAGTGATGCATAAGGTTCATAGTGATTACCCCGAAATTAAAGTTCTTATTCTAAGCGTTTCTTCTGAAGAGAATTATGCCAAACAGTTTTATAAAGCGGGAGCGGTAGGTTATCTAACCAAAGACAGCGCTCCAGATCAACTCGTTGAGGCGATTCGCAAAGTTGCTGAAGGAGGCGTCTATGTCAGTGCAAAATTTGCTGAAAGCATGGTGAGTGGTCTACAAAAGGATTCTGACAAGGCTTTGCATGAAAATCTTTCGCCGAGAGAGTTACAAATATTTTGTATGATTGGATCGGGGAAAACCTTAACGGAGATCGCGAATGAATTGGATTTAGGGGTCGGAACGGTGGGCACTTACCGAAGTCGAATTTTAGCCAAAAGCACTCTGAAAAATAATTCCCAGATCACCAATTACGCCTTCAAGAATAAACTCGTTCAGTAGTCTAAAACGGCGTCTCGAAATTTCACTATAATTGAGTTGAGAATTCCATGCTTACGAGACTTATTTTGTCACCCTTATTGGCAAGGTTTTCTTTTTTTTGTTTCGGTAGCTTCTTGATAGCAGATTCGATCTTCAAAGCCCAGGATCGAGTGCCAACTTCCTGTTGAAACTCTAATTTTAATGGGGCTTTTCCACGAAGAAATTTGGCTGATTTTTTGCCACCCTCCTGATGTTCCAAAAACCTTCGTTTCACATCTCGGGTGATTCCTGTATACAGTTGGCCTTGTCTAGTCCTCACCATATATAGATACCAAGGAAGATTTTTAGTGTCAGCCATTGTTAGAGTTCGTTAAATTCCATTATTATTCTTGAATAATGTTTTAAACTCGGCATAACCTTCTTTCTCTAAATCACCGGCTGGAATAAATCGCAAGGCGGCTGAATTAATGCAATATCTTAGCCCCGTAGGTTTCGGGCCGTCGTGGAACAAATGCCCCAAATGCGAGTCTGCTGATTTAGAGCGTAGTTCGATGCGTACCATATTATAAGTCATGTCTCTTTCTTCATTAAGATTCTCTTGAACCAACGGGCGAGTGAAAGAAGGCCAACCCGTTCCAGACTTAAATTTATCTTTTGAGCTAAATAGCGGTTCGCCCGAAACAATATCTACATAGATTCCGGCTCGTTTGTTGTCCCAAAATTCATTTTTGAATGGCGGTTCGGTGCCATTTTTTTGGGTCACATAATATTGCAGTTTGGTTAAATTCTTCTTTGAATTGGCTTTATTACCGATCAAGGTAAATAAAGGCAACTCTTCGGTAGTGAAACCCATTTTTGAAATTTTATAATCGCGATCTTTTCCCCAAGTTCGTTTTATGAATTCATCTCGTCCCGATCCGGCACGATATATTTTATAATGGATGTAATTCTTTTTAAAGAAATCTTGATGATATTCTTTTGCCGGAAAGAATACACTTGCTGGAATGATTTTTGTGACAATTTTCTTCTTAAAACGTTTGCTGTCTTCAATTTTTTGTAACGATTGTTGTGCTATTTCTTTTTGTTGTTGGCTTAAATAAAAGATGCCAGTGGTATATTGTTTTCCTCGGTCGACAAATTGGCCCTCCGCATCAGTGGGGTCAATATTTCTCCAAAAAATTTCCAACAGATCATGGTAAGAAATGATTGTCGAATCAAAATGAATTTCGACTGCTTCGACATGCAAGGTAGAGCCGGACGCAACTTCTTTGTAGGTGGGGTTATTTTTTTTACCTCCGGTAAACCCTGAAATTACTTTTGCTACCCCCGGTAGGTCTTCATAAGGGTGCTCCATGCACCAAAAACAACCCCCGGCAAAAATTGCTTTAGCTTTTTTATCGGCGAGTGCTTGAGACTTGGATGATGGCTTCGATGCACTGTGGGCACTATTTGGAGAAAATAGGGCGATGATAAAATAACTGAAAAATACAAAAAAGACGGTTTGGCGTTTGTTCATTATATAAATACCCCTAAAAATAACATCAATACGATCCCATTGAATATGATAACAAAACATTATGTTTAATGAATCGTAAATGAGTCGGAGAAGTTATATTCTGCTTACAGTTTATTAATGGACCTGAAAATTGAAAGCGGGTGAAGAGATAAAAGGCGTTGATTTACCGGGTTGTAGGCATTGACTGTATGAACTTTGGCTCTAAATTAATCGCACTTTGAAGGGGCTGAATGGCTTTTTTGTACTGACCCAATTTCATATGAATATGACCGAGCATGTATTGGGCTTCGGCATTTTGAGGGTTGAGTCGAAGTGATTCACGCACAGCGATCAGTGCCTCAAGATAACGTTTTGATAACAGGCAAGACAAAGATAAAAAATAATGCACATCATAATTACCCGGCTCAGATTTTATGGCTCTGCGATAATATTCACTGGCCACTTGATGTCTATTTAATGCCGCTTGAGCCAACCCCATTTTAAAATTGGCTGGGGCAAAATTGGGGTTGATGCGCAATGTTTCTTGCAAGGCTTGGAGTTTTTCCGGATGTCGGCCCACTGCACCGTATGCCACAGCAAGATAAAAATGAGCTCTGTAGTCTCCCTTGTTAAATTTTAAAGAATTTTGTAGATAAGGAATTGCCTGTTGGTATTTTAATTCTTTGAGATAAATGAGCCCCAGTTTAGATAGCTTGGCGGGGTTATTGGGTTGGTTTTTTAGTTCGGCTTGTAGCGAGGTTGCTGTTGCTAATTCATCTTGCGATAGCGCCGATGTGCTGAAGGTGAAGATTCCTATGCTCAAAATGATTGCCATTGTTTTAATCATAAAAATCGCCTTGATCGTCGAGAGCCATGAGAACCTCAAAATCGTTTCAAACTATAGCCGGACCTCGTTTGACTGTAAAGCATGAAGCTATAAGACGAAATAAATCAATTTGATCAGAATGTTGTTTTGTTTAGGCGAATCATCAACTTTGTAAAGAGAAGGATATAATCCTTATTTTCAATATCTTATAGTTTTGAAAATGGCATCTATTCGAAATTTCGGCCTGTTTAAATGTGGTGGCAGGCTACGAAGGAATGTTTATCTTCAACCTTTTCAGGGTATTGAGTGGTGCATTTGTTTTTCAATACTGAACCGGGTTCTTCATTTAAATAAATGGGACAGCGTGGATGAAAATGACAACCTGTCGGTGGGTTGAGAGGGGAGGGCACATCTCCTAAAAGAGGTTTGAATATTTTGCGATTTTCTAATGTGGGAACTGAGTCGAGAAGCGATAAGGTGTAAGGGTGACGAGGTTTGTTAAAAAGCTCATCGACGGGAGCCTGCTCGACAATTCTACCCAGATACATGATCGCGACAGTGTCTGCCATATATCGCACCACACTCAAGTTATGACTGATGAACAGGTAGGTCAATTGATGGCGCGCTTGAAGTTCTTTCAATAAATTGAGAACTTGAGCCTGCACCGATACATCCAAAGCACTCGTGGGTTCATCGAGCACCAAAAATTCAGGTTCGAGTATCAAGGCGCGGGCAATGGCTATGCGTTGGCGTTGACCGCCAGAAAATTCATGCGGATAACGTTCTATGATGGATGCCTGCAACCCGACCTCTTCTAAAACCCGCGCAATTTTCTGGCCACGCTCTTGGGGTGACAAGTCAGGTTGATGCACTTCCAACCCTTCACCGACAATTCTTTCTATGGTCATTCGGGGTTGCAGAGAACCAAATGGATCTTGAAACACAATCTGCATATGTTTGCGAAACTTTTTCAACGTTTCGCCCTTCAGGTGCATCATATTTTGATCGTTGAAAAAAACGTCTCCTTGCGCAACCGGGTTCAATTGCAGGATCGATTCGCCCAAGGTAGATTTGCCACAGCCCGATTCCCCCACTAATGCCAAGGTCGAGCCTTTAGGTATATCGAGATTGATATTGTCTACAGCGCGGATATAATTTGCGACGCGTAAAAATACTCCCTTGCGGACCGGGAAATATGTTTTTAAGTTCCGAATTTTGACTAATGCATGATCTTCAATTTTACAGACCGGGATGGCATTGGTAGCACTTCGATGTTGTGGGCGATTCGCGAGTGTCTTGTCTAATAAATGGCAGACCGATTGATGGTTGGCGCTGATTTGATGGACTTCGCTCTCACGCTCTTGGCAGACATCCATGACCTTGGAACAGCGGTCGGCAAATCGACACCCTTCTGTGTATTCGGTGGCAGAAGGAACGATACCGGGAATGGTATCCAGTAAGAGGTTGCTTTTCTCAAGCTTGGGAATGGAACTAAAAAGCCTTTGCGTATAGGGGTGAACCCGGTGTTTAAAAATTTCTTCCTGATTTCCATATTCCGCGAT
>JABIYR010000134.1 GCA_018702695.1 Nitrospina sp. | reverse complement strand
CCATCGTGCACGCCAGAAATGTAAAGTCTTATCTTCGGGCCGTTTTAGAGTCAAAAGCAGGGTGCTGATGTATTTCTCATAATAGAGTTTGCTTAAAGAAAAGCTATCAGGGAAATCCACACTCCTTTTTTCATAGCTTTCAGTGCTCCAGTCGATGAAATGACGAGAAATTCCCTCCTGCATGGCAATGCGCAGACCCATGATAAATGGCTGACTGGGGTCGATGGGCACATAATTCATAGCCCCATTGGATTGCTCCTGACAACTTAGAGAAATCGCTGGCAGGTGGTTGATGCCTTGCTCAACCGTTGGTTGGAACTCGGGCGGCAGGGCGATAGCGAGACAATCGCAGGAGTTCGATAAAAGCTGATGACGCACCTCTCGGGCAAAACTACCACTGCCATGAACCACAGGCAGAAATTGAATACGATCACTGAGTTTGAGAATCTGGCTCATAAGTTATCTGTTTTAATGATCGCTATCCGGGTGCAAAGGGTTGTCATCATTGAAGAAGAAGTCACCCAAGCCCATCGGAAGCCGGTCTTCACCCAATGCTCTACGGTTGCTGGAAGCCAGAGCATCCAGATCGAGTGCTTCATCACCAAGAACCTTGCTGACCGCCTCTTGCCACATTTTGTCTTTAGCGAGCGGATTGTCTTTATCTTGACTGATTCGCTTGAGAGCATATCGGATAATGTGAATGCCGTCACGAGGCGAAAAATCCAAATCTAATTGATGTGATTTCTGCAGAAAATCCACTGTCATTTTTAAAAGATCGTCTTCTGAAAAAGGCAGATGATATTTCAATATTGCTAACTCATCGTGATAACTGGGCATCGACATCTGCAAAGTGGGTTGCAGTCTCGATAAAATATAATCGGGGATTTCGAAGGTGGATTCGTCATTATTCATGGTGACGCAGGCCCGAAATTCTTTGTGAGCGCGAATTTGAATTCCGGCGATGATCGATTCGACATAACGACGATGATCGAGCAAGGGGGCCAAGGAAGCCCAACTTTTCTCATTCATCCTATTTCCTTCATCAAGAATACAAATTCCACCTTCAATCATGGCACAGACAAGGGGAGACGCATGATAAGAAATTTTCCCTTTTTCAGATAAAACAGGGGTGATCAGCAAATCCTCGGGTCTTGTATCACTGGTGCATTGAAAAATATAAAGTGGTTGTTTTCTCTGTTTTGCCGCCACCATTGCTAGGGTTGTTTTCCCGGTTCCGGGCATCCCGGTTATACGGGGCGAAAGAGGAAAGTCTTTCTCGGATATAACCATCCAACAGGCCTGAATTTGTTTGAGCACTTCATCTTGCCCGATCCATTCTGAAGGAGTGGTGTCGGGTTGGCTCAAATGTAAGCTGACCCCATCTATGTCTACGATTTTTTTTGTCGATGTATTCAAAGCTCGATCCTTAATTACTCAGTTTCAAATGCAGATAGGATACTTAGCCAATAGGGGGGCTGTCAAGCACGCAGGTCATGAGAATAGACTCAGAAACTTTAAACAGGCCTTCAAGGATGTTATAATAGACAATAAATATTTTTTGAGGAGGGGGAGTGGACAATTTATTTTTAGGATTAGCGGCATTGTTTGCGGTCGGAATGATGGTTTTAATGGTTAAATACGCGGGTTTTATTCATAAACAACCTAAGATGGAAGCAGAACGACGAGAGAACAGGGATAAGAATAATCAACCTCCTAATGACCCCTCGTAACGAATATCCGACCCGATAATTATTTTTGCAAGCCCCTATAACACGGCGGAAAATCCTCGCCTTAAAAGATATCAATGATCCGAAAAAATGATCCCGGAACCATTGCCCCCTATTTGCAGGATGCCTCTAATTATTCTGGAGGTAATGCAGATGAGGTTGTGATTCCTGAAACCGTAGAGGAGCTGGTAAAATTCCTCGCTCATGATAAACGCCCCGTCACCTTGGCGGGAGCGGGCACCGGGCTGACAGCATCCCGTATCCCTCTTGCAGGGGTCATTGTATCGTTGGAAAAATTTGATGAAATAGGGGTTCTCGATTCAGGCAGAATCACAGTGGGCCCTGCTGTCACCCTAAAGGCGCTTAACGATTTTTTATTTTCTACGGAATGGTTTTATCCCCTTAATCCAACAGAAGCGTTGGCATCATTAGGGGGAACTTTAGCAACCAATGCATCGGGTTCTCGAAGTTATAAATATGGTTGCACACGTGATTTCGTGGATGAGATTGAATGCATCCTCATTGATGGACGAAAGCTCAAGCTTAAAAAAGGCTTGAAGATTTCTGAACCATTGTGCTTTGAAGATGGCAGTACATTGGAATTTCCTGAAATTACCTACCAAAGCCCTGATTGTAAAAATTCAGCGGGTTTTTATGTTCGTCCTGATATGGACTGGCTGGATTTGTTCATCGGTTCAGATGGGACGTTGGCGGTTTTTACCAAGATAATTCTGCGTTTGCTTCCACGCCCTGAAGATTTTGTGAGCGGCATCTTATTTTTTGAAAAAGAAGAATATTGTTGGGAACTGGTTGCTAAAATTAAATCCATTAATGGTGGGAATATAGACCCCTGTTCCCTTGAATATTTCGATACACATTCTCTCAATAGGTTGAAGAATAAATATAAAAATATTCCTCATAATGCCAAAGCCGCCTTGTTTTTTGAACAAAGTATTAGCAATGAGAATGATTATGATGAGGTTTTAGAAAATTGGTTCGTTTTTTTGAACGCTGAAGGGAGGAGTCTTGAAGATTCGTGGTTTGCGCAGGACCCTAATGACGCACAACGATTTCATGATTTCCGCCATCAAATCCCCGTTATCATTAATGAAGAGAATAGTCGTGCGAAACGGATTAAGCTCGGTACAGACATGGCTGTTCCCGACAAATATTTCTTCCCCATGATGCGATTTTATAAGGAATTACTAGAAACTAGCCACCTAGACTATGTGATGTTCGGGCATTTGGGAGATAATCACCTGCATATTAACCTTCTTCCCAGTGCCTCACAAACCCTACTGGCGCAATCAATATACGATCAAATAGTCGAACAGATATTGCAATGGGGAGGGACGGTTTCGGCAGAACATGGAATCGGTAAACTGAAAAAGCAATATTTTGCAAGGATGGTAGGCGTTATGGGGTTGAACGATTTGAAAACGCTCAAACAATGCCTAGACCCAGAACTGAGACTCAATACGGGGAATATTTTTTGAAATAGCCTTTTTATTGACAGTTTGTTGGGTGAAAGAGTAAAATTTTTGCAGTTTAATAAGTCACGGCCCAAGCAAATCAAGTTTTTCCACCGACGAAAGGTTTGGAAAGATGATCGATTCGTTTAAAAGTCTAGTCTTGAATTATTCTTATGAGCCACTCCAATTTTGCAGTGCTCGTCACGCCATAATCATGGTGTTTGGGGGCAGGGCAGAAGATTTGGAGAGCGCTGGTTATTTAGTTCGCACGCCTTCTACCGTCTTTAAACTTCCTACTGTAATTCGTACTTTGAAAATGGTTCGTCGAAACCGAAGCAAAGGCTTGGCGTTCAGTAAAAAAAATATTTTACGTCGAGATAACTATACCTGTCAGTACTGCGGCGCATCCAACCAGCCGCTCACGGTTGACCACATCGTTCCTAAGTCACGGGGTGGGGCCACAAACTGGACTAATATCGTTGTGGCTTGTAAACCTTGTAACCTTAGAAAGGGAGACCGCACACCCTTGGAAATGGATATGCCGTTATGCCAGCCTCCTAAGAAACCAGACTTTCAATCTATTCCGTTCATCATACCCTCTGGGCCCAATTCGCATTTAGAAATTTGGCAAAAATACATACCTCCAAAAATCTTTGCAAAATCTGTAGCCTTTTAACCCACCTCATATCCGAGTATACTGTTAGTTGTTTGCACTCTCACTCTAATCTTTTCTTTTCTAGGTAACATAGATGGAAGCAAAATCTCTGATTCAAATAATTGCTGAAGACGAGTTTCTACCCATTTTACAAGAGCCCACACGACCCTTTATAAAAATCAGTGCCTTATTTTGCGAGAAACTTAAAAATAAAAAAGAAGTGTCGCGCAAATTTTATTCCAGCCTTATTCAGGAAACAGAATATCTAGAATGTTTTTTAGACGAATATGGAGCTAGAGAAAATAAGACGTGGTCCTTTTTTTCAGAATATGTAGCCTGCATTCGTAACCTTACGATTGCGGCTTTTTATTTAAAACATATTTTGGATCGATATCCATATTATTCACTGGGAGAATCAGAGGAAGATTCACTCGAATTCCATAAAGCCGCCTATCAACTCCTAGAATTTTTAAATAACTCAATTCAAAATTTACGGGCCGAGGTTATCAGCACCGGTCGAGCAAATGGCCTGATAATTTCAGATGGACCCTTTTCGCAAGATGATTTTTCTGAAATAGAATCCAATAAACGCTTGCCCAGAACGATTTTAGAAGATGAAGTGAAAGGCGAACAGGAAAGAATTTTAGATCTCTGCCAAAAGTATAAAAAAGTGGCTCAGATGGTCAACGATGCTGGTTTTGAACGAAGTGAAGATCTAGAGAAATTTCGTCATATCATCCCTGACCAATTAGATGAGAAGTTGGTGCGAATGTTTAAAGAGCTGGTTCATAGTGTTCAATCTGAATACGACACCTATGTCAAAAACACACGTATAGAACAATCGGTAGAAGAATTGAAAAATATGCGCGGTTATATTTCAATGCCCTTGCATCTGCTAGAAGTTGTTTTATGGCTTTGTCATTTTTATGAACGCCATGAGGATGAAATTAGACACAGTGAATGCCGACAAAAAATATCCCAGATGGTCAACAAAGATGTGTTGTTAGGTCAGATTTTTAATTTCGGTATTTATTACAGTAAATTCTACCTTCAAAAAGGCGATAAATTTGTAAGAAAAATTCTCGGAAACTTCATCGAAATCGTTCGCGCAGAAGTGAATGTTCCTCACCCTTTAGGTTTTCACGCTCGGCCTTCAACTTATATTTCATTAATCGCCCGGCATCATGAGGGGGAGCTCAATATGATCATCGATGATGATAAATTTAATGCTAAATCAGTTATGAGTCTTTTGCAAGCAGGTGGTCTGCTTGCGGATAAAGGCTACAAACAAGTCACGATGGAAGGTTCTCGTCAGGCCATCAATGACGTGAAAATTTTAGCCCAGAACAATTATTGTGAAGAAGGGGAGTTTCCTCAGTCTTTGAATTATCTAAGACCAGACCAAAGTAATGCTTGAAACAATTTGCACATGAATGTTCAAAATGAAATTTATGATATCGTGGACGACGATGATCGTGTAATCGGTCAGGCTTCACGCAAACACATCCATGAAAACCAGTTATTGCATCGTTCTACCCATGTTCTGGTTTTCAATTCTGACAAAGAGTTGTTCTTGCAAAAACGCGCGCTTTGTAAAGATGAAAGTCCCGGTTTATGGGATACTTCTTCATCGGGGCATGTTGATGCCGGAGAATCTTACGATGCGTGTGCGCATCGTGAACTTTTTGAAGAGTTGGGTTTGAAGGCTGAATTAAGTATTCCCTTTAAAATTGCGGCTTGTCATGAAACACACGGTGAGCATATTCAGGTGTATACTTGTTCTACTGATGATGTCGTTCAGATCAACTTAGACGAAATTAGCGAGGGCGCATTTTTTGACCTCCCCTATATTAGGAAAGAAATATCTTTGAGCCCAAATAGTTTTACCTCCTCATTTAAAAAACTATTCGAACATTTGGATGCTTCCGATATGTATACCTCCATGAATGAAATGATAACTGATAAAAACCTATGACTCCCTTTGATATATTTGTTTCAGCTGTGCTGGGTTTATGCCTGATTTTCTCTTTGATAAAAGGATTCGTGCGAGAAGTTTTTGCACTCCTTGCATACATCGGTGGTTATTTCATGGCTGTTAAATATCAGTCTGTTTTTGCTGATGTTTTGATGCAAAGCATTCCCAGTAATCCGATTGCTAAGCTAATTGCATTCGTGGCTATTTATATCATTACTGCCATCATTATTTCGCTCATGGGTCGGGTTGCGAGCGGAATGCTCTGGTCGGGAGCCAGCCTGACTATTTTCAACCGTATTTTAGGGGGTATTGTGGGTTTGGCTAAAGGGGTGGCTATTCTAGTAGCCGTCACATTCCCATTACAATTTTTCCCTGAAATATCCAATAAAATCACTCAAGATTCTTATACCGCCCCCTATTTGGCGAAGGTTTTAGATTTTGTAAACAAGAATCCCGGTACGTTAAATATCAGGAAAAGTATTTCAAATTTTGATTTGGAGGGTGCTAAAGAAAAATTTGAGGAATTGAAACAAATAAAAGAAATTACTGAAACCTTAGAAGGTTTAAAAAACCACTTGCCTGATAACGGCAAACCTCAAGATCAATATTCTAAAGAAGATATGCAGAAATTAAACGAGATTTTTAAATCCGTTGATAAAAAATAAAAGATTTAACCGTTAACTGAAATTACTTATTAAATAATGACCACAAAAATAAATTTTAATGGTGAAATCCATGACCACCTCAAGATCTCGATTTTGGATCATGGTTTTTTATTTGGGGATAGTGTTTATGAAGTGGTCTGTACGATCGATAGTGCCCCGTACTTTTTAGACCCTCACTTAGATAGACTTTTTGCTTCGGCAGAAGCCATTGCTTTAAAAATCCCACAAAACAAAGAGTGGTTTCGTGAGCAACTAAACATCACCCTAGGTGCCGCTGGCAATGATGATTCGTATATTAGAATTATTGTTACAAGAGGGGAGGGGGAAATAAATATTGATCCCTCAACGTGTCTGCACCCCAATATCATCATCATAGTAATGGAAATATCTCAATACCCCGAATCGTTTTACGAAAAGGGTATTTCTGTTGCGCTAGTTTCTATTAAAAGAAACTCGCGCGATGCTTTAAACCCAAATGTTAAAACTGGTAATTATTTGAATAATGTTTTAGCTAAAATGGAAGCCAATAAATCGGGCGCTCAGGATGCCGTCATGGTCAACCCGTGGGGTTACTTAACAGAGGGGACGACCAGCAATCTATTTTTTGTTCGCGATGATCAAATCTGTACGCCCTCACTTGATTGCGGGCTTCTTTCTGGTATCACGCGTAAAAAAGTCATTCAATTGGCTAAGGAAAACGACTTCGCATTTGCAGAAGGTAAATGGACGGGTGATGAACTCAATGATGCGGACGAAATATTTTTAACAGGAACGCTAAAAAAAATAATGCCAGTAACCTGTTTGGATGGTCGTCCTGTAGGCTCTGGTAAGCCAGGGCCTCTTACTTTGAAACTAATGCGACTTTATGGCGACTTATTAAAAAGCGCAGAATAAAGCGGTGACTTGTGTCGTTACTTGTTGGGTTGACAGGCGGGATAGGATCGGGGAAGAGTTTAGCCGCATCCATTTTTAAAAGTCTGGATGCCTATATCATTGACGCGGATCAGTTGTGTAAAAACTTAGTGGAACCTGGCCAAATTGCTTTAAAAGAGATTGTCCAATGTTTTGGCGAATCCATTCTTGACAAGACGGGCCACCTCAATCGTAAAAAGCTAGCCAACATTATATTTCAAAGTTCTGAAAAAAAAACTATTTTGGAGGGTATTCTTCACCCTAAAATCGTAGAAATAGAACAGCGTCAATATTCCAACATTTGCCGTCAAGATGTTTCTGCCATCGTAATTGTCGATGCCGCCTTGTTGATCGAGTCTGGAAACTATAAAAATATGGATAAAGTCATTGTTGTTCGCTCCACTCCAAAGACTCAAGTTCAGAGAATTGTAAAAAGAAACAGTTTTACCATTGATGAAGCTCAATCGAGGATTGATAATCAGTTGAGCTATGAAGAGAAAGCTAAGTATGCCGATTTCATTCTCGACAATGACTCCACGGAAGTAGACTTAAAGCGGAATGTCATCGCCCTTCACTCCAAACTCATCAATATTTCTAATAGCTCAGAAATTCAATGAGTTAGAGGTTCAGTTCTTAAACAGTGATACCGTTAAATTCAGTAGTATAAAAATATTTTTTTAATGAATAATGGCTGAAGACGATCAAACGACAGAAAGCTCACAGGAATTAACGACCGATGAAGCGTCTGAATTAGAGCGCTTATTGGAAGATACCGGGACGGGAGAGGGTGCATCCGCCGGTGGCCTTGCAGGTTTGAAGGCCAAATTCAATAATATCCTGTCCAACAAAAAACTGCTGATGATTTATGGTGGTGGATTGCTGGTTTTGATTCTAGCCATCGGTGCCGGAGTCTATTTTTTAATGGCTGACAAGGCAGTTGAGGCACCCATTCAGGAAAATGTCGTTGAAGAAGAAATAATAGAAGAAGAGGAAGCGGTTAAAATTGAAAAGGTTAATATTTATAAATTAGAGCCTTTTTTCCTCCCCATTCGTGATAACGGCAAAGAAACCGGACAATTCATAGCGATTACAGCCAATTTTTTATTGAGTAATAGTGTTTTAAATAGAGAACTTGATAAAATTTTGCCTCTCATAAGAAAGAATATTTACAATATTCTAAGGCGCAAAAGGCCTAAAGATTTCAACTCCAAAAGGGTTTCTATTGAAGAAAGAATTAAAAAGGAAATGCTGGTCGCGTCCAACTCCCTGCTTTTGAGTGGAACCGGAACGATCAACGATGTCTACTTCACTCAATTTATGATTAAGTAAGCCCTTATACTTGTAATTTATTAAAAGTAGCCACATATTCATTGTGTTTATAATTAAACTAGCGAGCGTTTTTTATGCCATCCACACTACCTGTCAACACACAACAAGTATTACAAATGGGGACTCATACGGAGAAACTTCAGCATACGATGCAGAACCTTCCCAATGTTGTTGCACAACAGGTTGATAAAGAGCGTCAAGTGGCAGATGAATTAAAACGCCGACAAGTACAAGATCTGGACCCTTCATCCTATATTGAAGAAACCGACCCACATACCAAGCAAAAAAAGCGGGTTAGAGTCAAAAAAAACAATGACCCTGACGATGAAACCCCCGAACCTCCCGTGGCCGAATCAACGCACCAAGGCTTTATCAACATCATTGTTTGACCGGTCTTTCACCCCACCAGTGTATTGCGTCAACTTATTGTAAATAAATAGTTTTCCCTGTTTTTTCTGGATAACATAAGATTGTGGTTGTTGAGTTTAAATTACTTGCCGATAAAGAAATAGGCCTTGGATATCAGCCAGATTATTACTCAACAAAAATACATTTATGTTTGAGACATCAGTCATTCCTGAAAAATGGGCTCAGATTGAAAGCTTAGCGCCTCAGCTTATCAAAATTGTTTCCCATCAGGCTTCCAATAAAGTCACGCTTCAATTCATCAATCAATTGAAAGCGGGAGAATTATTGGATGCAGTTTTCCTAAAAAAACTTCCTGAGGGAAAGGCAGTGGTATCCATTGAAGGAAATAAATTAACGGTTCAACTACCTAAAGAGTTATCAGCCAAAACACCCAATACCCAACCAGAGCTTTCACCGTTATCATTTAATAAAGGGCAACCATTGAGGTTGCAGGTCGAAAACCAAGGTTCCAGACAAGCGTTGAAAATCATTCCCTTACATCCTTTAAATGATGATTTAGAGGGCAGGGGAATCACCACAAACTTGACTTTGCGCGGTAGGTCTATTTCAAAGTTTTTAACCCCAACTAATATAGCTCAAACACCGATACCTAATAAAACTATGACACCAACTCCTATTGTGACCGCAAAGACGATAAAGGTTGAGCCAGGAAATGCCAATAATATAAGGCCGCGACCGAACGCAGAGACTTTACAACCTGCAATGAAAATCAATTTAAGCGGTGCAAATACGGGGCCTGCGCTACCCAATAACACTTCAAATCAAGCCTCTGCCAAGAACCAACTTGTTAACTTGGATACTTTGAAGCCGTATCTACCAGCACGAATGCCCTTAACGCAAATGACCCAATGGGTGAAAAACGATATTTTAGAGTCTCCTCTAATGGGAGATTTAAAAATAAAACCTGAACTGATTGTTCGTTTGCAGAAGACTCTCAATTTATTATTACCCCGAGAAGGGAACCTCCCCACTGCCACGCAAATAAAAAAACAGGTCGAAGCGTCAGGGGTGAATTATGAGGCAAAAATAAAGCAGGTTATCCAATCTCCTGGAAATGGATTGGCTCGAAAAGAATTAGCCAGTGATTTAAAAGGTCTGCTCATGGAGCTCAATCAATATGTAGATAAAACGCCCAAGCAAATCGTATCAAAAACAACCCATCCATTATCAGAGTTTCGGCAGGCAATCAAATATGCCATTGACAATATTGAATTGAACCAACTTTCATCACAAGTATCTAAACAAGAAAATCTACCGGTGGTGATTCAAATTCCCAATCCTTTGTCTTCGGGCAATAAAACCATCCAATTATTTGTGAGAGAAGATGACCCTGATAACAGCGGTAAAGACAAAGGGGCCAAGCGAGGGCATAATATTGCCTTTTTCCTGAACCTTTCTGTTTTAGGAAATATAAAAATTAATTCCAAAATAGATCAAGAGCAATTATCTGTAACGATTGATGTAGAAAATGAAGACGTGGCCAAATTTATCAAAGAAAGAAGCAAAGACCTTAAAGACAGAATGAAAGAAATTAATATCGCCACTTCAGTGGACTGCAATGTGACGCAAGAGGTTAAACCCTTGAATGATGGCCTGATTGAGTTATTGGTGAGCAAAAACACATCTTTGGTGAATATAAAAACATGAATAAAAAGAAAAACACAGCCGTATCCTTAAAATACGATCGGGAGAAGAATGGTTCTCCAAAAGTAACGGCGAAAGGCAAAGGTTGGGTAGCAGATAAAATTATTGCCTTGGCTCAAGAACAAAATATACCCATAAAGCAAGATAAAGATCTCATTACACTATTAGAGAAAATTGATGTGGGGAAAGAAATTCCAGAATCTTTATACAAGGTTGTGGCGGAGTTATTAGCATGGGTCTATCAATTAAATAATGAGTATCCGAACCCGCCAAAAGCATCCTGATTCTTGCAAGAGGAGAAAAAATATAAACATAACGTAATCGGAGCGTTAATCTCATAAAAAACCGAATTATCTTGACCTCCTATAATGGCTTTGATATCCTTTTAAATCAACGTCTTACTATATTTAGTCATAACGTTGTTTTTTAAAAATTTCATTCTTGGCACCTTGATTTTAAGGGTGGATTTTCCACTTCTAAAAAATAAATTTTTAAAATAGAAAGCCCTCAATTGCTACCACTCATAAGAAATTTCAGCGCTGTTTTTGCCCTCATATTGACTCTTTGCTTTTCAGTTAAAGCGAATGCAAAATTAAATTATGAAGTTCACTCACTGAACCAATACCATTTCACGACACCGCCCGGTTTGGAAAGCAAGGTTGAGTTTTGGAAAAAGATTTATTCCGAATATAGCACCAAGCATGTCGTGATTCACGACATAAGAAACTTGGATATCGTTTATGAGGTGGTCTTTCTCGGTGAGAAACGCTTGTCCCGAAGATCTCGTGAACGCAAACTCGCAAAAACTAAAAAGAAATATCGAAACATTCTACGCAAATTAGCAAAAGTTAAAAACACAGCGAATTTGAGCAATGAGGAAAAAAGAGTTTATAAGCTTGTCGGTAAGAATTTTTATAAAGCATCGAAACGTATTCGATCACAACTAGGGCAAAAAGATCGTTTCAAAGAAGGAATCGAACGTTCTGGCCTATATAAAGAAGAGATCAGTAGAATATTCAATGAATTTGGCCTTCCTCCTCAATTGAGTATTCTTCCCCATGTTGAGTCGTCTTTTCAAATAGGAGCCTACTCCAGTGCTGGAGCGGCGGGAATTTGGCAATTCACTCGTGGAACCGGTCGCTTGTTTATGAGGGTCGGTTACGACGTGGATGAACGACGCGACCCCATTCTGGCAACTTATGCAGCCGCCAAACTCTTAAAGAAAAATTTTAAAAGTGTAGCTTCATGGCCGCTCGCTATCACAGCTTACAACCACGGTTTGCAGGGTATGAAACGGGCTAAAAAACGCGTGGGGAACGATATTGTAAAGGTGATCGATAAATATAAGAGCCGCACCTTTGGTTTTGCATCGCAAAATTTTTATGCAGAGTTTCTTGCCGCCTTGCATGTCGTTGAAAATCAGAATAAATACTTTTCCAATATTAATATAAAGAAACCCATCTCAAAGGCTTCTTTTATATTGCCAGACTATATCCACATTCGTACTGCCATGAATCATTTTGGTATGTCGAGGGATGAAATTGCCAATGCGAACCCTTCTCTTCGACGTCCTGTTCTAAATGGTGAGAAAAGGATTCCTAAAGGTTTCATTTTCCAAGCACCGACCCATAAAATTGAGAACTTGGTCGCACGCTATCAAGAAATTCCTAGCAATGTTAAACACCGAAGGCAATTACGATCTAAGTGGTATACCGTCCGCAGAGGCGATACCTTATCGGGAATCGCATTACGTTTTGGAACGCGTGTCAGTTCACTGAAGAATTCCAATAATATCGGTCGACGCAATAATATTTATATTGGACAGGTTCTACAATTACCTACAAAAAGATCTTCTCGGCAACAGCCTAACTACCAACTAGCAAAGCTTAATACTAAAAAAGTTTCACGTGGCCTTGTCTCATATCGAGTTCGAAGACATGATAACCTTTCAAAAATTGCGAAACGCTTTGATACCAATGTAGGACATCTGACTCGTATCAACCGTATGCGCAACCCAAATTCTATTCATCCGGGGCAAAGAATTAAGGTTCCAGGTGGGGATATCATAGCTGAACCTATTAAAACTGCCTCTAAAGATATTAATACCCCAAATTTTAAATTATCTGTTAAGCGAGCTACCAATAAATCAAAACCATCAAAACCATCAAAACGCATTAAGGTTGACAGGTCCGCTTCTACCGGAATCGTTCAAGTAGCGAGTAATTCCAAGAACAAATTAAATAGAAATCGTCCTGCTTTTAAACCCGTTTCGTTTAATCCTGATAGTAATTCAGACACTCTGATAGGCACAATCACGGTAGATTTTGATGAAACCCTCAGTCATTATGCAGAGTGGTCACTACAATCGGTGAAAGAGTTGCGCCGAATGAATCGACTGGGAAAAAGAGGCGGTATCTCTGCGAATGAAACCATTCGAGTAAAATTCTCCAAAACCCGGCCTAATAAATTCGAAGAAAAACGGCAGGAATATCACAAAGCAATTCAAGAAGATTTTTTCAATAATTTTGAAATCAGCAAACTTGCGATTCGAAGTGTTGAAAAAGGAGAAACCTTATGGGAGATATGCAATGAAATTTATACCATCCCTCTTTGGCTGTTAAGTAGTTACAATACCGATAAAAACATTCGTTCTCTCTCAGTAGGCGAGCCTATCGTTGTCCCCGTCATCACCCCTAAAGATAAAAACGCTTAATCGGTAAACACTTTAGTAAAATAATTAAGAGCCATTTCAACAGCACTTATATGTGCTGCCACTCTTTTTTCTAGTGGCAATGCCGTCGGCGACTCAAGTGTGAAACACCTGCGACTATTTTTCGAAATTGAAAAAAGAGTCATCGGCCACCAATCCATGGTTTTATAATCCTCTACAGTAGTTACAATTCCGGCTTTAGAAATATGACCGTCAATTTCGGAGTCATCGTTTATAGGAATGATTTTTTTGACAGTATGAATAATTTGGGGACCCAAAACATCATCTTCCAGATGGTCTCCCTTTTGATATAAATAATACCCCTTGCTTTCATCATCTTCATGTAATTCTATAGTCAGATCGAACTCTTTATCAAATATCGATTGCGCAAACACGACTTCCTGGGGTGGTGATTCGTTCCTAAATGACCGGTTCAAATCAATCCCTTCGTGGTTCTCTCTAATCCCGCGTTCATAGCCATAGGGGTTTAAACAAGGCAGTAATATGATTTCCCAATCGTCGATATAGTTTTTAAAAATATCATTTTCAAACAAAGCACAAATGGTCTCCACGCCACTTGGCTCATCACCGTGAATACCTGCTGATATCAACACCCGAAACGGATTACCTTCACCCAAGACAAATTGTTTTAAAGAGTAATTTTGTTCCTCTGTCTGTTGAGAGTAATTAGATGTCGGCGGGGCTATTTCATCAAGATATTTATGCAAACGGGCATAAATAGAATCAATATTTCTTATCTTTGGGTGTTTTGATGAAGATTCATTCATTTATCTGGGTACTCACATTCTTTATTTATTACACAATTTTGACAATTGAAATTTTTGGCTGTACAGATATAGCGCCCATGTAAAATCAAATAATGGTGCGCCATGAGCAACCATTTTTTCGGTGTCACCTCTAGTAGTTTCAATTCGGTTGTGAGTACAGATTGTCCCGGTGCCAAACCAGTGCGATTGGAAACCCTAAATACATGTGTGTCGACGGCAATAGTGGGTTGATTGAAACCTTCATTTAATACCACATTGGCTGTTTTTCTTCCAACCCCGGGCAGTTCTTCAAGCAGCTTCCTAGTAGATGGAACAATGCCCTTATGTTTATCCAACAATATTTGGCAGGTAGTAATAATATTTTTCGATTTTGTGGCAGCTAAACCTATAGGCTTGATAATTTTTGCGAGTTTGGTTTGCCCCAGAGTGATAAATTCGGCTGGAGTGGGGCAGAGTGAAAATAGCGTTGGAGTTATTTTATTAACCGTTTTATCCGTTGATTGTGCGCTTAAAATGACAGCAATCAAAAGTTCAAAATGGTTATTAAATATTAATTCAGATTTTGCCTCAGGCAAACTACGGGCTAACTTTTGATAGAGTTGATTTATATTGCGAGGGGTCAAGAATTATCAGTGGTTTGCAGGTGACATAGCGCAACGTACTCCCACCCAATAGGTGAGAGTCGGGTCTGATAGACCTCCATGACGAATGGTCACGCGTAAATATTTTTCATCGGTGATCCAAGAGTTTCCTCGTATAATTCTGAAACTAGTTCTATCCGGCCCGAGCGGGTTTTTGGTGGGGCTGTTCTCGTAATAATGAATTGAATACCAATCTTCAACCCATTCCCAAACGCTTCCAACCATGTCATACAAACCCCAAGCATTGGGTTTTTTGGTTCCGACATTTGCAGGTTCTCTGGAACTGTTGTCTGCATACCAAAGATAGTCTCCATCAACTTCATCCCCCCAATAAAAACGGGTTTGAGTTCCGGCACGGGCTGAATATTCCCATTCGGCTTCAGTTGGCAATCTTTTACCAACCCGTTTGCAATAACTTCGTGCCTCACGCCAGGTAATGTGAGTCATGGGTTGATTGGGTTTATGGAACACAGAGCGATTAAAATTCATCACGGCATCCCATTTTTCCTGAGTCACCTCATAGGGGTCCATATAAAAACTATCCAAGCAAACCTTGTGCGCCGGTTTTTCTCGCGAGTTGATATTATCATCTTCATATAAATAGGTTTTATTGGTGCCCATTGAGAAGCACCCTGCAGGAATTTTAACCATTTCACTGGTTTTTTCTGCACCCCATACCTGATAAGGAAAGATGAGCAAAGCGAATAAAAATAGAGTCGAATAATAATGTTTCATTGGATGAATTGTACCGATAGATAAAGTTTGGGTCAAGTCATCTGGACAGATTAATACAACCCAGAGAGCCTAAATAAATAGTTTATTTTTATAGATTTACTCGATTATGCCGATAAATATCATAACTTCAATTAACCAGGGTCTCTGACTAGAATGAAAATGACTGTTGGGTTGGCAAGGATGTTTTGTGTCATTAGTTTTATATTACTTTTGGTTCCCTCGCCTTCACAGGCTTTTTATAAGAAAAAGGTTAAAATTGGGGAGATTCAAAATCCTTCAGGATGGAAAGAAAAATATAACCCTAGTACTGTTTTAAAGACACTCATAATTCAAGAATTAAAAATTAATAATCGAGTTCAATTGCTGAGCCTGCCTCAAAATAATGAGTTTCTAGAAAATTCTAGAATGCCAAAGTCTAAATATAATGCTGAGCCTGCCATTTTCAATTTTCAAAATTCACTCTATCCAGAAATTCAAGAAATTCAAGAAATTCAAAATATCCCAAACAATGAGATGATCGCTAAGTCATTTCCCTCATTTTGGCCAGCTAATATGGGGCAAGAGCCATCAAAAGCTTCTATGACAGAAATTAGAGGTCAAATTATTAAATTTATTCCTGATTCGCTTGGGATTACTTCCGATCAGACCAACACCTTGAATAACGACAGACGCGAAAATGCACAGTTTCAAATTCTGATACAACTAATTCAACATAAAACGGGTAGAGTTCTTTTCGAGCAAACGTTTAAAGCATTATCCAGCGCGGGAACTCAAAGCTTTTCCGCTCAAAATTTTATGAGTTTGAGTGATGCTTCAGGTAATAAACAGAGCTCTATGTACTACGCTCTTAAATTTATAAAGGGCGAAATAATATCATTCATCAACCACAAATTGGATTCGATAAAATTAGAGGGAGAAATCATTTCACTGAAAAATCATGAAATGCCAATTGATATGAATGAGAATACTGAAAATGAAATATTGATTAATATTGGATACAATAATGGGGTTCGTGTTGGTGATTTATTTAATGTTTATGCGATGGGTATTAACATGCATGACCCCTATACGGGTAGTGATGTTGGAGATATTTATGTTAAAGCTGGTGTCATACAAATTTCAAATACCGGGGCAGGGCACGCAATCGCCCAATCAATAGCTGGGAATGATTATAAGCCGGGGTTTTTAATTCAATCGGTGAGCCAGTATGGGGGAGAAAAAGACTCCATGACAAACGAAATGAATTTTAAGTTAGAAAAAAAACCGTGGTGGGAGTTTATGACTAAACGCACTCCAGAATAACTGACAAACTTTAAATTTTAGCCCCATACTCCTGTATGGTTGTTATGGTCAGACCTTCTTCTTTGATCGCTCGCAAAGCACTTACTAGAGCCGATGCTCCAGCCATCGTGGTGCAATAAGGCAGATTATGATTCAAAGAACTTCTCCGGAGAGTGAAAGAATCTTTAATGGCTTGTTCTCCAAATACGGTATTGATCACAATGTCTATTTTTTGATTTTCAATGGCTTCAACGCAGTGGGGCGAACCTTCTTTTACTTTATTAACCGGTGATACCTCAATTCCATTTTCTTTTAAATATTTTGCAGTTCCACGCGTAGCGATCAATTGATAGCCCAATTCTTGCAGACTCTTACCGATAATAACCGATTTTTCTTTGTCTGAATCTTTTACACTGATAAATGCCGTCCCTGTTAGAGGGAGTTTCACTCCCGTTGCCAATTGAGATTTTGCAAAAGCTCGGCCAAAAATCATATCGATTCCCATCACTTCGCCGGTAGACTTCATTTCAGGCCCGAGTAAGATATCCACGTCCTGAAATTTATTGAAAGGGAAGACAGACTCTTTAATGGCAATATGAGGAAATTTGATCTCCTCGGTGAATCCAATTTCTTGTAAAGTTTTACCTGCCATAACGCGAGCGGCAATTTTAGCTAATGGTACACCGATTGTTTTACTTACAAAAGGAATCGTCCGCGAAGCACGTGGGTTGACCTCAATGATGAAAATATTGCCATCCTTCACGGCAAATTGAATATTTATGAGGCCTATAACATTAAGTTCGCGAGCTAAAGCACAAGTTTGATTTTTTATTTCCTCAATGGTTTCTGAGGCTAGAGAAAATGTTGGTAGAGAACAAGCACTATCACCTGAATGAATACCCGCCTCCTCAATATGTTCCATCACGCCACCTATCACCACATCTGTGCCATCAGACACGGCATCAACATCAATCTCTATTGTATCTTGGAGGAAGTCATCGATCAGAATGGGATGCTCGGGAGAGGCTTGAACCGCATGCTCCATATAATATTTGAGACGATCCTGATTATAAACAATTTCCATTGCCCGTCCACCCAACACATATGAAGGGCGAACCACTACGGGGTAACCGATATCTTCAGCAATTTTAAGGGCTTCTTCAAAACAAGTAGCGGTTTCATTTTTGGGTTGACGAAGCCCCAGTTTATTCAAAACCTCCTTGAATAATTGTCTGTTTTCTGCACGGTCGATATCAGCAGGGCTGGTACCAATAATGGGAACGCCTGCTTCCATTAAAGCTAATGCCAATTTCAAGGGTGTCTGCCCACCGAGTTGAACAATCACCCCTTCAGGTTTCTCCACTCTGACGATATGCAGAATGTCCTCAAAAGTGACCGGTTCAAAATAAAGCCTGTCAGAGGTGTCGTAATCGGTGCTAACTGTTTCGGGGTTACAATTGACCATAATGGTTTCATAACCATCTTCTTTCAAGGCGAAAGAAGCATGCACACAGCAGTAGTCAAACTCAATGCCCTGACCAATTCTATTGGGACCACCCCCTAAAATAATGATTTTCTTTTTAGTACTGGGGTTGGCCTCACACTCTTCCTCGTAGGTCGAATACATATAAGGAGTGAAAGCTTCAAATTCTGCACCACAAGTATCAACACGCTTGAATACAGGATAAATATCTGCTTGCACTCGACGCTGAAGAATATCCGCTTCGGCACAGTTCAGAAGACTTGCCAAAAAAATATCTGAAAACCCAAATTTTTTGGCCTGCAAGAGGGTTTCATCATCCAAATTCGATAACCCACCTAATTTAGATAGCTGAATTTCAAACTGTATCAGGGTGTTAATATTATCTAGAAACCAAGGATCAATTCCGGTGAGTTCGTAGGTTTGTTCGACCGAGATACCTCTTCGTAAAGCGGCGGCAACCTGCCATAAACGGTCCGCAAAAGGTGTGGGTAGGCTAGATAATAATTTTTCTTTTTGTTGTTCAAGGGAAAGCTTATTCAAATCAAAGTTGAATTTTTCTTCAAACCCATAAATATTGGTTTCCATAGATCGAATCGATTTGAATAAAGATTCCTTAAAGGTACGGCCCATCGACATCACTTCGCCTACAGATTTCATTTGCGTTGAAAGAATAGGTTCCGTCTGGGAAAACTTCTCAAATGTAAACCGAGGTATTTTCACCACACAATAATCCAGAGTTGGTTCGAAGGATGCCGGGGTAACTCTTGTAATATCATTTTTAATTTCATCTAGGGTGTAGCCGATTGAAAGCTTCGCGGCAAATTTTGCAATGGGAAATCCGGTGGCCTTCGAAGCCAGAGCAGAACTACGGGATACGCGTGGGTTCATTTCAATGACAATCATGTCTCCGGTTTTAGGGTCTAAAGCAAATTGAATATTAGATCCCCCCGTTTCAACCCCGATTTCACGAATGATATCAATCGCCGCATCGCGCATGACTTGATATTCTTTGTCAGTGAGTGTTTGAGCCGGGGCCACTGTAATGCTGTCACCGGTATGAACACCCATGGGATCTAAGTTTTCGATCGAACAGATGATGACGACATTATCTTTCAAGTCACGCATCACTTCCAATTCATACTCTTTCCAACCAATGAGTGACTTTTCAATTAATACTTGAGAAACAGGGCTAGCCTTTAAAGCAAAGGCAACTAGCGATTCAAACTCATCTTTATGGTAGGCCACACTTCCGCCCGTGCCACCTAATGTGAAAGAAGGCCGAATGATGGCGGGAAAACCAGTTTCTTTAACAACCTCCCATGCATCTGCCAAAGTTTTTGCATTGCCACTGGGGGGGACTTGCAGTCCAATCCGAAACATGGCTTCTTTGAAAAGAGTTCTGTCTTCCGCTTTATGAATGGCTTCGAGGTTTGCACCGATCAACTCGACATTATATTTTTCTAGAACCCCCATTTCAGCCAGAGCCAATGCCGTGTTCAAAGCCGTCTGCCCACCCATTGTGGGTAAGAGTGCATCAGGACGATCACGCGCTATAATTTTCTCTACGATTTCTGGTGTTACAGGCTCTATATAAGTTCGATCTGCAAATTCAGGATCAGTCATAATGGTCGCAGGGTTGCTATTGACCAGAATTATTTCATAACCTTCTTCCCTTAAAGCTTTACAAGCTTGCGTGCCAGAGTAATCAAACTCACATGCTTGGCCTATGATAATTGGGCCAGAACCTATGAGGAGAATTTTTTTTATATCGGTTCGTTTAGGCATTAGTTTTTATATATATCCAGTAATTCAATTTGCCGGGAGCGTTCCCATTTTAAATTCATATAAGCCAGTTTATTGATCAAGTCAGATATGAGTTTGCATTTTTCCACCTTCAATTTATCGTGTTTCAACTGAGCAATTTCTCTTTCAACGCCTTGGATGTTTTCTTTTATATTGGAATCAGTTGTTTTTAAAATTTGAAAATCTTTATTTAAAACCTCTAGTTTCGCTTCAATATCTGTTTTGCCAATTTTGACTTGTACTTTTTCTATCAAATTTGAATTTTTGAGATTCGATTTTTGAAGTTTCGCCAAACTCTTTTCAAGAACTTTCAACTCTTTGAGCCATATATTTTGAGCTAAATAGATTTTTTTTGTTTCGCCTTTAATAAAACGTTCGGTTTTACTCGGATGAAATGAATAATAACCGGTGAAATAATATTTACCTTGATGGAAAACAATACGACCTTGAAAAAGATCATTTTTTCTGAAAACAAGTTTAGAATCATCTTCATAAACTTGGTATTTTTCGTCGGTAAACAGATCTAGAACTGTCACCATATTTTCACGAATTTTTTTGACTTCAAAAAGAGCCTGAATATTATTTGATATCGCCTTATAAACTTCCACAGCACCTTGAATCCATGACGTGGGGTTTTCTTCTATGATTGATTCCAATACGGTTTTGTCTTTTCCAGGACCATAATAATCTAAAAGGTACCACTCTAAAAATAAAGCCATGCGTGTATTGTATGACTTGTCATCTTCATAGATTTCTCCGGTGGTCGTCTGATATTCCTTTTTAGCAATCATTATTTCTTCAGAAGGTATGTTTTGGGCAACATACTCGAAGAGTTGGTCCAACGGTTCTTTTAGCATCAAATTTTTGCTTCCATGAGCTGTGAAAATTTTTGGAAAAGGTGGGTCGAGTCGTTGGGGCCGGGTGATGCTTCTGGATGATATTGAACTGAAAAAACAGGCCACTCTTTATGACGAATGCCTTCAACGGTCTGGTCATTTAGATTGATGGATGTCACCTCAATGGCCGGATCGATTGAATTCGAGTCCACAGCGAAACCATGATTCTGAGAGGTAATTTCAACTTTCCCAGACGGCACATCTTGGACGGGTTGGTTTCCACCATGGTGTCCAAACCTTAGTTTAAATGTCTTTCCATTTAATGCTAGATTTAATATTTGATGCCCCAAACAAATGCCAAATATAGGAATTTTACCCAATAGCAGTTTAATGTTTTTAACAGCGTATGGAACCCCTTCTGGGTCGCCCGGACCATTCGATAAAAACACGCCATCGGGTTTTAAGGCTAATACTTCTTGTGCCGGAGTCGAAGCGGGAACGACACGAACTCGACACCCTGCACCCACCAGCTTTCTCAATATGTTTCGTTTGATCCCAAAATCATAGGCAACGACAAAATATTTTGCATTAACCGGAGTCTTGAGAATCGTTTCACCCTTAACAATATTCCATTCCCCCTCTGACCAATCATACGGTTTTTGACAAGTCACTTTTTGAACCAAATCTTTGCCCACAAGACTCGGTGAGTTTTGTGCTTTACGAACTAATTCTTGGTGGTCTTGTTTAATGGTAGTTAACACAGCCTGCTGTGCACCCGTTTCGCGAATGCGTCGGGTTAAAGCTCTGGTATCGATACCCTGAATACCAACGATGCCAAACTCCTTAAAAAAATCTTCCAGTTTTCCGGTTGACCGCCAATTGCTGGTAATGTTACTCAATTCTTTGATGATTAAACCAGAGAGGTGAGGGCGGTCCGACTCAAAATCCTGCGGGTTGATTCCGTAATTACCTATGAGTGGATAGGTCATGACCACCATTTGGCCACAATAAGATGGGTCTGTAATGATTTCTTGGTAACCCGACATACTGGTATTGAATACAATTTCTGCGTCCACTTCACCTTCGGCTCCAAAGTGAGTGCCCTCAAAAATTTTTCCGTCAGATAAAGCTAAATAGGCTTTCATAATATTCGAGATTTTATAACGTTGAATGAGTTATTCATTGCCGACAGAATATACGGTTTTACCTGCAACGAGAGTATGAAGAATTTGTCCTCTCACTTGCCAACCTTTGTAGGGAGAGTTTTTGCTACGAGACTTAAATTTTTCAGGTTCAATGCAATACTTGGACTGAGGATCGAAGATAACAATATCTGCAATTTTTCCCACTCCGATATCTCCTTTATCCAAATTGAACAGACGACAGGGCTGATGGGTCAATAGATCCACCGCTTTTTCTAATGTGATGATTTTTTCATCAACCAGTTTAAGCGTTAGTGGTAACGCCGTTTCTAAGCCAACAATACCAAAACAAGCTTTGCTGAACTCTACCTGTTTGTCCGCTAAATCATGAGGGGCATGGTCTGTTGCGATGATATCAATCGTCCCGTCTCGCAAACCTTCCTTTATCAATTCGATATCTTGATGTGTCCTTAAAGGCGGGCTCATTTTGGAATTGGTGTCATATTCCCGACAGGCTTCTTCTGTCAGAGTAAAATGATGCGGTGCGACTTCGCATGTCACCGGCAAACCCTTAGCTTTGGCCTGACGTACAAGATCGACCGCCCCTCCACTGCTGATATGAGCAACATGCAATCTTCCGCCTGTTTTAGCCAGTAAACTGATGTCTCGAAAGACCATAATATCTTCTGCCTCAACCGGCATTCCCTTCAAACCCAATTCCGTCGAGATAATGCCTTCATTCATGCAACCGCCCAAAGTTAAATCCAACATTTCGCTGTGTTGAATACAAGGCAAGTCAAACATTCGGCTATATTCTAATGCCCTTCGCATTAACTCACTATCCATAACCGGTCTGCCATCATCGGAATAACCGATACAACCCGCTTCTTTCAATTCCCCCATATCAGATAATGTTTCGCCCTTTAAGCCTTTGCTGATTGCACCAATGGGCAGGATATTGATCGCGCTGGTTTTTCTAGCTTGGGACAAAATTAATTCTGTAACAGAACGATTATCGTTCACAGGAGAAGTATTTGGCATCACCGCCACCGTGGTAAACCCGCCAGCAGAAGCAGAAGCACTGCCTGTCTCGATAGTTTCTTTATATTCATGACCGGGTTCTCTGAAATGCACATGCATATCACAAAAACCAGGGGAAACAACACAACCCTTGGCATCGATTTCTGCAATGCCCTTTAATTTACTGCCAGATATTTTACCCTTTGGTTCAACGGCTTCAATTCTTCCATCATTAATGAGAATATCAAACGAACCATCGAGCTTGTTTGCCGGGTCTATAACTCGACCATTTTTAATTAGGGTTGGCATTATTTTCTCCCAGCAATAAATAAAAAAGCGCCATACGAATAGCAACTCCATTGGTGACTTGATTTAATATTAGAGAATGCGGGCCTTCCATCACATCTAGACTGATTTCGATACCTCGGTTTACAGGGCCGGGGTGAACAATGAGGACATCTTTGCGGGCCTGAGCCAGAATTTCAGCAGTCAGACAAAAATAATTCGAGTATTCACGCAGACTCGATAAAAACATTTGGTTTTGCCGTTCATGCTGAATACGGAGAACCATTATTACATCGACATCTTTAATCGATTTAGAGAGGTCACTGCTGACTTCGACACCTAGACGCTCCAGTTCAACAGGTATGAGTGGCGGTGGCCCGACAACGCGAACCTGCATGCCCATGGTCTGCATAGCTTTAATATTAGAGCGTGCCACCCGGCTATGCCTGATGTCACCGACTATCGCAACTTTAAGCCCTTGCAAGTCACCCTTATGACTGCGAATGGTGAGTAGGTCGAGCAAAGCTTGGCTGGGGTGCTCATGCGCTCCATCGCCAGCATTGATAATGGGACATTTAATAAATTGTGTTAACAGAGCTGAAGCACCGGAACAATTATGCCGCACTACCAATATATCCGGATTCATCGCTTCTAGGTTCCGAGCCGTATCAATCAGATTTTCGCCTTTAGCGGTGCTACTCGTAGAGCCAGATATGTTGATAACATCGGCACTCAAACGCTTTCCAGCAATTTCGAAAGAGGTTCGCGTGCGGGTACTCGGCTCAAAGAATAGATTGATGATAGTTTTTCCACGCAGGGTAGGAACTTTTTTAATCGAACGGGTAGAAATTTCCTTAAAGGATTCAGCGGTATCAAGAATTTGTTGAATATCTTGTTTATTTAAATCCTTTGCTCCCAAAATATTTTTTGTGGATAGACTCATCCGTTATCTGGCTCCTGAATAAAAACTTTATCTTCACCATCTTCTTCATTCAATAAAACCTGAACACGTTTCGAGCGGTCTGTTGGAATATTTTTGCCAACATAGTCGGGCCTGATGGGAAGTTCACGATGCCCACGGTCGATTAAAACGGCTAATTGCACAGACGCGGGACGACCGAAATCCATGAGCGCATCAATGGCCGCACGAATAGTTCGACCGGTGAACAAAACATCATCGCAAAGAACGATATGTTTCCCTTCCAAAGTAAAAGAAATATCAGTCCTTTTTAATTCTGGTTTTTGTATTCCAGCCGCAAGATCATCTCTGTAAAGGGTGATATCCAAGACACCATGATCAACCGAGACACCCTCAATTTCAGCAATTTTCTCTTTCAGTCTCAGAGAAAACGCCACACCACGAGTGCGAATTCCAACTAAAGCGATACTTTCAGCCCCTTGATTGCGTTCCAAAATCTCGTGAGAGATGCGATTAACAGCGCGGCTAATATCTTTAGAATTTAAAAGTGTGGATTTCATGTCTTAAAATCGGGCAAAAAAAAACCTCCTACAGCCAAAAATGGCAGAAAAAGGAGGTAATAAAATAGTTTTCACACAAGTCATATAATTTTCCCTTGATGGTCTCACAGAACCATCTTAAAGAGTTATTTAACCAAATATACGTAAGTCTTCTTGTTAAGTCAAGTTGGATAGTTAAGCATTGTTACGAATTAAATTCGGGTTTATGGCATCTCAATGAATGAGTAAATTAATGGTTTAACATAATTTCGACAATCCAATAAAGCCAGGGCGTTATTGAAAATAATGTCATAATCCATTGAATTTTTGGTAATAAATGAGGTAAAATCTTCTTACATCGTAAACATATGAAACAATTAACCCCTTAGTTATTTGGGAGAGTTGTGTCCTATCCAATTTAGGTTTCAACTTATCTAAAAGGACTTTCAGGATATTAAATGGATTTATCTTTAGTCATTATAATTTTGTTGGTGGTCGTTTTAGGGTTTGTATTGATCCTAAGGAAACCTCAAGACAATGACAAATTGGACTCAAACAATAATCCGAACATTGAAAATGAAGTAAGTTTTACTACGAATTCTAGTGCCTCTCCCTCCTCTGCATCAGTTGGTTCCGGTAATAGTTTGCTCAACCAGCTATCCATGATAAATGCCAGAAGTTTTCCAGCGTTATCAAAAAACCAACTTCCCGCTAAGCTGAACGCTTTTTTTGGTAGGAAAGATGTTTTACTGGAAGTAATGGGTAGAAGCTGGGACACAGGTGGCCCTATCTGTCTGTATGGTGATAGAGGAAATGGTAAAACTGCCTTGGCATTAGAATTAGCTCATCAATTGAAACCTAAATACCCGGATGCGCAATTTTATTTTGATTTTAACGGTGGAGGAGATAGACCTCTATCGGTCAATCATGCAATGGGTCATGTTTTGCGAGCTTTCTTTCCGAAAGAATCACTTCCTAATGATCCGGCTAAACTAGCGCAAGAATATGTGTCGGCATTAAAAGGCAAACGTGTATTAATGCTGGTTGATAATGCAAGCAAAGCCAGCCAAATAAAACGACTGTTGGTCGGCAAATCGGTATTGATTCTATTTACAAGTAGGGAAAAAGTATCATTACCCGGTTCCTATGCCAAACCGGTGAAAGAACTGTTTCCCGATGAAGCAGAACTGTTGCTTTTTTTCTACGCCGGGCACGCAAAACGCTGGGCTACGGAAATTAATGAACTATGTGGCTACTCCCCCATGGCCATTGCATTGGCTGGCTCTTATTTGCAATCTAACCCGGACCTAGCTGTTGACACATTGGTTAAGGAACTACGTGAAGAAAAGCGCGTTTTGAAGTCGGGCGGTGATGAGGAATTAGATGGAAATGCTAACAAAAAGGAAATCCTTGACAGGAATATAGAACCTATTTTTAATGTGATTTTCAGGGATATGCGAAAGGAAACCGCAACGGTATTGCGTAAACTAGCTTTGTTTTCCAGTTCCTTTGACGAGAAAGCGGTTATCGCGGTATGCGGGGACAGAGATTGTGATCATCTTAAACGCTTGGTCTCACTCAAGTTCATCGAACATGATAGTGTGAACAATAGATATTATTTCCACGAGTTATTGCATCAACTGGTTAAAGCGGAAGTCAGACCTTCTGAAAGAATTCTCACCTATCGAACTCTGGCTTTTTATTATTTCGATATTCTTCAAAATGCCAATGAGTTGTATGAAAATGATGAGGACGCTTTAGAAAGCGCGCTGAATATATTCGATCAAGATTGGTTTAATATTAAAGCCGGTCAAAAATGGTCCTCCCAAAAAAGTGAAGAGGATGCAAAAATTGCTAAACTCTGTGGCGATTATTGCAAAGAGGCCCGGGCTTTAATTCCGATGAGGCATTCAACCGATGAATGCATCGAGTGGAGTGAGTCGGCTCTCACTGCTTCCAGAGAGTCGGAAAATGTGGAGGCGGAAAAAAACAACCTCTTATCTCTTGGAATTCAACTGCATTCAATGGCCCATTATGATAAAGCCATTGACTATCTCGAAGAGGCTCAGACCCTGTCTCGCAAATTAGGTCATGTTTCAGATGAAAAGCAAGCACTCGATTTATTAGGTCAGTGTTGTTTCAGTGTTGGCAACTATGAAAGAGCTATAGAGTGTTTCACTAAGGCTCTTGAGTATGTACGATTAGAGGGAAAAGCCAATAAGGAAATGGAAATGCTGGATTCACTGGCGCAAGCGTGTTTCAAAGCGAAAGATTATGAACACTCCGAGCAATACTATAAACTGGCTTTAGAAAAGGCGCGTAACACCAGCAATAAAAAGTTTCAGGCTCAACTATTGAGTGACCTAGGTATATTATGCAACACGGTTAAAAAGTTTCAATCTGCCATAACCTATTTAAAAGAAGCTAAGACTCTTGCCAGTCAAGGAAATCTCAAGGTATTAGAAATGGGAGCGCTGGAAAACTTGTCCGTGTGTTACCTGCAAACGGGGAAACATAAAAAAGCCCTTGAGTGTTTGGATTCGTCTTTAGATTTAGCAAAAAAAATGGGTGACAATAGAGGGCAGGGCATCATCCTTAAGAAGATGGGTGATTATTATTATAATCTAAAGGAATTTACTAAAGCCATTGAGTATTATGAACGTGGCTTGCCTAAAATTAGAAAGTTTTCAACTTATGCCATAGAGTATTCATTACTGGAAAGTCTTGGCAATACTTATTTAGAAATCGATCGGTTTGAAAAATCTCAAATATGCTTTAGGCATGCCCGATCGTTGGGGAAAAAACATATAGACCGCTACCTCGAGGCAAAAGCTTTATGGAATCTATCAATAACTTGTCAGCAGTCTGGAGATTTTACCGATGCTCTGGGCAATGCCGAGTTAGCGAGCCATATCTGTTCTGCACAACCTCTGAACAATGACTTCAAGGTACTGGGTGAAGAAATAAAAGAATGGATGCTTAAACGAGTAGGGGACGAAATTAAGGACAGTGGTCTATAAGGCGAGCTTCACTTGACTTTATTTTTCTTCCAACTTAATGTCACGTCCCCTTTACGAATTTTCACCTGACACCCCAACCGCATTCCTTCTTCCAAGTCTTCCGGTAGCAAATAATCTGTTTCCTCTTCAGTAATGCGCGACACATTTTCTCGACCTTTGACAATTGTCACTTCACAAACCCCGCAGGTGCCTTCCGTACAGCCAAAAGATAAAGAAACCCCCACATCATCACAGAAATCTATAAGAGGCGTTCCATCCTCAACCTGATGCGTCACATCATCTGTCTTAAAATATACCTTAGCCACAATAACAACTCCCTTAAATATTATACGAATTCATTTAAAGATGCTTACCAGCTTCAAAAGGTTTCAATATATACAATGAAACTGTAAATTCTCAAATACCCGTATCTTGCAAAAATTGAATATGAGGAATTTGCTCATCGCTCAGGTTTTTAGGGATTTTAACCAAAATTCGGACCAATTGATCACCACGCAAGCCTGATGGAAAGTCAATACCCATCCCCTTCAGACGTAATTTGGTATTATGCTGTGTTCCTGGGGGAATTTTAACAGACTTAATATCATTCATGGTCTGGACTTCTATGGTTGCCCCCAACAAAGCTTGAGTCAATTTAATGTCTGCATCCACGATAATGTCTCGGCCTTCACGGCGAAATAAAGGGTGTGGATAAACATTGACGAGGAGGTGCAAATCTCCACGTCGATTGCTAGACAAAGCACTCTGACCTTTACCTTTTAAACGCAAAACTTTCCCATGCGTGATGCCGGGAGGAACGACCACCTTAATTTCTTCAACAACGCCATTTCTGGATATCGAAAGGGAACGTTGGCAACCTAATGCGGCCTCTTCAAAGCTGATGGTGAGTTCCTTCTTCAATGGCGGGATGGGCGCCTCACGTTGTGCTTGCCCAAATGGACCACCAAAACCGCCACCAAAAGGGTTTCCTTGCCCTTGAAACGGGTTTCCACCGCCAGAACCAAAACCTCTTAAAATATCATTGATATCAAAATCGCGAAAAATATCATCGCGAGAAAATTTTTCATGAAACCCTTCTGAACCATATTGATCATACTGGCCGCGTTTTTTAGCATCACTCAAAACGGCATAAGCTTCACTCACTTCTTTAAACTTTTCTTCGGCTTTGTTATCCCCTTCATTTCTATCGGGGTGATATTGCATGGCCAATTTTCTATAAGCTTTTTTAATATCTTCGTCTGTGGCTCCTTGGCTGATACCCAGAACCGTATAATAATTTTTCATTTAGCTAATAAGTTGATAAATAAGGGGTAATTAGATAGACTGTGGTTAGTTTGCTTTAAGATTATTATATAACGTCTGACTATGAAAACAGCAGAGAAAAATATTTTATTATGTTTAATCAGCCTTTTTTGGGTGGGTTGTAGCGGTCACTTACCCCCAGACAGAACAGATTGGCCCATAAATGCTGAGGAGATGTATTATTGGCAACCGCCAGACGAAACCGTTTTAATCCAAAGAAGAGCAAACCAAACTCACCTTGATGGTTTGACTGAAGAGATATCTATCCTATTTGCAAATCACGCCTCCTTAACAGGTCAAGAACGAGCGATGCTTGAGTCTTTGGGTGATGTGGAGCAAAAACTCAATAAAATGGATTCTTCTTACAGTCAGGATATCGAAATCGAGCAAAAACGTATCAAACAGATGGAACAGGATATTGAGAGTTCAAATACTGGTTTTCTCAGTGCGCAGGATAGATTGAAAGCAATCATGGAGATCAAACCTCCTATTAATTTCTCCGTTTCGGATTATAATTTAGCCTTGAATCATTTTCGTAATGGTAAGTTCAAGGATAGTCTTAAATTGTTTTTCAAACTGGATAAACAAAATCCACCAGCTTTTTTAAAAGATAATATTCAATTTGGTATAGGTTCTGCTTTTTATCGCTTAAAAAATTATACGAAGGCCATCTCTCATTTACATAAAGTACTGGATAATTATGCGCAAGGCGACAAACGCTTTATATCGTATTTTATGCTAGGCATCATTCACAATAGCCAAGGGGAAAAAAGCCGAGCTATATATATTCTTGAGCAAGCACTTAATAATAATCCGCCTGATAAATTGAGGGCCATGATCAACCGTTTGATTAATACTATTAATGACTAGTCCTATGCCGCAAGTTGACTCGCCAGCAATTGATTTAGCAATAGAAAAATGGGTCACAGGCCCCACCACTAATATCAGCCATGAAATTGGCAAACCCATTCTTATACATATCTTTCAGGTTAATTGCCCCGGCTGCTTCACGCACGGCATTCCAGAGATCATTGAAGTCCACAATCAGTTTAAAGATTCACCGCTACTAGTCTGGGGACTGGCAACTGCATTTGAGGATTTTCATCATAATAACCTGGAAAATTTAAATAAATTAATTCAAACAGGGGAGGTCGTTGGCGAAACGCTGGAGGTATTAAATACCCGAGGTCTACTCAACAATAACCGTCTGGATTACAGACTACCCTTTCCAATCGCTTGGGATAAAATTACTCCCTATCAGCCTGTAGATTACTTATTGGAAACTGAGAAGTTCATTGCAAAGGATTTTCCGCAATTTGAATCATTTCCAATAAAAAATCAGAAGCTCATTTCAAACCAGGTCCTGGGTTATTTAAAACAGAAAAAAATTAGCGCTGAAACATTTGAGAGTTACCAGTTAAAAGGTACACCCTCGACCTTATTGATCGACAGAGAGGGAGTTTTGCGTGGTAAATGGTTTGGCAGTGGTTATGGTTTAGAAAAAGAGGTAGGAAAAGTTTTGATCTAAGTACAAATTTGTCCGACCGATCTAATACTATTTTTATTAACGAGCCTGTTTTTTAAATTTATTGATAAATTTTTCTAAGTTTAATTGACGGTATAAATGCATATTTGCATCATTTAATTTTTCCTCAAAGTCCTTGACCTGCTCAGCAACACGTTTAGTTTCTAACGCCTCACTGTCAACAGGATTATCGGTTGATTTCGAGCCCACTTTGGCCTCCAATTCTGTTAACTATTTGAATTATTGATGTATAAACAATATAATCTATTTTTTATTGATGTCAACTTAAAACACTGAAAACTTTAACCTTCATTAATTCTAGGTTGATTCTGTCTTATTTAATTACAGACCGTGAATGTAAAGATGAGTATTTTTGAAGGGGAGGGGGGAGGCAAGATCATGAAGTCGGTCAATAAATAATTTTGATCATGCAGGTATGATTTCCTTAAACCTAATCATTAGCTCATCCACTGCGTCTATCAATAAAACAAGAAAATCATGATCACGTTTAAACTCCTCTTCGAGCAAATCACTATCCAGCGAACGTTCTTTATCACCTAATATTTTATTATTAGAACGATACCAATTAGAAAACCCAGCAAATTCATAGCCTTGAATGATCAGAGCCGTTTCACTATTAGTTAAAATAATTTGATACAGGTTTCTCATCTCATCGATGAAAGCGTGCTTTTCTTGTGAAGTCGTTTTCCCAGGCTCTAAGTATTTATCTTTAAGAATATTGAGTGTTGCCGCAATATCCTGCAATTGATTAACTTGCTCCGATGTCGCTAAATCTAAGGATTGAAAACATTCTTTTTTTTGCTCAACCCTCTCAAATAATGAATCTATCTGTTGCGTAACCGGTTCATGGCAGTAACTATAAATAGCTTCTCGCAAAGTTAAGTTTTGCACCCCTTTAATGGGTACTCCCCCTTCGGTGGCATTGATAACTGATTGAGAGTTATTAAAACTTTTTGCGAACATATCATTATAACTTTCCATCGCATGAGTACTGACCGTATTCACCCCATAGAGATTCTGAGATGGTGATAAGTTTTCGCCAAAAACTTTAAACTTTTTATCTTCCCAATAGGAATAAGGTTTTAACTTACACACCTTATCCATAAGTCCGTCACAATAAAAAGTATTACGCGCATGTAATTGTTGGCGATTAAAAGATAAGTCTTGTCCTATAGTAATGATCGGTGAACAAGCCAAAAATTGAGCAAATCGAACCGCCGCATGAGCAACGGAAAAAATGTCTCCTAAACCTCCTTTATCTTCAGAATATTTTTTAAACCATTTGGCCAAATAGTATTCGGAATCAAATGCCAATCTACATTTAGGGAATAGTTGTGGAATTAATTCAGGAACTGAACTGTTGAATATCAGCCAATAGTCATCGATGTCTTTGGAAAGGTCGAAACAATTGATGGTTAGAGCATCGGGATCTATCGAAAAAACCACATCCGGTCTAATTCCATTACGGAGAAGTGGTTTCAAAGCAGTTCCGACAGCGGCTAAAAAGAATTTGTTTCGTGAAGATTTAAGCAGTTGAATATTCTTATCCAGTGAAGGCCCGGCCGAACATATGACAACCGGAATATCAGGCAATCCCTCTTTTAATTGAATAATGCCAGGACTGTCCAAAAAACGGGTGAGGTTTGAAAAAATATTTTTGCAATACTGCTTAGAGTGGATCACTTGGGTTTTTAAATTGATTTCTGACTTCTTAAAAATTGCCTCTATTTCGGTCTTTAAACTTCCATAATATTCACGGTTGAAATCAACCAAAGATTTTTGCGAAATGACGCGATATTCATTTAGGCTGAAATCTGTTTGAATGGTTTCCAACAAAGAAACCAGCGAATGGGTTTTAACATCTACAAAAAGTTTGACCCTAGAATGATTTAATATATTGGACAAATCGATTTCACGAATTGCTAAAGCTATAAGTTCAGGATCTTTTTCGAAGATATAAATATTTGAACGGCTGGATGTTTTCTTGATTAACTCCGTAACCTGATGCCCCAAACCGAAACCTAAAACAATAAAGTTGGTGAATTTTTCAATTTCTAATGATTCTAGGTGACGAGAAGCCTCTGCGATTGGGTCATAGAGACTATAAACCTGTTTTTTCACTCCCATTGAGTCACGGTGACTGAGAGATAAAGCTCCAGATTTAGAGATTATGGGTTCATAAGAAAGGGAAACTTTTGCAGGTGCAATTATTGTATAAAGCGACGGATGGAGTCGCTTCAATAATGTTAGGTTTTTATTTGCGAGGGAGTCACTCATTGATCAATATTGGTTTTCGGTGAATATAAAACCGTTATAAAAGAATAAACATTGATCCGAGTAAAGCATTTCAATTTTCATTGATGATGGAATAATAATACAATTCCCAAGTTGCATACACACCTTGAGAGGTTGAGAATTTCGAATCATAGTCGCGTATTAATTTTCTAAGCCCACCTGTTTTAGCCATGCGAACTGGGGCCGCACCAATTTGTTGTAAGTTTTTTAATAAAGTCAGAGCATTGGAAAAAAATATTTTTCGAACTTCCACGTCGCTAGACTTTATTCTAAAACCCGAATCTTGTATCATTTTTTTCCAAGTCGTATTTTTATAAAGCTCAATAGGGTTGGTTAAATCAGCCGCTTCACGAAATTCAATTAATGTTTTGGGGCCAAAAGTACTGAAAATCATTTGGCCCCTCTCTCTTAAAGACTGGTTCAACATTTTTAATGTTTCCTGAGGCGTTTGAAACCATTGAAAAACAGCATTAGCACAAATAAGGTCTACCTTTTCAAATTGGATTCGTTCAGCATTTCCCGATGCGATTATTGTGTTTTTTGGTAACTCCAATGAACGCTGTAATATCTCAAGCATTCCGGGCGCAATGTCATTCAGTGTAAGTTGTCCAAGGGCTTGAGTTAACAAATGTCGTGTGAAAAGCCCTGTACCACAACCGATTTCTAGAATATGGCTCGGTAATGGATTGGGAAGGAATGCCGCAAGTCTTTTTGCCATAGATTTTTGCAGTTGTGCATAACGATCATAACTTTTGGCGTATTTAGAAAAACTATTTATTAGGCTGTCATCATTTACCAAGGGGTGATCATTGAGGCTCAAGAAATATTTCCTAAGATTTGTGGAATTAATTATGATAAAAAAACGAGTTAACGGTCACTGGCTCGGCGTCGAAGTTTCGCTTTAGTCACGACTTTAACTGGCATTTCAATGGTAAAGGTTGAACCTTCACCTATTACACTTTCAACCGTTATATCGCCACCCATCATCAGACAAAATCTTTTACTGATTGCTAAACCCAAACCTGTTCCGCCAAATTCGCGGGTGGAGGAATTATCGATTTGCGAAAATTCATGGAACAAATGTTTTATGGATTCACTGGGTATGCCCATGCCTGTATCAATGATATCAAACCGAACCCAATCTATGCCTTCAACAGTAATACGCGTGACTTTTAAGGTCACCGTTCCCTTGTCGGTAAATTTACAAGCGTTGCTTAAAAGATTGTGAAGCATTTGTCGCACTCGTGTTTCATCCGCTTCCATAAAACCAATATTATCTGAGCAATCAATCAATAATTTGTTAGACCTTTTCTCAGCCATTGGATGTATAGTTTCCTCTACATCCTTCACCAGTTTAGCGATGTCGAAACTTTTTAAAAATATTTCCATCTTGCCGGCTTCTATCTTAGAAAGGTCTAGAATCTCATTGATTAAGCCCAATAGGTGTTTTCCTGATGAGCAAATATTTTGCAAGTCGGCTTCAAATTCATCCAGACCTTCTTCCTCCGCATCTTCTATAAGCATTTCGCTATATCCAATGATCGCATTCATGGGGGTGCGTAGCTCGTGACTCATATTGGCGAGGAAATTACTTTTTGCCCGGCTCGCGTCTTCGGCCCTATCTCTAGCTCCAATGAGTGTTTGATGGGCAGTTTTCAACTCATTAATAAGGGAAGCATTGCTGACGGCAACAGCCGCCTGAGAAGCGAGTGACTCAACAAGGCTTTCATAATCGGGTGAAAAAGGAATCACCTTTTTTTTGTCATTCACATCTCTAGCATTTAAAAGTTGCAAAACTCCTATGACCTCATCTTCATGATTGGTCAGTGGAACCACAAGCATTGATTTGGTTCGATACCCTGTCTTGGCATCAAATTTTTTAGGGCCGGTGAAATCAAACGGTTTATAGTTATAAACATCGGGAATATTGACAGAGATGTTTTTTATAGCCACATAGGAAGAAACATTGGACTCTTTATTCTCCAAGGGTGGGAAGGTGATCTCAACACCGGTGACACCGCCCATAGTGATATTCAAAGATTCATTTTGAACAATTTTAAAATGCAGTAAGTCATCTTTAAGAATATAGAGCGTCCCGCCATCGGCCAAAGTCAGGCTCCGGGCTTCATTCACAATGGTTTCTAATAAGGCCATCAAGTTTCGCTCACCCGACAACGCTCGCCCTATATTAGATAACCTTTGAATATGACCCATTAGGTTGAAAGACCTTTTAGTATCCAACCCACCTTTTTGGATGAACTCAGCCAGTTCACTTCCAAAACGATTTTTGGGTTTAACTAAATCGTTAACCAGACTGGGGTCAACGATCCATCCTTCAGTCTGGATATTAGGGTGCTGAATATCAGGAATCCCATAATTGGGTTTTCCTTCGCTATAGGCCCATGCAACTTGAGCTGAAATTAAAACCGCATTTAATATTGCACCGTTAGATTCTTCGACACATTTTAGTTTGAGGCTGTCATCCAAAAATATTTTAAATTTAAAGTCTCGTTCAAATTCAGGTGTTTCCAGCCCTTTTATAATTTCTTTGTGAAGATTTTCTATGTCTACGTTTTTGGCCTTAGCCCCAATAGCATGGACGGCAAATCGTTTAGCCACTAGATCAGGGTAGGTCTCTAGCACAACGCGTTTATCTACTTTAATATTACAAGGAAGAATGGATGCACCCGAGCGTATCAAACAATGAGTGCCTTCAAAAAAATGATGGGCCGTTTGTTTTTTATTGAACGTTAAAGGGCTTCCGGAACCTGCCAAGGTATCTGTTATACGCTGAGGTTCCTTCGAACCAGTGGCCAATTTTTTTTTGAATTTTAAAACTTTCTTTTGGTAACCATCAAGTTTCCAGCGGTTTATGTCTTTAATATAACCGCTCCATTTTTGGGGGAGTTTCATGGATTGCAGAAACTGGCTTGGCTGACCGAGAGGGAAATTGACGCCCGCGAACCAAGGGCCTTTCTGCTGTAAGAAAGTTTCAAATTCTTTCAAAGAGCATAAAAGTTCAACCCTGGACACAGACAGACCCTGACTTTTTTTAAAGTCACAAATCGCCACCGTGATCGGATTTTTAGAGCTCGGCGAATGATTAAAATTTATGCCAAATATTTTCATGAATTATATTTTCCACACTTCAAATGCCATGCCAGACGATTGAGCAATTTTCCTGGGGCATGTCCAACACCTTGAATAATATCTAGATGGGGAATATGTGTTTGGAGCATCTTCCCATCTACAAAAATATCATCTTCTCCCAATATGGACAAAAATATTTTGCTGTCTTCACCCTTAACTCGACAGGTTTTCAGAAAATCCAAACCCTTCAATAAAATATCCCTACTAGGAAGTTCGTCAATCAGGTTTTCTGGGTAGGGGAGCTTGGAGTACGAGAAAAACTGTTTAAGGCAGGAAGAACTGTCGGGATTTTGCTTCATTTGTCTGGACAGATAATTCAATTGAGTTTCAGAAGTCGTGCCCCCTAAGCCATCTTTATCCAAAAATGACAAAATAGGGGCTAGTAAGGCCTTTTTTGCGGTCATTGGTAATAGATCTTTATATTTGAGTAACCATAAACTTCCTAGGGAGTAGCCGATATAAAGGTCCGCCGGATATCGGCGTAGATTTTTTTCAGCCTCCTCATTACTTTCAGGGTTTTCTGGATAAATCACCTCGATCCTGGAACCTGGAAAGGCCGTAAGAATTTCTTTCTGGAACCATTTTTGAGGAATAGCCCATCCAGAAATTGCGGTGATGGTTAAGAGGTTATCCATGGCTTGATTAGGCTTCCCAACTCCACGAGGTTTTCTTCGGTTATTCCTGTATGCAAAGACACCCTCAGTCTTGATGTCTGTGGAGGCACCGTAGGCGGTCTAATTGCCCCTACCATAACACCTTTTTGTAGCAAATAATTCCTCAATTCAAGAGTTCTTATCGGGTCACCAATTACAATGGGGACAATTGGGGAGGGGTGCTCATTTGTTGTTTGATCCTCTAAGTTCATGATCTCTCTAAATTGCTTCGATATTTTTTGCAGAGCCCGTCGTTGGTCTTGCCCCGATTGCAATATTTTTAATGCACTTTCAGCGGCCCCAACTTGAGCTGGTGATAAAAATGTTGAGTAGATGAATTCACCAGCTCGATTTATTAGATAATCTATGACGATGGGTGAATCAGATAGAATATAAGCCCCCATACTGGCCAACGATTTCCCCAATGTGCCAATGATAATATCTACATGACTTTGCACTTGCATTTCTTCAGCCAAACCCGCTCCGGTTGCACCGAACACTCCTGTGCCGTGTGCTTCATCAAGAATCAAAACAAATGGGTATTGCTGTTTCAGTTCTACCAGTTTCCTTAAATCTGGATAATCTCCATCCATGCTAAAAATACTTTCTGTCACCACAAAAACGGTCTCGTAAGAATGGAAATTTGCTTCCAATAAATCGCGCAAATGGTTTAAATCTAAATGCTGATATCGTTTAAACCGAGCTTGACCCTGCATGAGGCCTTGGGCAATGGAGTTATGGATCAATTTATCAGCCAGTATCAGATCATTTTTACCCGGAAGATGTTTTAAAACCGCTTGATTGGCCATGAAACCAGAGTTCAATAACATTCCGTAAGACTTATGCTTCCATTGACGTAGCTGATCTAACAAACTTTGATGGCAGGGAAGGTATCCTGAGAGTAGGGGAGAACCGCCACTGCCAGTCCCATAATCTTCACAGGCTTTAATACTGCCCGCAGTAACTTGTGGGTGCTTGCGCAACTGAAAATAATCGTTGGAGCAAAGGTTAAGCCGACTATTGGGGTAAAGCCGTACCTCGCGATAAAGGTTCTTATCTTGGAGGATTTTTATTTCATTTTCTAGACGGTTTAAAAATTGATCACTCAACGAATTCAACCCCACGGGAAGGGAAATTATTACTAAAATTATGATATAAAATATAGATCAAGTCAAAGTTTACAGCAGAGAAACCATCTACAATCAATAACACAGAGGTTGTTCAGAGACGATGCAAGAAATTCAGGATTCAGGTAAAATTTGGTGCAAAGGGACAACTGGCCCGGTTCATGCCATCCGATCAGGAAATAAAATATTTGCGACTGGCAAAGAAGAAGATCAAAGCATTGAGTGCTGGGTGGACAATGGCATATTATGCGTTGACTTACACGGAGTGGGCATTAGACTTGCCCGAAAATTCCCGCTGGATTTAGAACCCACTCTTTCAGGTTCACTCTTTAATGGTTTTACCAAAACCAAACATGCGGATGTGAAGATTGTCAGTGCCAAGCAGGACAGAGTTGAAGAGCGTGTCGTGATGAGCGACACTTACACTTCGGGTCTATTCAGTACTATGAACTCGCAAGATTTCTGGGCACTTATCTGGCAAGATATATAAAAACTGAGTCAAATATCGCGAACCAGTCGAACAGATTGATGCTCACGACTACTACTAGCGACCCATTCGACTTCCCCATTTCTGAGGTTAATTCTAGCCGCTTCCTGATTATCGTTGGTTTCGCTGATCCACATATAATGAGCGCATTGAGTGACAAATAAAGAATGGATATGAATGTCCTTACCTTCCCAATCCTTTTGGCTCAATGTCTCTTCATAAAAACCTTCTGCCTCTTCACGCGTGGGAAAACGCCAATCGTTGTAACTGCCTGCATAAACCTGATTCATGGTTAAGGCATAACTGCGGGCTTCGTCAAAGTTTCGCCATTGCCCCAAGTCTCCCCACGAATCTTTCGGCAACCATTGATTTTTGAATTTAGTGTCAGTAATAACCCCAGATGGGTTGTCATGAAAACGTTCTAGTTGGCTCATAAGATTATCCAAATAATTAAAGATGAAAAACTACCACGTTTAATGGGACGCTTCAACGCATTTTAAAAATTTATTCCGCAAAAAACAGGTCAAATCACCGGGTTGATGAGTGCCGATAATAATTTCGTCTACCTGAATCACCGGAACGATATCAATCCCCGAATTGGTGATGAACACTTCGTCAGCGGTCAGAACCTCCTCAGCGGTTAAGGAACATTGTTCGATAGGGATATCATGGGTTTGAGCGATTTCGAGAACAACCTGCCTAGTGATACCTTCTAGAATCAGGTTGTCCATACTTGGGGTTTTAAGAGCCCCATTTTTAACGATAAAAATATTACTGGTCGCCCCTTCAGTCACACCTAGGTCTGGGTCTACAATAATGCCTTCCATGCTTCCTTTTTGCCGGGATAATTCTTGGACCAAAATATTCAATAGGAAATTACAAGATTTTAAATTTTTATTGAGACCCGGCAAACGGCTTGCGGCCGTATTAATTAATGATATTTGAACCCCCTTTTGATGAACAATATTGGGGATATGGGGGCGTGCATGAATCACCAGAGTTGGGGCTGTATCGGGATCTATCTGAAATCCCGTCCGGTTAACACCGCGCGTTAGCGTCAATCGAATGATAGCGTTTTCAAAATCATTTCTATTCAATGTTTCCTGCACGGTATGCTTGACTTCATTGTGAGTCATCGGAATATCTAGAAAAATCAAAGGTAAAGATTTAAACAGCCGATCTATATGCTGATCCAGCCTAAAAATAGTTCCATTACAAGCCCGCATGGTTTCAAACAAACCATCGCCGTAACAGAAACCCCTATCCATGATCGATATATGAGCTTTTTCGAGAGGGGTAAATAAACCGTTTAGATATACAATCGAGTCGCGCATCGTCGTTTTCATAATTATTGTGATAAAGCTTGTATCATTGCCGCCGCTTTATCTAAAGTTTCCTGATATTCTTTTTCCGGGTTAGAGTCTGCCACAATGCCCGCACCTACATGAAAACTCGCAATTTCACCGCACACGATTATCGAACGTATTATAATATTTAAATCCAAATAAGAACCAAAGCCAATATATCCAAACGATCCCGAATAGGGGCCTCTTTTTATCGGTTCCAGTTCTGCAATGATTTCCATGCAACGAATTTTGGGACAGCCCGTAATGGTTCCTCCGGGAAAAACCGATTTCAAAATATCGCAGACACTGGTTTTCGGTTTGAGGCGGCCAACGATATTTGAAACGATATGGCTAACATGAGAATATTTTTCCAGAAACATAAAATCGGTAACAGAAACCGTTCCATCCTGACAAATTCTTCCTAAATCATTGCGTTCCAAATCGACCAACATCAAATGCTCAGCACGTTCTTTCGGGTTCAATAATAATTGGGTTGAAAGCTCTATATCCTCAGCATCTTCCTTGCCCCGAGGCCGAGTTCCTGCAATGGGCCGGGTTTCTACCTGATGACCATCAACTTTCACCAGTCGTTCGGGAGAAGAACTTATGAGTGAGAAATTTTTATAATTCAAATAACCCGAAAAAGGGGACGGGTTCAGCCGAATCAACTTCTTGTAAAGTTGAAATGATTCTCCTGGAAAATGTGTGGTGAATTTTTGCGCTAAATTAGCTTGATAAATATCTCCATCATGAATGTATTGCTTCGCCTTCACAACTAGTTCGCTATAGTCATTCAAAGACATATTGGACTGCAATTCACCTGCTGACAAAGACCTGACTGGAGCAAATGTGGAGCTCGGTTTCTCTGAAATGTCCTTAATAAGGGGAATCAGCTCATTCCAAGTAGTTTGAATGTCGGCGCAGATATTTTCATAAGTTAAAGAGTTTCCTTCTGATTTTTGCGAAAGAATGAATTTGAACTCTTCGGTCAAATGATCATATAAATAAAACCGTTCCACCTCCATGAAAAAAAGATCCGGTAACTCCTCCTCAGAGGGTTCCCTAATGGGTAAATTTTCAAACCATACACCGGCTTCATACCCCATAAAACCTACCCAACCACCCCAAAAATGAGGCAGGTAAGCGACTGGCTGAATGTTTTCATCAAAATTTAATAAAGACAAAGCCTGTTGGGGATTATCCCAACTTGAAACCAGTTCGTTTTGGCAGAACAATTTTGCCTGCTGACCTGTGATTTCTAAAATCCGGGAACTGATTTCACCCATTAAGGAATAGTGGGCGGTTTCTTTCGGCCCGTTACCGCTTTCAAACAAGAAGGTGTTTTTTTTATTAGCGAATAATCTCTGAAACAACTCACTTAAATTGAGACCGGGAATTATTTTTTGT
>JABIYR010000064.1 GCA_018702695.1 Nitrospina sp. | reverse complement strand
GTTGCGCCTGAAATTTCAGTTCCGGAAAAATCTAATGAGTTGAGTAAACGTTTGATCAAGCTGGAGGGTTTAATTAAGTCCAAAGTGGATTCTCAAGTTATATGGGGCGAAGTCAATAGCCTCAATTCAGAATTGCTTGAAATTTTCAGCATAGAAATAAGCAAAACCCCGATCACTCCCATATCAATGGAAAATGGTAAAAAGATTTTTGAGACCAATTGTTCAGTATGTCACGGGCTAAAAGGCAATGGTGATGGCCCCATGTCGAGCCAATACACCCCCTCCCCCGCCATATTATCTAACCCTGAGCTCACTGGTGATGCCAACACCATAGCGTATGATAATTTTGAAGTGATCAATGTGGGCATCGCCAACACCTCTATGATGGGTTGGGCCGGAGTTTTGTCGGAAAATCAGATCTGGGATGTCACTTATTATCTTAGATCATTTTCCAACACCAATCTTCAACTCCCTCCCGTTAACTTAGAAATAGCGGCGATTGAGTCGTCTGAAGAGGCGGGGATCAATTCAACCAGTCAAGTTGTCAAAGATGTCGAGGCCACTCTTCAAAAAAGTTTTGATACTTATAAAGCCGGACAGGTAGAAGATGCGGCAGAAATGGCATTTGATGCCTATTTGATTTATGAAAAAATCGAATCAAATCTCATCACCAAAGACAAAAATTTAGGCATCACCCTCGAATCGGCCTTCAGTCGCTATCGCGGTGAAATAAAGCGCAACGCACCGTTAAAACATGTGGAGTCGCTACATAAAGAAATCAGCCTTAATCTGGCTAAAGGTTTGGAGATACTCACCAATGAGGTGGGCTTCAGCGCCATGTTTTTACAATCATTCTCGATAATCGTTCGCGAAGGTTTTGAGGCCATACTAATCATAGCCGCCTTGATTGCATTTTTAGTCAAATCCCGCAATCAATCCAGAGTTAAATCGATTCATATGGGTGTGATACTTGGCATTCTTGCCAGTTTTGCCACCGCATACATCATTCATGAAATCCTACATTTTAGTATGGCAAGCCAGGAGCTTCTAGAAGGCTGGATCATGCTGGTAGCCGTCTTTATTCTATTCTGGGTCAGTTATTGGTTGGTTTCTAAAATCGACAATAAAAGATGGCAGGAGTACATAAATAAACATATGCGCGGGGCTTTATCGAAGGGCAATACCTATACCCTTGCCGCCGTGGCATTCATATCTGTTTATCGAGAAGGGTTCGAAACGGTACTTTTTTACAAAGCCCTCTATTTGTATGCTGAGGGAGGTACAGGTGGCATACTACCGGGATTTTTAGCCGGTTGCGTGGTTTTAGCATTGGTGTTTTATTTGATCAATAATTTGGGTTTGCGAATTCCGATTAAATGGTTTTTTGGATTCACAAGCGTTCTTTTGTATTACATGGCATTCACTTTCATGGGAAAAGGTTTGCATGAATTGCAAATGGGTGAACAACTTGGCATGACGGCCGCAAATTTCTTGCCCAGTATCCCTTGGCTAGGAATGTACCCGACTTGGGAAACTTTCATAGGGCAAGGTGTTTTATTTGCGGCCTTTGTTTTTGCCCTAATTTATACCTTTATCATCAAAGCCGAACTGGGGACCACCCATTTACAGGAGGAGACCTCACAACTTCAGGGCCATATAACACAAGTGCATGATTTGGTAGAGCATATCTCGCATCATGCCAAACGCTGTGAAGTGTTCCTGAAAGACACTCCCGATCAGGATTTGCAGGAATTGTCCGAACATTTGAAGGAAATTGATGTGAAGATTCACGAACTTTTTGGCCATGTGAAACATGTAGAAAATCAACTACAAGATGAGTATGAGAAACTGGCGAATAATGCTTTTGATAAAAAAACTAACTAGATAATATTTTGAAAATTCGTTCATTTAAAAATACCCGCGTCCTTCATAAATGGATAGGTATCTTGTCCTTAGTGTTCATTCTAATTCTTTCGGTGTCTGGGTTTTTGTTAATGCACCCGAAAGAATTTGGCATCGACCGGGCGCAAATCAGCGGCAAGTATTTACCTGAAAAGTATTTTCAGGTTCAGCATACTCGCCACCCAATTCAATCATTGGTTGCAGGTTCTGCATTGTATGCGGGGACGAATATAGGTGTTTACCGGTCACAGGATGCGGGAAAATCGTGGGCGCAAATTAATCAGGGATTGTTTGATTTTAATATTCATGCTCTCGCAACAAATTCGATTTCACCTGACATTATTTATGCCGGAACCAATCAGGGAATATTTAAATCTGAAGATGCAGGAGACAATTGGAGTGAATGGTTTGATGAGTCATCGGGGTTAATTCACACAAAGATTAACGACCTAGCATTACACCCGAAAAATGCGAATGTTTTGTTTGCCGCCACCGATGGAGGTGTCTATCAATCTTTAGATGCAGGAGAAAGTTGGGAGACGGTTTACACGGAACACGCTATTCAGATGATCAAGTTCTCTTCCGCGAATTCAAATATCCTCTATGCCTCCGGCACCGATGGAACCATTCGTACTACAAATATGGGGCATGAATGGAGCCGTGTTTGGGAAAACCAAGTTCCAACCATTACAGGTATTATCTCCCTGAACACTGACCCTGAGTTTCTATACACCCGTACTCACACAGGGCTTTATAAGTCTTTCAATGCAGGGCGTAACTGGGTTCTTGATGCCAACTTTAAAAACAAGCCCATCCATGCGATGTTGGTACAGCCTTCTGACTTATCACGAATCTATTTAGCCTATGACAATGAATTTTATTCGAGCCAAGATGGAGGCGATTCTTGGAAAATGCTCTCTTCACTCGAACAGACCCATAATGATCAGTTGGGGACATCGGTCGATATAGAAATCAGCCATATCGAAATACTGAATGACAGTTCTTTATATGTCGGGACTACATCAGGCCTGTATGCTTCAAATAATGGAGGTCAAACTTGGGAAAATATTGACTTAAGTGGCGCGGTCAATCAGTTGTCGGCGGATGAAATGAAAATGGATGTTGTCAAACTGGTAACGGAGATTCATACCGGTCGTTTTTTTGGTTCCTTTTTTTTCATGCTGGTAGACCTTTCAACGCTGGGGCTGATAGTTCTGGCTCTGACGGGTATTCTTATCACCTATTACCGGGCTAAATTGAAAAACAGAACGAAACTTTTAGAAGATTCGGCAGCAGACCGAGTGATTAAAATTACCGAAACAACGAATGAACTTTCAACAGAGAGTCAGGAAATTCATGACATGATCGAACATATCACCGAGCATATCGAGAAATGTCAGCTTGTATATATGAAACAAGAGAAAAAAGAAATCACGGAAATAAGCCGCCACCTAAACACCTTAGACAAGAAGATGCACCGGCTTATGGGAAACTTAGGGGAGTTAGACAAGGCTACTGAAGATTAATGAATATAACGCTTCTCATTACCTTTAGATCGCGGTGAAAAAGCTTGGTCGCGGTTGAGCATATCCATTTTTTTATACTCTTCCCAATTATCGCGAAACAAATTAAACCCCACATAATCCAAGGCTTGCATAATTTCGAGTTCAGAAACCTTTCCTTCACCGCCGTCAACATCTCGAATCACATCTTCCAACTGCTCACAAAGTCCTGCAAACCGCTCTTCATCGTCAAACATCATAAAGTCTTTCATAAAGTCAAAGGTCATTCCGGTTCTCTCCTACTAATTGGAGTGATTCGTTAAAGATGATACTCTTATATATTAGAATAATTCTCATTTACTGCAAGCACAAATTCGGTAATATCTTTTTGCATGGCTTGATACTCCTGATTCGCCATACGTTGAGGAGAAAATATCGAACCTCCTAGAGCCAACGCTGAAGCCCCTGCGGAAACATAACGGGGTATTGTATCCAGTCGAATGCCACCGACCGCCATTAATTTGATGGTGTCATAGGGCCCTTTTAAAACCTTAAAATATTCAGGACCCATCAGTGAGGCAGGAAAAACCTTGACCATGGTTGCTCCAGAATTCCAAGCCTTTTCAACTTCTGTAGGAGTCAAAGCACCAGGAAAGAAGGGAATTTTATTATGCCGGCAATATTCAGCGACCTCATCATTCAAACTAGGGGCAACAATGAATTGTGCCCCCGCTTGAATAGCCTGCTGAGCCGCCAGAAGGTTTAGAACCGTTCCGGCACCTATGCAAAAATCGGGAAATTGCTGAGTCGCAATTTTGATTAAAGAAAATGCGTTGGCAGTGTTGAGTGTGATTTCTAAAAAACGAAGCCCACCCGAAAATGCGGCTTCCAACACACACGGCAAGGATGTTTCATCCACGCCACGAAGAATTCCTAATACAGGTTTTTTTTCGAAAAAAGCTAAATCAAAACCTGACATGAATACTTTTAAACGTTAGCTTCTGAAGTGAGTTTATTGTAAAAATCCAGATAATCGTCTTTATTTTCAGAGCCTCTGAGCTTCATACCAGCACGAGGATGCAAGTCTAATATCCCGGTGATCATATAAGGAATCGTGTAACCCCACTCGATACTTTTATGCAATTCAACAAAGTCGGTTTGCAAAACTTTCAGGATCGGTCGAATGTCAAATTTCGGATTTTTGAGAAACCCTAATAATAATTCAAGAGGACAGTTCCCCGCCGCTCTACCAATTCCCCAGATAGTGCCATCGAGATAATTTATATTTTGAATCACCGATTCGATGGTGTTCGCAAATGCCAATTGTTGATTATTATGCGCATGAATACCCAACTCTCGGGTTGGTAATGCGGCCTTATATTTTTTAGCTAAATAAATAATCTGCTCAGAATATAGAGCACCAAAACTATCAACTAAATAAACAACGTCAACGGCGCTTTCTTTTTCAACCTGTTCCAGGGCTTCATCCAACTCACGTTCTCGGGCATGTGATACCGCCATGATATTGATCGTGGTTTCATACCCCTTTGCGTGCAAGGTGTTTACCAAGTCGATGGCTTTATCTATATCTTTTATATAAGAAGCAACACGCATCATATCCACGCGACTTTCTGATCTAGGAACTAATGCTTTGGGATCGAACCGACCGATATCTGCCATGACTGATAGTTTGCAGTTAACTTCGCTATCGCCAATAACATTTTCTAGGTCTTCCTCAGAACAAAATTTCATGGGGCCAAATTCACCACGTTTGAACTGGTTTTCATCAGCCTTATAACCGAGCTCGATATAGTCAACACCTGATTGATTAACAGCCTGAAAAACTCTGCGAACCAGATCGTCGCTGAAAAGGTGATTATTCATCAAGCCACCATCACGGATGGTGCAATCCAAAACCTTTATTTCTTTTCTGTACATGCTATTTAATCCCCCAAGAAAAACCAAAGAAACCTCAGAAATACGAGTTTGGGCAAAATATTCAATTAATTAGAGAGAGTTATTATATTTATAATGACCCTGAGGGTCAATCAGATAATTCGTTTTACGCTATTTTCTTAAATATTTTATCCATTTATATCTATAGGCAGCTCTTAAAATGACTACTCACTATGAGGTGGATGCTTTT
>JABIYR010000041.1 GCA_018702695.1 Nitrospina sp. | reverse complement strand
GCTTTATCAATCTGCTCTGCGGTTTCATCGATGGCGTCATGCACTGCATCCCCTGCTAGGGGAACGATGGATAACACGGCTCCTCCGACTCGCATTGGCACGGTAATCAGTTTTGTTAAGAAACAACCATTCAGAAAGAGCAGTGAAAAAAATATTCCTGCAATTGTAAAATAGGTACGCATAATGCCTTCTCCTGAAATTGTAGATTTGTCATTCTTGCAATTTATATCACCGATGTCTGCGGGAACTCCCATAAAATTTCAGCCATAAAACTGAATCAGGGGAGAGGGTTCATATTTCCCAACAAATCATTATACAATCCTCTAATATAGACAATAAATACGTTAGATTTTATATTCAAGTTGCCTTTGAAGTTTTCCCCATAATTATGACTGATTCAATTTATTTTAGCTTGTACCAAGATGTGCCGAATTACCCTGTGCGCATTTTTCAAACGGCACACTGGGCAATGGGCAATGGTGTGGAGCTTGAGGTCAACATCATCGGTAAAAGCCATCGGGTGATCAGCCGCCGAGGTAACGATTGCCTCACGGAATTTATAACCTGTTTTGACGAAAATTTACCGGAACAAGCCTTGGAGCGTATATGCCTACTGCCGGGCCGAGTTCATGAGCAGGAGTATCATTCGGGTAACCTAGTATACCGTGTGAATGTGGAGACGGTTCCTCGGGTTTTTAATACCATGCAAGCCTTTACGGATTCATTGGAAGGGGTTCCACTCGCAGGTGTTTTGACGCATGACTTTATACATGCTCCGGGGCACTCGGGCACACCCCTGCCTTTTACAGGTTTGGCCTTGAACTCAGACACGAACACCTTTTATACTGTTCACACTTATCCCGAAAGTGGGATTTCCATTATTAGCCGAACAGCTATTGATTTACCGGTTTTATCGACGGCATCATGATTAAACGTCTCTACAATATTGCGCGTGCTGAACTCAGCGACTTGACGCAGAAAAATAAAGAGACGGATGCCGCAGAATTTTTTGATGCGAATCAAGGTGAACAGAGTGTTCATACGCCGGAAGACCCATTGGCAAAATTCTATGCTAATCTGGAAATACCGGTGGGTTCAGACCGGGCAACGATAAAAAATGCCTGGAAAACGCAGATGAAAAAATATCATCCAGACCTTCACGGCGCGGATCCAAAAAAACAACAGATTGCTGAGGAACTCACGCGCCAATTGACGCAGGCGTATCGAGCTCTGGATTCAGCATTTTTAAAAAAGTAAGAGGAGAAAATAATGTCCGATTTTGAAAAAGTTAAAGACTTCATCATGGATATGGGATTTACCATAAGCCATGAGGAGCCTCAGGAAGAACTGGTGGTCATTGACGACGATGAACGCGGCATCAACAATATGGTGGTCGATTGTGAAGCTCCTATCCTGATTATCGAGCAGGTCATCATACCCATGCAGAAAGATTCTTCTGACTTTTGCAAGCGTCTTTTGCAAATCAATCGTACTTTGGTTCACGGTGCTTTTGTTCTCGATGAAGAAGGCACCACATTATTATTTCGAGATACCCTGCAATTAGAAAACCTAGATCGCAATGAATTGGAAGGAAGCATCGATGCCTTGAGTCTGGCATTGGCAGAATATGCTGGCGAACTGGTTGAATTTGCACGCGGATAAATAAAATTTAAGTAATGGAGAGATAACAATGGCCGGATTATTTACACGCATATTACGCATGGGTAAGGCGGAAGCTCATTCTGCCGTGGACAAGCTAGAAGACCCGATCAAAATGACAGAGCAGGGCATTCGCGATCTTAAAAAAGATCTAGAAGAATCGATGAAAAGTCTGGCGCAAGTCAAAGGCATGGTGATCCGCATGAGAAACGATGCGGAAAACAAAAAGAAACTGGCGGCTGATTACGAAAGTAAGGCGATGGCTTTATTGCAAAAAGCAGAGCAAGGCTCCTTGGAAATGTCGGAAGCCGAGCGTTTGGCAACAGAGGTTCTATCGCGCAAGGAAGATGCGGCCAAAGAAGCCTTACGGCTCAGTAAAGAGGTTTCGTCGCAAGAAAACATGGTTTTGCAATTACAACGCAATGTGGACAAACTGCGCACAACGGTTCAACGTTATGAAAACGATTTGGTCACTCTGCGTGCGCGATCCAAAACAGCGGCCGCGACAAAAAAATTGAATGCACAAATTGCCAGAGTCGGTTCTGACAGCACCATTGCCATGCTTGAAAAAATGCGCAATAAAGTCGAAGAAGATGAATCGTTATCGCAAGCTTACGGTGAAATGGCCGATTCGGGGCAAAGCGTTGATGACGAAATCAATAAAGCCTTGGGTGAAGGGTCGTCGATGCCGGGAGCCTCAGATAGTCTTGCCGCTCTTAAAGCTAAAATGAATATCAAATAATCATGGTTTTTGATTTTTTTAAAAAGAAAAAGGAAGCGCTCAGTAAAGAAGAGTTTCGTATTGAAGACTTGGTGCTATCGAAGCTCAAAAAGGGTTTCATGGTTGATTACGATATGAAAACCTATCGCGTCATCGCTTGCAACCAATATCAATGGAACGAAGGCGGTGTCACGGATGAGTGGGAGTTAGAGGTCAATAATGAAACCTGGTTTTTAGAGCGTTGCGAAGAAGATGGCGAAGTCGAATGGAGTTTATGCCGCAAACTACCGATTTCGCAATTGGAAGGTGATATTGCTGGTGAAATCGTGCGCAACGAAGACCCGCCTGAAAAAGTGGTGTTGCAAGGACAGGCTTTTCAGTTTGAGGAGGATGATATTGGCGAGTTTTTTCGCGATGGCTCAAAAGAAGGTCTGAGTTTTGTTTCTTGGGACTATGAAGATGAACAGGGCAAACAATTTCTCACTCTCGAACAATGGGGGGAGACTAAATTCGACATGCAATTGGGTTTTAAGGTTGAGGAGTTTCAATTTTCCAATATCCTGCCCGGTGAGTGATTGCTTTTTAAGCTAATATAAGTCCCAACTTCCCTGTCG
>JABIYR010000094.1 GCA_018702695.1 Nitrospina sp. | reverse complement strand
CTACTTTTTTCTTAACTACTTTTTTCTTAACTACTTTTTTCTTAACTACTTTTTTCTTGGTTGCCATCAAGATCTCCTTTCTTACGTCTTTCGGTATTCGTTTCAGCGCCCAAATACCGATTATCATTTTATGCGATAAGCATTTGATGTCAAGCGAATATTAATGAAAATTAATGTTGCGAGAGATGTGTGACATTGCGGTGAGCAATGAGAGCGTTGGTGTTGCGAGTGCTATTTATAAAGGCCATAAGGAAACCCGTATAAACAAAGGGGGAAACGCCTTGTTTGGTTTTTTTTGAATTTTGCGAGTATACTTGAACTGCTTTTTCCTAGTTTGAAAACAGTTCGAAAAATAACCGATATTTTTCTTCGTGAACACATTGTTAAAAAAAATAAAATTTAATCAGTTCGAAAATTTTCCAGAATTGATTCATGGAATTAGCCCGCGTTATTTTAAAAACGATCAAGAGGGTATTGAAGAATTTAATTTTCGTGACTGTGATGGGTCGGGAAAAACAAAGGACCACTCAAAAATATTTTTAGAATCTTTGGGGATTGCAAACCGTCGCCCGGTTGTTGTTGATCAGGTTCATAGTGATAAAGTGTTTATATTAGAAAATGCTGATCGCACTCATAACGAGATAGTCCAAGTTCAAGCCGATGCATTATTAACGAATCTTGTGGGCAAGGCCATCGGTGTTTTCACCGCTGACTGTCTGCCTATTTTGATTTATGACCCTCGGTTAAAAGTGATTGGAGCGATCCACGCGGGAAGAAAAGGGTCTGAACAAAACATTCTTTTTAAAGTAGTTAGGGAGATGGTTTCTGTCTATGGGTCGTGTCCTGAAGAGTTGATGGTTGGATTTGGGCCTGCGATAGGCGGGTGTTGTTATGAGGTGGGTGCGGATTGCTTGCAACCGTTTCAAACACAGTTTAAAGATGCAAAAGATTGGTTTCGTCCTGGTTCATCGGGCAAGTATTATTTGGATTTGTTAGCAATAAATAAAATGGACGCAGAGAGAGCGGGTCTTATGCAAGGAAATATGTTTTCTCTGGATCACTGTACTTGTTGTTCCTCGCCTCAAATGTTTTCTTATCGGCGTGAGGGAAAGACGGGAAGAATTCTTACAACCATTATGTTGCGCCCTTAATAGTTTTCATAAATTGGAATGACTGCTTAAATATGATTGATAATATCGATAAACAAAATTCGTTAGATGGTGAAGCCTTACCCTTTCCTGTGGAGTGGCTTAAAACTGAGCCTCGTAAAGTTGAAAATATTTTATCAGGGTTATCTGTTGAGGAGCAGGTGCAACTCATTCTGGGCCTTGACCCTTATTTGCAACAAGACATTCTTGTGCTTTCTGAAAAAGCGTTGGAGGTGACTCAGGCTCTTCCTGTAGAAGAAATTTATAATCTGATAACGGTGGTGGGGAAAGAAGACTCTCTGCTGGTTTTGTCTATGGCCTCTTCGGATCAACTGCAATATTTTTTTGATGTGGAGTGGTGGCAAGGTGACAAATATCAACCACAACGGGCTTTGGACTGGGTGCTTCTGCTGGATCAATGTCAGGACCCTGAAACTCTGGAATGGTTTCTGAATGAGGACTTTGATCAGAAGGTCGTGTTTTTCCAATCGATGATCAAAGTCTTTAAGAAGGATGAGATGACAGACTCTTATGAGGGCATTGACGGGTTGGAACATTTTTCTCCCGACGGGGTCTATGATATTTTTTTCAAAATTAAAGACAGCAAAGCAATAAGAAAACTCATTCTGCTGCTCATCGAAAGAGACCAAAATGTTCTATACAACTTGTTGGAAGCCGTAATCTGGGACCCGGTGACCCCGACCCTCGAACAGGCTTATCAGTGGCGTTTGAACCGCACCTCCGAGAGAGGCATTCCTGAACTGCAAGAAGCAATGGGGATTTATAGCCGATTGGACCCGGAAACATTAAAATTGCGCGTGCTTTCACGACAAGATATCCCTATGAGTCAATTTGGTTTTGCACCGCGGTATTCGGTGGCTCATTTGGAGGACACTCTATTTTTTGCCCGTTGCCTCGATGACCTGGAAAACAAAGACCGAACTGAAGCTTTGCGGTGGGAACTGGTGTGTTTGACCAATAAGGTCATTGTGGCAGATGGGTTTGACCTGTCGTCGCCCGATGCTCGACAGCGGGCTTTGAGAAAAACACTGGGCTATATAAATATTGGCTTGGAGCTGGGAGCAGAAGGCGACTTGAAAAAAGGTGTGGCGTTGTTGGATCAGGTTTGGATTCAATCTTTTTTTCAGGTGGGTTATGAACAGTTGCGGCAAGTTCGATCTTCTGCCAGTGCCTTTATTAAAGAGAACGGGGCCTATATCGAGCATTTTATTTCACCCAGCGATAAAGAGCGGTTGGGGGCTTTGGCGTTTCAGTTTCCGCAAGTGGCTGAAGTTCTCGATGATTCCTTCAATTGGCGTGACCCTGAGTCCCTTAAAGATATTCAGACGGTCACTGACTTTATAAATCGGTGGAAATTTTACAGCCGTTTTACAAGGCAGAGTTTAGGGCTGAGCGATACGGCATTTTCATCATTGCGTGAGGAGTATGATTACCCAGATACTCAGGAGGCTTTGAACCTTATAACCTTAGTGGCGACAACCTTGGCACAGAATGTTTTATTCGGGCAATTGTCTTGTAAGCCGCTTGCCGATGTGGCGGCGCGGAGTTTTTTGGGGATGATATTTTTGCCCAATATCTACCCAGGTGAGGCAAAGGTTTGCGATGAAGATCGACTTGTTGCTTTTGAGGAAGAATTATTGAAAACTCCAATGGCCTGGACGGACGAGGATAAGGCTTGTTTGAAGGAGTTGTTGGCTGAATGTTCTAAAAACCTCACAGCCCAATTTGGGAGCCTTGATCTGACTCGCCCCGTGCAGTGGCAATACGTTCAGGGCCTGTGTATTTCCGTTGTTGGCCAGAATAAACCCAACTAGCCCCGTGAAACCCGCTTACTTTTGAAAAGAAAATGCCGTTTGAGCCTGCTAAATGCAGAATATTACCTCTTGGTAGGGTGTCCGGTGGTTTTTTATTTTAAATTAGCCTGAAAAAGTGTAGACTTCGCACTTCAATTGTATTCCGAAAGCCAGAAATCTTTTAGATTTAGCTATGGAGAGGAGAATGATGACTGATCCAAAAAAAACTGAAACTCAATCTCCTAAAAAAGAACCTGCGCTTTGGGAGTCTTACGGCTCTTTTCCAGTCTGGTCGTTGAAGTTGATAGATGCATTGACGCCAGACTTTCTGATATCAAAGTCTCCGGCTCCTAAAAGAAAACTTCCCCAGTAAACTTAATATTTTTTCTATTTGATGAAAGCCATTCAAAGGGCATTGATAAGCGTATCGGATAAAACTGGTATATTAGACTTTGCTCTGGAACTCCAGAAATACGGTGTTGAGATCTTATCCACCGGTGGTACGGCAGACTTGTTACGCAAGGGGGGAATCCCTGTCATTCAAGTGTCTGACTATACCGGCTTTCCTGAAATGATGGATGGGCGGATCAAAACCCTTCACCCAAGAGTGCACGGCGGAATTTTGGCTCGCAGAGATATGCCAGAACATGTTAAAGCCATGGAAGATCACGGTATCAGGCCTATAGACCTCGTAGTGATCAACCTGTACCCGTTTGAACAGACCGTAGCGCGTAAAGATTGCTCCCTAGAAGATGCCATCGAGAATATTGATATTGGTGGCCCTGCGATGTTGAGGTCGGCGGCAAAAAATTCCAAAGATGTGGTGGTGATTGTGAACCCATCCGACTACAGCAAGGTTTTAGGAGAAATGAAGGACGGAGCGGTGGCATTGGAAACGCGAAGACGATTGAGTCGGGATGCGTTCGCCCACACGGCTCGTTATGATTCTTTGATCGCAACTTATTTAACCGAAAAATGGGATGATGGGGCTGAGTTTCCGCCTTTGTTGACCCGACCCTTTGAGAAGGTGCAAGACCTTCGCTATGGTGAAAACCCGCATCAGACTGCCGCGTTATATAAAGAAAGCTCTTTTTCGTCCGGTGAAATCATCGCGGCGCAACAACTTCAGGGTAAAGAGTTATCCTTTAATAATTATATCGATTTAAATGCCGCTTGGGAGTTGACCAAAGAGTTTGATAAGGGTGCCGCAGTGATCATCAAGCATACGAATCCTTGCGGTGTTGCCTTG
>JABIYR010000045.1 GCA_018702695.1 Nitrospina sp. | reverse complement strand
CTTATTTTGGGGCCGAGCACCGATGGCGGTTATTACCTGATCGGCATGTGCAGGAAAATGACCGAAGTTTTCGAAGGGGTGACTTGGGGGAAGGAGAATGTTTTGCATGAAACCTGTGAACGGTTAATGCATGAGGGGGCAGACTTAGAGCTTTTGCCAGTTTGGTATGATATCGACAATCCACAAGATTTACAGTTTTTCAATACTCATTTGCAACTCATGGAGCGGGCTGGGCTGGCGCAAGCGGGGGCAACGGCGCGATTGCTGGGTAAGGTGCTAAAAACCCCTAAAAATTGAGAAAATTATAATATCTAATCATTAAGAGGTGTCCTTTTTATATTGGGCAGGAATAAAGATGAAAATTTGTAAATACACAGATCATGATTATCAGGCGGTAATAGATGCGTTAGAGAACCGATCAAATATGGATTTATTCACCCACGATGAGACGGTTCGTAAAATATTAAAAGATGTGCAAGAAAGAGGGGACTCTGCGGTTCTGGAGTACACGCATCGTTTTGACCGCATTAATCTTTCTGCTGAACAGGTTCGGGTTACACCTGAGGAGATCCAGCAGGCCTATGCCGGTGTGAGCGAAAAGGAACTTCAGGCGCTCAAGGAGGCAGAAAAACGCATCCGCCTCTTTCATCAACGCCAGAAACAGGAGTCTTGGCGTTATGAGGAGGAAGGTATCACGTTGGGGCAGATGGTGAGGCCACTTGCCATAGCCGGGATTTATGTTCCGGGCGGAAAAGCTTCGTACCCTTCATCGGTGTTGATGAACGCGGTGCCAGCAAAAGTGGCTGGGGTGGAGCGTGTGGTCATGTGTTCGCCATTTCCCGATGGGCAAACCCGTCCCCACGTTCTGGTTGCCGCTGATATTGCAGGGGTGACAGAAATTTATAAGATTGGAGGGGCGCAGGCTGTGGCGGCTATGGCTTTTGGGACGGACACCGTGCCGCGGGTGGACAAGATCGTCGGACCGGGAAATATATTTGTCGCGCTAGCCAAACGGCTGGTATTTGGAATCGTAGACATTGACATGATCGCTGGTCCCAGTGAAATTCTGATTGTGGCCGATGACAGTGCGAACCCGGCCTATGTTGCGGCAGATTTGTTATCTCAGGCAGAACATGATGAGGAAGCGATTCCGATTCTGGTGACTCCAGAGGAAGAATTGGCGAAGGCGGTGCAACAGGAGTTGGAAAAACAGATGAAGACTCTGAGCCGTCAAACGATCATGAAGGCCTCATTGGACTCTCAATGCCGATTGCTGGTGACCGAATCTCTGGAGTCAGCAGTAGATTTAGCCAATCGACTGGCTCCTGAGCACTTAGAATTGGCTGTGGCAGACCCGGATTATTGGGTAGAGCGAGTTCATAACGCCGGAGCCGTGTTTTTAGGGCATTACACACCGGAAGCGGTGGGAGATTATTTGGCAGGCCCTAACCATGTTTTGCCAACGAGTGGAACAGCCCGCTTTTCGTCACCATTGGGAGTGTATGATTTCATCAAACGAACCAGCTTGATTTCCTATTCTCGACCGGCGTTGGAAAAATGTAGCGAAATTGTGACATTGTTAGCAGAAATGGAGGATTTAAGTGCCCACGCGAATGCAGTCAAAATACGAACTTTTGAAGCAGAGAGAAAATTATGAAAACGCTATTTTATCAGGGTTTGAGGGGTAGATTTTGACTTGACACCTGCGAGAGGCTATGTTCTAATCACCATCATTTTGGGCACTTGTGCGCAAAATAAAAGGCATCGCCAGAAGACCAGGAAGGCCAACAAAAACCGTTATTTACGGGTTTTCGTGAGGTTTTGGGCTGGTTTGCGGCTGAACCAGAAACTCGCTGTTGCATTGTTGTTGATCGTGAAAAAATAGAGTTTTTTTGGTTTTAAGATTTATGTGTGTAGCTCAATTTAAAGGAAGTTAGATTGATGAAAATATTTGGTACCTTTTATAGTTTTGTATTACTAGCTACGGATCCTGATCAGATCCAATAAGGAGGTTAAACAATGTTGGGGAAAAATAAACGTAGCATATCGGCATTTTCATTGGGGTTAGTACTGGCCTTGGCCATGTATTTGCTCCCGAGTATGGCCAGCGATGCAATTGCAAAAGAAGCATTTGCAGAGCAGGTTTTTGCTGAGGAAGCGTTCGCCAAAGAAGTTCAGGCTGAAGAAGCCGTCGAAGGCGAAGGTGAAGCAGAGATTGAGTGGGGCCAGGACGTTTTCTATAAGGACTGGGAAGGAAACCCGCTCAAAGGTCCAGTAAGTGGTTTTCCTGCTCCTGAATTAGGGGAGTCGGATTACAACAATTACGAATTTGCACCCAGTCGAATGCTGATCTGGGTAGCGAATCAACAGCATCTTTATTTCGGTAGCTTTGTTTTAGCGGTTCCGATTTTCTGTATGTTGATTGAATTCATCGGTATCCGGTCTCGGGAAGATGATCCGGTTATGGCAGCCAAATATGATCGCTTGGCGCATGACTTGATGAAGGTAAGCTTGACAGCCTATTCCTGGACAGCGATTCTCGGTGGTATTCTGCTTTTTACCTTTATTACTCTATTTCCCGGCTTCTTTAAGTATATGGCTGGCATCTTTCGCCCCGTAATGCATGTTTATGCATTGATGTTTTTGGCGGAATCTGGTGTGCTGTATGTTTATTATTACGGCTGGGACAAAATGGACAAAGATCCCTTTCTGAAATGGGTCCATGTTAGTTTGTCTGTTTTGCTGAACCTCATTGGTACGATCCTTATGTACCTCGCTAACTCATGGGCGACTTTCATGCAGGCTCCGGGTGGAGTTGACTCTCAAGGTCGATTTCTCGGAAACATCTGGCATGTAATTCATTCTACGCTCTGGAATCCGGTTGGAGTACATCGAATTCTCGGAAACATCGTTTTTGGTGGT
>JABIYR010000176.1 GCA_018702695.1 Nitrospina sp. | reverse complement strand
CGGCATCGGCTTCCAAGGTATAGATTTCATCGGTTCTCAGGTCATGAATGACCGCACCGCGACAGATGCCTTCCGAATCAAGAACGGCACCCAGATATTCATGCCACTCCAAAGTTTTGGCTGAACCGTCGTGCACGTGGCGACGGACTTGTTCGTCGAGCGCATAGACAAGTTGTTGCCCGGTGGTGGCACCAGCAAATGCCGTGCGATTATAAAGTGTGCCACCAAATCGGCGAAAATCTAGATGCCCTTCACCCGTTCGGTTGAATGCCACGCCCATCCGATCCATCAGGTGAATGATAGTTGGGGCTTGATAGCACATGTCGCGAACCAAAGGTTGGTGAGCGAGAAAGTCTCCACCTTTAATGGTGTCGTAAAAATGTTTTTCTGGGGTATCACCTTCGTTTTTTGCATCTGTGGCGGCATTGATACCTCCTTGAGCGCAAACCGAATGCGAGCGTTTTAAAGACTGATAAGAAACGACCGTGACTTCACCATTGCGCTCACAAAACTTCATGGCCAGTGCCAGCCCAGCTAGCCCCCCGCCAATGATGACAATTTTCTTTTTTCTGTTTAGCATGTTTTACCTCGACACCGTTGCGTCGACAGGAACCGGGTTCATGTTAAATTCTGCTATGGTGGCCAAGCCTAGAAACGTAAGAGCTAAACCAACCATGGCGAAAACAATGGCTCCATTTCTTTGTGCTTTGGGACCGATTAGAATTCCCCAGGAAACACAGAAACCCCATAGGCCGTTGCTAAAATGAAATGTTGCTGAAACCACCCCAATGGTATATATCAATATTCCCTGCCAGGTTTTAAATTCACCATTCATAATGTCGATCAAAAAAGGTGCCGCTTCAAAATGATGTTTGCCTTCCCATAACTTGGGTGCGACGGTTGTCCCTAAATGATAAACCAGAAAAACAAAAACAACGGCTCCTGACAATCGTTGCATTGTGTAAAGAGCATTACGCGGATATCGGTATCGATGCACATTCGTTTTGGCATGATTCACGACATAAAACCCCATAACAGAATGAAATAGCAGTGGGATATATATAAATGTGATTTCGATGACTAGAAGAAATGGGAGGTTGTTTATGGCATCAATGCTGAGCTGGTAGGGCCATGCTCCCACTGTGCGCAGGGAATTGACACAGATATGAATAACAAGAAAAACCCCAATCGGTACAATTCCTGTTAAAGAGTGAAGCTTTAAAAGAAGGTGGTGAATCTCATCTTTAGAAGGTGCGACCATAAGCAGAAAACGAATTAAAAACCTGATTACTCAATTTAATAAAATCGGAACAGGATACTTTTAAGCTTTGTGGCTATTCTTGCGCAAAAATGGGCATGATACAAGGGTTATCACAAATATGTTTTTAAAATAGTCAAACCCTTAAACTTCGGGAGGGAGCTAAAAGTCGGATTCTAGTATGGGGCGTTGTTTAAAGTCGGGGTTGATGGGCTTATCTTCTGAAGAAATCTTTAAGTTAGTCGGGTCCTGCACATAAAAATCAACGAACCCACATTGGCAACAGACGCTGGGCCGCAGGGGAACACTTTTCTCCACCCCATGATCTTGTCGAACTACCATGATCAGGTCATTGCTCTTACTGGTTTTCAGAACAATATCGCCTTTGATGATGCTTTGCTCACCGCATTGGCTACATGTGTTTCTATTGTCGACCATACCGAGGTTCCTCCGATGAAGGGACTCCCCAATGCGCCTAAGTGTAAATAGGAGTCGCGACTGAAAAACTCATCATACCACATTTTTTGGGAACAAAATCGATTGTTCCCTATATCGAGAAAGGTGCACTATCTCGCCGAAATGCTGAATACATTTTCCGGAACCCTTACGCGGCTCATTACTGCAACGGCCTCATTGGCTAAGTCCATTCCTTCATTCACCCTTTCACGTAATTCTTTTCCCGCGTGAAAACTGGGTTTACGTCGTGTTGGCAATTGAATTAACTCCTCTGACATGGGTTTTTTTGCCACTCGTGCCTTGTATTCATTGACTTTAAAAGATCCAAATCCCTGAACCACCACACGTCCATCTTTGTGTAAAGTTTCCATGATTGAATCGAGAAATGCCGTTAAATATAGATCGGCTTCTTTTTTGCTCACATCCATTCGCAACGATAATTTACTCACCAATTGTACTCGTGTCATGACCCTCTCCCATTTTTGATAAAAATTTATGTAATCACTTAAATCATATAAAGCAAAAACCGGGCCAAAATGAGATGGTCCTAGTAAGTCCAAATTTTTCATTGCTTTAGGGGATGTTGCCGTAAGAGGTTGTTTTTTCGGCGTTATGATATTAGATAAAAGTGTTAACTTATGTGCACAGTCGAATGTGAGATTTTTCAAGCCAATAGGAGTGAAAACTCTGTTATCTGGGGAGCAGGCTTTGTCGATAAAAAATATTTTAGTTTATTTAACCCACCCTCATGTTGAGGCTTGGAATTTTAATGCCAAGCATAAGGCTTTATTAGAGAGTCGGGTGACGGGTTTGAATGTGGAGGTTTGTGCAAACTCGAAAGACTTCAAAGACCGCCTGCCTCAGGCAGAAGCGGTGATTGTGTGGGTTTTCAAGGAGTCTTGGTTGGGTTCTGCACCCCATTTGAAACTCATTGCCACGCCTGCGGCTGGAAAAGACTGGATTGACGTGGAGGCCAAAGAAAATTTGCAACTTTCCTTTGGCGGGTTTCACGGAAGCCTGATGGCTGAAAGTGTTCTCGGGGCGATGCTATATTTTTTGAAAGCTTTTCCGCTATCGATGAAAATGAAAGAGCAGAAAAAATGGGCGCGGATCAAAATTTCGCAAGAGCTTGGCTCGCTCTATAACAGCCGAGTCACCATTTTGGGGTTTGGACGAATTGGCAATGCCATCGCTGAAAAGCTAAAACCTTTTGGTTGCACGATTACAGGAATTAAAAGAACCCCAACTCCGGCTCCCGATTATTTTTCCGCGTTAGACCGAATTTGTAATTTTGAAAACTGTGACAAGGTTCTCGCAGAAACCGATCATCTTATTTGCGTTCTACCGGGAGGGGAGGGGACCGAAGGGATTTTAAAACCGGAGCATTTTGCGGCCCTGCCAAAGTCCTGTTATTTTTATAATGTTGGCAGGGGAAATATTTTTCAGGAGAGCGATCTGCATTTCGCCTTGAAATCAGGTGGAATCGCTGGGGCCTATCTCGATGTGTTCAATGAAGAGCCTTTGCCCGAACTCTCCCCGTTATGGGGGCTAGAAAATGTTCTCCTGCAACCGCACCTGTCAGCGGTCGCACCGCAGTACCTTGAACTATTTATCGAGGAGCTTGCGACAAGAATGAATGCTTGTGAATTTTCAGAGAAGTAGGTCGATGTGTTGTTTATTACCGTATACAGTAAAGCCTCGCGCCCATGAATGGGCGAGAGGCTTTTTATTTTTGCCAAAGCCTTAGATTTTAAATTTGGATACAAGGCTTTGCATGCTAAGGGAAAGTTTTGCAAGTTCTCCAGCGGCTTCACTGGTATCCCCAGTCCCTTCTGTCGTTGATGTGGCTGCACTTGAAACGCCCGATATATTCTGGGCAATTTCACCGACCCCTTTTGCGGCCTCGGTAATATTGCGAGTCATTTCGTTGGTTGTCGCGCTTTGCTCTTCAACGGCACTGGCGATGGTGCTGGAAATATCATTTATCTTATTGATAACTTCACTGATCTCAGCGATCGCATCTACTGCGTTGCTTGAGTCCGCTTGAATGGTTTGAACTTTTCCGTTGATCTCTTCAGTCGCTTTCGCGGTTTGATTGGCTAGCTCTTTTACTTCGTTAGCTACAACTGCAAAGCCTTTTCCGGCTTCACCGGCTCGGGCGGCTTCGATGGTTGCGTTCAAGGCTAAGAGATTAGTTTGTTCTGCAATCGAGGTGATCACTTTTACGACTTCACCAATCTCTTTTGAACTTTCGCCAAGCGCACCGATTGTGTTGTTGGTTGTTCTGGCGATTTCGACCGCCTCGGTTGAGACTCTCGCCGCCTGAGTGGCATTATTAGATATTTCTCCAATGCTGGCACTCATTTCTTCAGCACCAGTGGCTACAGTCTGGATATTGGTTCCTACTTCTTCACTTGCGGCCGCAACCACACCAGCTTGATCGGCAGTTTCTTGGGCGTTTGTAGACATACTTGAGCTGACAGAGGTGAGTTCTTCGGAGGCGGCACTGACAGATTGCGCGGTTTCACCGATACTGCCAATGTCGCTTCGCAGACTTGAAAAGAACTATTTAAGACCATCACCCATCTGCCCTATAGGGTCTTGCCCGGCAACAGTGATCTCTTTTGTCAGGTCACCTTGAGCGGCAGATTGAACCACAGTGAGCATGGAGTCTACTTTTTGTTTGAGTTCTTCCGCGGCGACTCGCTCCCTTTCTTGAGCCATTCGGGTTTCTGTGATGTCCTGCCAGACAGCCAGATAACCTAAACAATTTCCGCCATCATCAACAATGCAGGAAGCGTTGATTTGTAGAATCTTTTCGCCTAGCTTGACAACCACCTCGGCCATAGCACCTGGTTTAAGGGCTTTAAGGGAATTCCGGTTGACGGCTGGGTTTTGGTGGAATATGTCGATGGTTTGACCGATGATATCTTTTACTTTGATGCCACTGGGAATATCTTTTTCAACCGATTCCAAAATAACTGTTGTCGCCTCGTTCATACTGATTACCTTGAAATCTGTATCACAGGTCATGGTGCCTGTAAGAGTATTGGCTTTTGCGGTGTACCCTTCAAATGCGGCTTTGCTATCCTGCTCAGCTTTAGCGAGAGCGGCTTCTTTTTGGTCACGAGCTTGCTTTAATATCTCTTGCAACGAGCTGTTGAAATCACCTTTAACACCAAATTGATCGTTATCCGTGTTGCCCGCTAGAATTTCTTGGGTGTGACTGATAAGAGACTTAATATTGGCGAGCAGATCGTTGAAGCATTGCGACAGCTGTCCTGTCTCGTCTTTAGATGTAACCTCTAACAGTTGTTGGTTGAGGTCCCCACCGGATATAGCATGCATTTTGTTAGCAGCTAGAGACAGGGGTTTGGTGATAGCGTTAACTATTAGATAGGCAATAATACCCCCTGATACCAAGCCAATGATTAGAAGGGTCCATAATAATTGCTGAAGATCATTACCTAATTGGTCAGATTTTATTAAATCACTTTCGAGAAGTTTCGTCTGGCTGGCTTTCATTTTATTAAGTTCAGTTTTGATAGCAAAAGCAGTGGGCGCGGCCTTGGTGCCAAGCCATTTATTCGCTACATTCCATCCATTCCCGCCTCTTATTTCAAACATCTTTGGTGGCAAAGGCGCAAACAAGGTTCGAGCTTCGGTGAACTCTGTGAATAGTTTTTGTTGTTTCGGGCTTAATAGATGTTTTTTTGCGGTTAGATCACCAAAACGTTTGATGTTTTTAGTCCACATGCCATCAAAGCGATCTTTAAATATTGAATTCCCCGATAGTAGATAAGCTCGAATATTTGCCAAAGATCGGGCCGTGGTACCCCTTATGTCTGCCATCATGCCAAGTAAAGCTTTGCGTTCGGGAGTGGCTGGCAATGTTGCTTCGATGTTGATAATTTTAGTGATGTTAGTTAATAAAATACTGGCTTTGGGTGCTGCATCAGATAGCAGGATTTATGTAGCGGGCAAATTTTCTCCTGATGAAGAAATATCTTCGATCTCCTTCTGGAATTGTTTAAATTCAACCAGTTTGCTTTTGATAATTTTAACGCTTTCGACATTTTTAGGGTCGGTCCAGTTGACGGATACTTTATCCATATACTTCATAGCTGGTTCGATTTCTTCGCCCCACGCGATGGACCGTTCTTTTTTGAACTTATCTTTACCTAGGATCATGAACCCTCTCAAAGCCGCGAGTGAATGATTGATCCCATTCATCATGTCTCCAGTGGTCAGGGCGGTCGGCGTGCGCAATTTAGCCACACGGTCAGTAACCGCCTTGGTGTCACTCACTTTTCCCATGGTGAGTGCGACAATAGTGGCCATGATAATGAGGGTGATTAAAAATCCCCCGCCTATTTTTTTACCGATAGATAAATTTTTAAAAACGTCCATGAATTTTTGCCCTCTTTTCACCGCTAATATTCATATGAATTGATTTTCATAAAAGGCGAAGTGCGCCTTCACCGAGCGTGTTAAATAAAACTAATTGTTTGAGGAAAAAAATAGACCCTCAAGACAAGTTCGAAATTTTAGGTCTAACCTTGCTATCTATAATTATGTTTATGTAGTGATTGTTTCAGTGTTAGTCTTACAGGCGGAAAGATTGTTCTTACTAGATAGCAAGGAGTGTGCCAAGATCGAAGGATCTTGGCACTTGGTTGTTTAGCAAGGAGTTATAGACTTCAGGGTGAGGTGGAACTTATTTTTTGTACCAACAATTTTTCAAAATGGTCTCTTTGAGTAAACTTAGGTTTACAATGCAGCTATGCGCTTCATTTGTTGTAGGTATATCATTTTATTTATGTCTAATATTTGCACATATGCTGGAAGATTTTAAATATATTGGGGCTTTTGAGGCAAAAGTGGAGAAAGTTTTTGTGTGATTTTTTGTTGATTGCGATTTTAACGGAAATAGCTTCGGGTTAAGTGGTGATTCACCCTATACTTTTCAAAACATAAGAAATAGGTATAAAAAACTATACGGATGAGACGTGGTGGCTAGTAGAGTATGGCAGGCTAAAGCGGCACTTCTTTGGTATGAAAATCGGTGTTTTGCTGGAATTTGTGTCCGGTGGTGATGAGGCTGGCTTCATCAAAATGTTTGGCCATCAATTGCAAGCCCACAGGGAGGCCCTCGGCAAAACCACAGGGAATGGACATGCCCGGTATGCCAGCAAGGTTGGCGGAGATGGTGTAAATATCGGCCAGATACATCTGTAATGGGTCACTGAGCTTTTCCCCGAGCTTAAAAGCCGGGTAAGGGGTGACAGGTGAAGCGATTACATCACATTGCTCAAACGCATTGTCAAAATCCTGCTTGATCAAGGTGCGTACTTTTTGTGCTTTTAAGTAATAGGCATCATAATAGCCAGAGCTGAGTACGAAGGTTCCGAGAATGATGCGTCGTTTAACTTCTTCGCCAAACCCTTCTTCGCGCGTGTTTTCATACATGTTGACGAGGTTGTCCGATTTCTCAGTGCGATAACCATATCTCACCCCATCATAGCGTGAAAGGTTGGTGCTGGCTTCAGCACAGGCAATGATGTAATAGGTTGCGACGGCATAATCGAGATGCGGCAGGGAAACTTCCACCGTTTTCATGCCCAGTGATTCGAGGGTGCGAATTCCCTCTTGCACGGCTTTTTCAACTTTCGGGTCGATTCCGCCGGTGAAATATTCTTTGGGGATGCCGAGTTTCATGCCCTGAACATCTTTTTGCAGAGCTTGAGTGAAATCAGGAAGTGCGACATTGGCCGAGGTTGAGTCGCGCGGGTCTTTGCCGCCGATTACGTTCATCAAGGTGGCGGAGTCGGCAACGGTTTTTGTCAACGGCCCAATTTGATCTAATGATGAGGCAAAGGCGACTAAGCCAAACCGAGACACTCTGCCATAAGTCGGTTTCAATCCTGTCACGCCACAAAAACTGGCCGGCTGACGGATGGAGCCACCGGTATCACTGCCCAAAGAAGCCACACATTCGTGTGCCGCGACGGCGGCAGAAGAACCTCCGCTAGAGCCCCCTGGTACTCGGTCTAGCGCCCAAGGATTTTTCGTTGGGTGATGATGGGAGTTTTCGTTAGAAGAACCCATGGCAAACTCATCCATATTGGTTTTGCCCACGATCACCGCTCCGGCCTGAATTAGTTTTTCGACAACAGTAGAGTTATAAGGCGGGACAAACTGATCCAAAATTTTTGATGCGCAAGTGGTGCGACTGCCTTCAGTGCAGATCAAGTCTTTAAGCGCGATGGGAATGCCCAATAGAGGGGCCTCATCACCCGCCGCGATTCTGGCATCGGCTTCACGCGCCTGTTGCATTGCTTTTTCACGAGTCAGATGAACAAAAGCCTGAACCTGTTCTTCAACCTGATCAATACGCGCGAACACGGCCTCCGTCAATTGCACAGAACTGAGTTTTTTTTGTTGCAGAAGTTCCCGCGCCTGAGTGATTGAAGTGCGATGCATGAAAGGAGGCTATCTAAAAAATATCAGTTTATAAATCAGAATAAGTGTTGAATCTGTTTTGTCAGCGAAGGCTTTTGGTTAAAGAACCTGAGGCACTTCATAATGCCCCTTATCGTGAGCAGGGGAGTCGGATATGGGGTTGTGGACAGCGAGAGGCGTTTGTGCCGGTTCGTCTTCACGGAACACATTGCTAAGCCCTAAGACATGTGCTGTTGGCTCTACATCATCGGTGTTCAGCTCTTTGAGTTTTTCAATATACTCAAGAACTGTTCCCAATTGGTCTGAGAGCCGCTCTTTTTCATCCGCAGACAATCTCAGGCGTGCCAGCGTGGCCATATGTTCAATATCAAAAGACACCGCATACCTCTTTATAATAGGGAGTCACTGAATTCGTTGCCGAAAATAATTCCCCTCGTTAAAGGGGAGGTCTGATTAATCTGAAGAACCTGACTTACGATCTTTCTTCTTCTTCTTTTTCAGCTCAGCCATCTTTTCGGTAGCAGTGATTTTGTTGGTTTTTCTGGCTAATCGTTTGGTTTTCTTCTTCAGGTTACGGACTTCTGTCTCGTTTCCTTTGGAATCTGCCAATTTAGACTTAGCGTTTTTGAGATGTTCCTGCAGTTTTTCAACATTTGCCATGATAATTCGCGCCAATTTTTAAGGTTTGAGATAAACAAACTTTATAACAAATTATGCCAAAAATCACAACTATTTGCTGGGCAGAGGGTCAGAGCGTCTCTTTATTTTGGTTCTTAACTCTCTACTTCCACAATCACTAAGGTGAAATCGTCAGTAAAATCATAGCCTTCGATGAATTCTTCGGCATTTTTTTTAAGGGCCAAGCCCAATTCATTGGCATTTTGGGATTTACCAAATGTTAGCGATTTTTTTTCCAGCCGATCGAGGCCGTACATATCGGTGCCTCGGCCTCGGGCTTCGGTAAGGCCATCGGTATAGCAGATCAACTTGCTATTGGGGGGCATAGGGATTTCGCGTTCTTCGATTTCGTTGGTGCAGTGGATCATGAGCGGAAAGCCTTTTTGGGTGTTGAGGCGTTGAACGGTTTCGGTTGCATAGTCGATGAGCAGAGGCGGGTTGTGTCCGGCTGAGGCATATTTGATTTTTCGGCTGGGCAGATGAATGACGCCATAAAAAGCGGTGATGAAATGTCCCGACTCCTGATTTTCACAAAGGGTGCTGTTGAGGGTTTCCAACACTTCCTTTGGGGAGGGGATCTTGGCCAGAAAAGATCGTAGTAGCACCCGCATCATCGCCATGATGACAGCCGCCGGTGAACCGTGACCGGAAACATCTGCCACCAGTACGCCTAGATGGTCCTCATCGATGCGAATGAAATCATAATAATCGCCGCTGGCTTTTGCCGAGGCCTGATAGTCGGCGAAGAAATTGAACCCGGGAATTCTGGGAAGCTCCTGACAGATTAGGCTTTTTTGAATCCGAGCGATGGTGTCGCGTTCGTGGTCAATGAGGGCATAGGCATCCATCAACTGGTTATAGAGTTTTTTGGTTCGTAGTACTGCCTGAACCCGGGCCAATAATTCTTCTGGCTCGAAAGGCTTGGTCAAATAGTCTTCGGCCCCTGCTTTAAGCCCGGTTTTCATGCTCTGCAAATCGCCTTTGCTGGTGATGAAGATGACCGGCGTGAAGGTGTTTTGGCTTTGCGCTTTGATTTGGGTGCAGGCCTCGTACCCATTCATATTGGGCATTTCCACATCCATGAGAATGAGGTCAGGTTTTTCGCGTTGATTGACTTTGAGGGCTTCAAGCCCATCACTGGCGGTGACGGTGTCGTAATCTTCTTTAAGAATGGAGTTGATGAGGACAACAATGGTCCTTGAGTCATCCACGATGAGAATTTTAGGCCGCTGTTTCGGCTTCGATATCATGAGCAAACTTTCGATTTTTCAAAATATTTCAAGCAGGGTAAGGGCTCAATATATAGGCAGATGAAAAATTGTCAACGCTGTTTCTTACAGGTTCTCATGCGTACGTATCTCGTAGCCGTTGCCATTGGTGATGATCTGCACAGCCCCATTTAGGTCAGTGCGTTTGATCTCAACGCTGGCCTTGCGATAACGTTCTAGCGTTTCGGGGTGAGGGTGGTGCATGCGGTTGAGATAACCGCTGGAAAATATCACCGTATCCGGGTCAACAGCTTCGATAAAATTTAGGGAATTGGAAAATCGGCTGCCGTGGTGCGGCCCTTTTAGAATATCTGCTTTCAGTTGTTCAGGGGTTTGCGCCAGTATTGTTTCTATTTTTTCACCGATGTCAGCGGTGAATAACATGCTAAATTTTTTGTATTCGAGGCGCAGAACTAAAGAAAGGTCATTGTCAATTCTACGTTTTGAATCAGTGGTTGGGGGCACACCGGGATGCAGAGGAATGAGCCGGACCTCACCAATGGTAATGGGTTGATGCCTGTTTAAGGCAAGGAGTTCGGCTCCCTTTTCGTGAGCTTTTTTTTCTAAATTCCGAAGTCGCCAGCCGACACTATTTTCACCCAGCGTTAAAAAATTTTTAACGGGGAAGAGGTCGAGCAGGGCGTGCAACCCGCGAATATGATCGTTGTCAGAATGGGTGGCCACCATATAATCAATGTCGCGGATGCCTTGCTTCCATAAGAACGGTGCGACCACGCGCTTGCCCACATCGAGCCGGTTTTTATAAAATCCTCCGCCATCCATGATCAGGGTTTGACCGTTGGGGAACTCGATGCAAAGAGATTCTCCCTGCCCCACATCCAATACGCTGATCACTAGGTTGTCATGCGGGAGTTGAAATATTTTTGGCCAGCATAACAAGACCCCTGTAAACAAAGCGGCGACGGCGAACCCTAGCCCCCATCGTTTACGGATGGGTTTGTTTTGCGCTCGGCTCTTAAGAATCAGGAGTCCGCTGAAGAGGGCCAAAAAATACCAAATCAGCCATGTTACTGGAGGTGTCGGAACCGTTAAAGAGGCAAGAGGGTAATTCGCAAAGAATTCCGGAACCCATAAGAATAGTTGGGCAACCCCCATCACAGGCGCTGTGAATAAAGAGGCCAGAGTTGTGGATGCCACTCCTATCAAAGTCAGGAGCAATACCGTGGGGATCAGGATAGAGGCCAGCGGTACCATGAAAATATTCAACACGACCCCAACCAGACTGATCTGATTGAACTGATAAGCCAGAACAGGCAAGGTGGCGGCGGTGACGGTGACTGACACCAAAGCTCCGGCGAGAAAAATTTTCTCAAAGCGAAATAATAATTTTCGTGAAAAGGATTCTTGCATGCCGGGTGTTGAGGGCGTGGAACGCATTAATTTTTGCGACCAACTGGGTTCCCCCATCTTGGCAATCAGGTTATCATTAACCTGAGATAATAGAGTGAAGACGACTAAGATTCCACCCACGGCCAAAAAAGACAGTTGAAAGCCTGCATCCAGTAGCGACTCGGGTTTCCATAACAGAATGGCGAAACCAGCGGTGAGAAAGACATTGAAGAGACTACTTTGCCGGTCTACCAAAATGACCATCAACAAAGCACTCACCATGATGCCTGCTCGCAAAGACGATATTTTGGGGCCAACCACCAGCATATAAAATAGAATCGGAATCAGGCAGAGAAATGCGGTGAGCTTTCTTGCGTGCCCGGCGCGGGCGCTGTTGGGTTTCAGCCGAAAAAGCCCATAGAACAGGATTGGCCAGAGAATGAAATAGCTCGCCGCCGCGACAAACCCGATATGCAAGCCAGATACTGCCATCAAGTGTGCTAGCCCGGTGGCGATATAGTTGTCACGAACCTGAGGTGACAGCGAATCTTTCATTCCCAAAACCATGGCTTTGAGTAAATTGCCGACTTCACCAGGAAATAGTTTCTCAATACTATGTACAAGTTGGCTTCTTAATTTTTGCAGACCCGTTTGCCAAGTGGGTAGGTCAAACTGCCCCAGTGGCTCCATCGTTTCAGGCCGAGAGATATTGCCGGTGACATCAATGCCTTGCCACTTCAGATAATGGTGATAGTCGAAGCGTCCGGGGTTTTTAAAGTTGCGAGGAATTTTCAGTCGTATTTTATGTAACCGAACCCGGTCTCCGGATTTAAAGGGGACATGCGGTTTGTAGACGCTCACCCGCACGGTGCCAGAGGTGGCAACGGGGGGGGTGCCTAACGATTCCAACTGCAACCGATAATAGGTTCTATCTTTGAGAATGCGTGGAGGTGCAAATATTTTTCCTTGCACGGATGTGCTTTGGCCCTCTTGAATTTGATTGAGAATATGGTTAGAGGGGCGAGTTATATCGGGCAGGAGGGGAGCCAGATAACCAAGCCCAGCTAGAAAAAATATAAGGATATATTGGGAGGTGGTTTTCCGGGTTTGGTAATGCAGGATAAATAACGCCAGAAGAAATAGACTCAGCGGTAAAAAATAAGGGGCAATGAAAAATCGCGTTGTAGGAAAAAAAATGCAAAGCCCGCTCAGGTAGGCGAGTAAAAATAATAGCAGAGGATGACGAACCGCAGATGGCAATGAGACGGTGAAGTCGGCGCGACCACGGTCTTCGCTCATACCTGCCCTAGCACAGCCAAGTCAATTTGTTTTCGCCCCAGATCGACACCTGTCACACGTACTTTGACCTGATCGCCAATTTTAAAACTACGGTGGCGTTTTTGCCCTATGAGTCGGTGCTCGGTTTCGATGAACAAATAATAATCGTCCATGATGCTGGATATTTTGACCAGCCCTTCGACAAAAACCTCTTCCAATTCGACAAAAAAACCGAACCCGGTCACACCGGTAATGATGCCGTGAAACTGGTGTCCAATTTTATCTGCCATGAACTGAGTCCGCCGTAGGTCGGTGACTTCTCGTCCGATTGCCATGGCTTTGATTTCCATGTGGGTGGACTGTTCTGAAACCTCAGTGAGTCGAGACAGAAGTTCTTTCTTTTCTTTGGCAGAGCATTTGCGTTTCAGATACTTTTTGATGATTCGGTGGACGATGAGGTCTGGGTAGCGGCGGATCGGTGATGTGAAATGGGCATAATGAGGAAACCCGAGGCAAAAATGACCGGGGTCTGACTCGGAATAACGCGCCTTCTTCATGGTGCGAAGAAGAAGTGTGTTGACCACTCTTTCCTCCGGGCGGCCCTCAATTTTTTTCAATAAGGCCTGAAAATCTGTAGATCGGACCGGGGACGGAATTTTTAATCCAAATGTAGAGATGTATTCATTAAACCCTAAAAGCCGTTCGGGATCGGGTGCTTCGTGAATGCGATGGATAGAAGGAATGCCTCGTTCGTGCAGGTGGAGGGCTACGAATTGGTTAGCGGCCAACATGAACTCTTCTATCAGTTCATGGGCTGAGTTGTGCTCTGCGATGCCAATGCGGTCAACCTGACCACTGGGGTCCATATGGATTTCTGGTTCTGGCACATGGAAGTCGACACTGCCGGTTTGAAATCGCTTATGTCTAAGCAATTGGCTGAGACGGTGCATTTCGGTCAGCGTTGGCATTAAAGGTTCATCCTCATTCCCCTCTTCCAGATAACGATGAACCTCGGTATAGGTGAAGCGTCTCTGACTTTTGATGACCGAGGGGTGAAGCGTTCCGCCGATAAAATTGGCTTCACGGTCAAAGTCCATGATAGCACTGAGCGTCAGGCGGGGTTCATTGGGTTTCAAGCTACAGGCTTCGTTTGACAAAGAGACGGGGAGCATCGGTATGACTCCATCGGCGTAATAGATGCTGGTTCCTCTCTCTAAGGCTTCTTGGTCAAGATGGGAATTTTCTTTTACGAAGTGACTGACATCGGCGATATGAACCCCCAGTCGATATCCTCCTTCAAAACGTTCCAGAGAGACGGCATCATCAAAATCTTTGGCACGCTCGCCATCAATGGTGAAGGTCTCCAGTTTTGTGAAGTCCTTTCGGTCTTGTAAAAGGTCAGCCGGGTCTGTGGTTCCGGTATAATGAGCTTCATCGAGCACTTCGGGCTGAAAGCCTTGGCGCACCCCGTGTTTTCTGAAGATAGACTGGACTTCGACATTGGGATCATTGGAGGCACCCAGCACTTCTACTACTCTCCCGATAGGCGGTTTGTGAGAGGTTGGAAAGGTGTCGATTTCAATATGAACGATTTGCCCATTTTTAGCCCCGTTACGGTTTTTCCCCGGAATGAAAACGTCATGAAAATATTTGACCTCGGTGGGAATGACCCACCCGTCTTTGCCGAAGGTCTCATAGGTTCCAACGAGATGCGTTGTGTTGCGTTGGAGAACGCGTATGACACGGCCCGCTGGTTTGCCCGGCTCACGTTCAGACTCCACCCGTACCACCACATGGTCTTGATGCATGGCCTCGTTCATATTGCGAGCGTTGACATAAACATCGTCATGTTCTTTGTCTGGAATGACAAAACCAAAACCATTGGGGTGGCCGTGTAGTTTTCCTGAGACTAGGTTCATTTCATCAGGAAGTCCATAACGTCCGCCTCGGATTTTTATCAGGGTCCCTTGATCGGCCAATTCTTTTATACGGTTACGAAAATCGCGCTTCTGTGTTTCGGGTATGCCCAAGTGCTTGGAAATCTCGGCGATCTTCATGGGGCGCGAGATCTTTTTCTTTATTAACGATAGAATTTTAGCATCTGTAAGTTTTATCATGAGGACGTAGCCGTTTAAAATTTTTAGCACATGTTAGCACGGCCTGAGGATTAACGCATTGGCAAGGAACTTATGTTATCTTTTTTGATAATTCCTAATACCTGACCCATAGATATAGGGTCAACCGGACTTTTTATTTTATGGTTTCTAATCTCAAACAATGGGCCTTGCCCATCGCAACTTTTTTTCTCGCCAGTTTTGCGATTTACTCCGTGTCTTTGGAGTTCTATTTTTTAGTGCCCTCTGACGATACTGTGTATATATTTCGCAATCCCTATCTCCATGAAATTTCATGGGCGAACACGATAGCTATTTTTTCCAATCTGTTTTTTGGGGATTATCTTCCCCTTAATTTGCTTTCTTATTCCTGGGATTTTACCTGGTGGGGGTTTGACCCGTTTGGGTATCACTTGACTCAGGTTATTTTGCATGCGTCCAATGTTTGCCTGTTGTTTGCGGTTCTGAGATTATTACAGGTTCCCGAAAGAGCGGCTTGGTTCAGCGTCCTGATCTTTGTGGTTCATCCTATTCATGTTGAGTCGGTGGTCTGGATATCTGAGAGAAAAAACCTGCTCTCGTCGCTCTTCATCTTGTTGTCAACATGGTTTTATTTGCAACATGCCACGAGTCTTCGGTTTCGACGCAGTCAATATTATTTATGCCTGCTGTCATTTATTCTGGCTTTATTTAGCAAGTCCATATCGGTCATGCTTCCTTGCATTTTTGTATTGCTGGATTTTTTTGTCCTGAAAAGGCAATGGCGGGTGATGGAAAAAATCCCATTTTTTCTGCTTTCTATTCTTGTCGGGCTGGCAACGATGGGTTCGCTGGATGCAGTGGTAGGGGAAAATGTGGATGCCGGGCGGGGCTTTTCTACTGCTTTGTTCTACGCCATAAGGGTTTGTTGGGATTATGCCGTGAGTCTGGTTTTCCCATTCCAATTGTCTCCGTTGTATTACAGTCAGAGCCTGTCCTTAGTCGATGTACAGGCTGTTCTGGCGTATTTGATTTTTGTCGGAATCTGCTTTTACGTAGTTAAAAATTTTCGTTCCAAGCCGTATGTTATGTTTGCAATCGGTTGGTTTGTAGTTTGGTTGCTTCCTGTTTCTAATATTATTCCTATTCCTGTTTTTCGGCAGGATAGGTATCTGTATCTGCCTTCCATGTCGGTAATAGTTGGGGTTGCCATTGGGCTGGAGAACTGGGGGCGGCGACAACCTTTCAAGGTCAATGCGATGATGGTGGGAGCGTTATTTTTTCTGGCCTCCTTATCTTTTCTGTCTTCATTTTTCTACGCCAGTGGGCATGCATACTGGCATAGAGTAGCGAGGCAGAACCCGCTGACCGCTTATGCGCAAGTTGCGGCGGGTGACCAATGCGCTAAGATTGAGAACATAATTTGTGCGGAAAAATATTATCGCCGCGCACTGGTCATTGACCCGGAACATGCCTATGCTCTGAATAATATGGGAGCCTTGTTGGTCGACCTGAAGCGATATGAAGAGGCGCGAGCCATACTTAAAAAGGCCATTCAGGTCAGCCCCACGAATGCCATGGCCTACCGCAACCGAATCGTTCTGGCAAAAAGGTCGGGTTTGGGAAAAGAGGAAATTCCTGCGTGGATAGAAAAATTCAATCGATTCAATCAAACGGGAAAGAAAAAAGATATTTTTTTGGGTGAATTCAGGTTTTCTAAAGAATGATATAAGGGTGTGTGGTTTTGTGCCCAGTCGATTTTTAAGTGAGGTATAATCTTTCCGAGTCGGTTTTGTAAGCATAGAGAATGCTGTTTTTTTATCTTTCTGACACAGGCCTTTGCTTGCCTAGGTGGTGAATGTTTACGGGCGGGCTTTGAATAAATATAAAATCATCCCACCCTGTCTTCTAGTAGATGGGGCATTACGAGAGTTTCATGAAAGTACAAGTTGATTGGTTAAAAGAATATACCGAAATTGATGTTTCGGTCGATGAATTAGGCCATGCTTTGACGATGGCAGGGTTGGAAATTGAAAGCCACGAAACCGTTGCGTTGCCTGACGGAGAAAAATGCGAGGTGCTCGAGCTGAATGTGACACCGAATAGAGGTTATTGCCTGTCGCATATCGGTGTGGCGCGTGAAGTATCTGCGCTGTTGAACAAGTCTTTGCAAGTCCCCAACCCTCTCACGCTTGTGGAGTCTGAAAGCGGGACGGTTGCTGTGGGGGATCGCATCACCGTTGAAAATAGAGAGCCTGAACTTTGTCCTCGATATTGCGCTCAGGTTATCGAAAATGTGCGGGTGGGGCCTTCTCCAAAATGGCTGCAGGATAGATTGACAGCCATTGGTCTTCGCCCCATCAACAATATTGTAGACATCACCAATTTTGTGATGATGGAATACGGTCAGCCTTTGCATGCCTTCGACCGGGATTTGTTAGCCGATCAAAAAATCATTGTTCGCCGAGCACAAAAAGGCGAAGCCTTTGTCAGCCTAGATGGCACTGAGCTGAAGTTGGAGTCGGGTGCGCTGGTCATTGCTGATGCCGAGAAGCCGATAGCTCTGGCGGGCATTATGGGCGGAAAAAATAGTCAGGTGTCTGAATCGACTCGTCATATTGTATTAGAGAGTGCTTGTTTTGACCCTGCTACGGTTCGCAAGGGGGCTAAACTATATGGTTTGCGTTCTGACTCTTCATATCGCTTTGAGCGCGGTGTTGATTGGAGTGGCGTTATTTCGGCGCAGGCTAGAGCAGTTCTTCTGATTAAAGAACTGGCAGGAGGCGAGATTTGTTCGGGGCGGGTGGATATTTACCCCGAGCAGGAGAAACCAAGGCGTGTGGCGTTAAGAGTAGGGCGGGTCAACCAGCTTTTGGGCTCAGACTTTAACGTGGAGCAGATCGAGAATTTGCTCACCCGACTTGGTATGGTGGTCACGCACACCTCTGAAAATATGGAGATAGGCATTCCCAGTTTTCGGCCTGATCTTTCGCGCGAAGTGGATTTGGTCGAGGAAATTGCCCGAATTGATGGCTTTGACAAGGTAGCGACCGTGTACCCATTAGCACAGGTGCGACCTGTGACGGTGTCGGCCAAACAATCGATCAGTAAAAAAGCACGAGAGGTTTTTTGTTATGCTGGTTTTGCTGAAACGGTTCACTATAGTTTTATAGAGCGCAAGTCTGCGGAAGCGTTCAAGACCGCTTTTGCTTCCGAATCCGATCAACTCATTACGTTGAAGAATCCGTTGAGTTCTGAATATGACACCATGCGCACCAGCTTGTTGCCCGGTTTGTTGAAAACGGCAGGGCTTAATTTGAGCAAGGGGCAAAAACCGCTTAAATTATTTGAGGTGGGGAGTGTTTACTTTTTGGATTCCTCAGGCAAGCGTAAAGAGAAGGCGGTGCTTTCGGCGATTGTTCTAGGGCCCTATGAGCTCACCCCATGGAAGTCGAGAGGTGGCGAGTATGACTTCTATGACCTCAAAGGAGTGTTGGAAACGCTTGCGGAACATCTATGCTTAAAATTAGTAACCTCGCCGGATAATAAACCTTACCAAGAACTGGGAAAGTCGGTTCGAGTTCAAGTCGTAGGGGGGCGAGAATTGGGTTATCTGGGGCAGATGACAGTGGAAAATAATGCGGTTGGGGATTTGGGGCATGCGGTTTATGCTTTAGAGGTGGATTTGGGAACGCTCGAAAACTCAGCCTCTTTCCAGTTTCAGTCGATCCCTAAATTCCCCGAGACGTATCGAGATATTTCTATTTTAGTGGACCGGTCTGTGACATCGCAAAATGTCGCGGACTTGATCCTTCAAACAGGTCGTCCATTAATACAAGCTGTGACTCTGTACGATCATTTTGAAGGCAAGAAAATTCAGGCGGATAAAAAAAGTCTCACTTATGCGTTGTCTTTTCAGTCTGCTGAGAGGACGCTTTCCGATGATGAGGTCAACCCATTATTCGAAACCATTGTTCAAACTTTAAAACGCGAGTTGGGTGCTTCACTCAGGGAGTAAGGGCTGTTGACACCCTAATAACCCGATGCTACGCTTCAAGCCATGCCGAATATAGACTTACTGCAAGAACGTGTGTTGACTCTGGTGGAAGAGTTCCGCCGCCTGAAAGAGGAAAATCAGGCCTTGTCGCGTGAAGTGGTGCAATTGCAACGTGAAAATGAGGCGTTGAAGGTTGATAAAAACTTGCATCAGGGGAGCCAGACCCGTTTATTGCAATTAGAAAACCTCAATCGAAAAAATGAAAAAGATCGGAAGACCATACGGGCTAAGGTGCGAATGCTATTGAGTAATCTGGAGAAGTTTGACCCAGCTTGATGCAGGAAAAAATACAGTGCTCAATCGGTAAGTTTTGATAACCTGATAAACCGGACCGAGTGGAATTGAAAAATGACGAATCGTAAAAAAATTCAAATTTATGGGAAGACTTATAACTTAAAAAGCTCTTCGCCAGAGGTGGACGCGGAAGAGGTGGCGAGTTATGTAGATTCACGAATGAAAGAGCTTGCAAATGCTCTGAGTAAAACTTCCACCTTAGACTTAGCTATCCTCACTGCACTCAATATTGCTCAGGAGTTAATGGAGTTGAAAAAGCAGGCCGAGACTCGAGGCGATGCAGACGATGAGAAACTCCAGCAACTGATCGGGGTTCTGGATAAAGAGCTTCAAGATATTGAAAAGTAAGGGATTTCTTGAGCTATATAGGCCTTGAGAGACTTGGGGCTTTATGTTAGGATGTGCTAGATTTAAAAGTACTTCTCCCTGTTGTGTTCGGGTATGAATTTAATTTCTTGAGCCAACAGTTTGTGAACGGGGTTGATGGATCGACTGTGGTGAGCATGCTCTCTCTGGGAGAGAAGCCTGAAGCAGTTCACGGATACCCCACCTGTCCTTGACAGGTTCAAAAAATAGTTTATGCGCGGCACGAACGGGGGGATTTTTTGAATGTTTAAGAGCTTTAGAGGGTTGAGTTATTACCCGAGCGAGCCTGTATATATATCCGGTTCTGGAAAATTAAGAGCCGGACCCAATTGGGAGCAAAAATTATGAGCGGGACGGTGAAATCTGTTTCGTTTTTAGATATATTCACACAAGATGGGTTCCGCTTTCTATAGGGTTCTGTGTGCTTCCAGCCTCCCCTTTGTCGGTTTCGGTCGTTGTTCTCTCCTCTAGTTTTCTTTAAATATCAATAGTTTAGGGTGGGTTTTTGTTGCCCTGATACGGGTTGATGCTCAGGCGCTAACTTTGCAGGAACGCGGTTGGTTTCCCGATGGAAATGGATAAAATTGCAATTCGTCAGGCTATGAAGTTGCGGCGCGATTCCATGAGCCGGGATGATGTTTTTAGGTTGAGTCGAGCCATAGAGAATCGGCTGTTTGATTGTAGGAAATTTTCGAATTGTCAAGATGTGTTGTTTTATCTTTCCTTTGGCAATGAAGTGCGTACCGATGAAATGATTACGCGTTCTCTCAAAGGCGGTAAGCGGATTTATGTGCCGCGATTGATACCGGGTGAGAGGCGGATGGAAGTCTGTGAATTGACTGATATGGATCAGGATTTTGAGCTGGGGCGTTACGCTATTCGCGAACCTTCCCCTCTCAATTGTAGGGTGGTGTCACCGTTAAAAATCGATGCTGTCATCATGCCAGGACTGGCATTTGATGATTCCGGCGGGCGAATTGGTTTTGGCGGGGGATATTATGACGAACTTTTGAAGCAGGTGCCTGAGAAGTCGATTCGTTTGGCATTGGCTTATGAGTTTCAAATTTTGGGTTCGGTTCCTCAGAATCCTTGGGATGAAAGAGTCCAAAAGATTGTTTCTGAAAACGATACGATAAACTGCTGAGCCACCGGAAGGCGTAAGAGGTTTATTTGAAATATTGAGGTTTTACCATGCATATATTAACTACCATTAAGGTTAATTTTTTAAGTTTGATAATAGGGATGTCTGTGGCTTTGGCAGTGGGTTATGCCATTGGTTATTTTTTGCGTAAAATGTTTTCTGAATATCAGATTAAAGAAGCAGAAGAACGCGGCAAGAAACTTCTTCACGAAACAGATAAGGAAGTCGAGAACAAGCTGAAATCTGCCGAGATTGAAGCACGCGAAAAGGCTTTGGGCGTGAAGGCCGAGTTTGAAAAAGAAATGAAGGGGAAACAAGACAACATCCGCCGGATGGAAAATGATCTGGAAAGAAAAGAAAGAGATTTTAAAACTGAAAGCCAGAAAATTGTGTTCCGAGAGAAGGATATTGAGGCGCAAAAGAATAAGCTTGCTGAATTGGAAAAAGGCATTGAACAGCAAAAAGGCGAATACCAAAACCTGATTCAGGAAGAGTTAAAAAAGCTTGAAGTGATCGGTTCTTACACTGCTGATAAAGCACGGGAAGAGGTCAAGAATAAGATCGTTGATGAAGCCAAGATGGATGCAGCGCGAGAAGTGAAAAAAATCGAGGAAGATGTGAAGCAACGCGCTGATGCAGAAGCTTGCCGACTGATTACCATGGCTGTTCAAAGGCTGGCCTCAGACCATGTGGCAGAGACAACCGTATCGGTGGTGGAACTGCCCAGTGATGACATCAAAGGTCGCATCATTGGTCGAGAAGGAAGGAATATTCGTGCATTAGAACAGGCAACTGGCATTGATTTGATCATCGATGACACGCCGGGTGCGGTGGTGTTGTCGGGTTTTGACCCAATTCGGCGCGAAGTAGCTCGTCGGGCCTTGGAGCAATTGACCCTCGATGGCAGAATCCACCCTGGACGCATTGAAGATGTCGTCAACAAATGCAAAAAAGAAGTGACCCAGCAGATTAAAGAAGCCGGGGAGCAAGCGGTTATAAATGTTGGCATCGATAATATTAATCCTGAGATGGTTAAATTGTTGGGTCGGCTTAAATATCGCACTAGTTACACACAGAACGTCTTGGAGCATGTGCAGGAAGTGGCGTTTGTCTGCGGAGTCATTGCCGGGGAGTTGGGCTTGAATGTGGCGTTAGCTAAACGGGCTGGCTTGTTGCACGATATCGGCAAGGCCATTGATCATCAGACGGATGGTACGCATACCCAGTTGGGCGTTGACATCGGAAAACGTTATAACGAGCACCCTTTTGTTCTCAATGCCATTGCCGCCCACCATGAAGATTGTGAGGCGGAATCTCCTTATGCCGTTCTCGTGGCGGCAGGTGATACGATTTCCGCATCTCGACCGGGGGCGCGAAGAGAAATGCTGGAAACTTATATCAAACGTATGACACAGCTGGAAGTGATTGGCGACTCATTCAAAGGGGTACAAAAAACCTTTGCCATTCAAGCAGGTCGTGAGGTGAGAATCATTGTCATGCCTAACGGAATCGATGATCAGTCATCCAGCATTTTGGCGCGAGATGTGGCTAAGCGGATTGAAAAAGAGGTGATCTATCCGGGGGAAATTAAAGTTACAGTGGTTCGTGAAACCCGTTATACGGAGTTTGCCCGGTAAGAACGGCCCTACCCAAATAAGCCTGAAATAGTTTTCGGGCTGGCCGCTCTGGGTTTCCCAGAGCTTCTTCAAATCATAATAGAATTGGTATCGCATGGAAGATTTAGGACGACTGGTTCAACTCAGACACGAAAAACTCGCTGAACTCCGGGGCATGGGAATTTCTCCATATATCAACCGGTTTCACGTTAACTCGACCATTTTGGCCCTGTCTGAAAAATACTCAGAAATGTCGAAGGAAGAGTTGGATGAGAAAAACTCGCAATATATCATTGCCGGGCGAATGATGAGCCGGCGCAAACATGGCAAAACCACCTTTGTTAACGTCAAAGATGCATCGGGCGATATTCAGGTTTTTGTCAATAAGAATGCGCTGGGCGAGGCGGACTATGAATTATTCGGTAAGTTCGATATTGGCGATATCATTGGTGTTGAGGGCAGGATATCTAAAACCAAAACGGGTGAGTTGACGGTGTTTTCCAGTAAGGTGACGTTGCTTTCAAAGTCATTACTGCCTCTTCCTGAAAAATGGCACGGCTTGAAAGATGTGGAGCTTCGCTATCGGCAACGCTATGTTGACCTGATTGTGAACCCCGATGTTAAAAAAGTTTTCATCGCCAGAAGTAAAATTGTTCAGGCGTTACGCGATTATCTGAATGAGAGAGAATATTTAGAAGTCGAAACTCCCATGATGCATTCAATACCGGGAGGGGCGACGGCAAAGCCCTTTGAGACGCACCACAATGCGCTGGACATGGACTTGTTTCTCCGTGTTGCGCCAGAGCTTTATCTGAAAAGGCTGGTGGTGGGCGGTATGGACAGGGTTTATGAGATCAATCGGAATTTTAGGAATGAAGGCATTTCCACCGAGCACAACCCTGAATTCACGATGGTGGAATTTTACACCGCTTATGCTGATTATAATGACCTGATGGATTTGACAGAAGATTTGTTTCGTTTTATTTGTAAGCAGGTCTTTCCTGAAAAAAACTATATATTTCCTTACACTTCGCAATCGGGCGATGAGATGCGAGAAGAGATGATAGACTTTTCGCAGCCTTTTAGGCGTTGTACTTTTCGACAATCACTGATTGAGATCGGTGGTATCGCAGAAGAGGTTTTGGATGATCCTGAAAAAACGGTGGCTTTTGCTTTAGAGAATAAAGTTTCTCTTGATAAGAAAGATCATCATGTGAAAATCACGGCTAAGTTGTTCGACCACTTTGTCGAACCCAAATTGGCGCAACCGACTTTCATCACCGATTATCCGATTGAGCTTTCTCCGCTTTCAAAGAAAAAAGAGGACGACCCTAGCTTGGTGGAACGGTTTGAGTTGTTCATCGGTCGCAAAGAAATTGCCAACGCCTACACCGAGTTGAACGACCCGATTGACCAGAAGCAACGGTTTGAAGAGCAAGTTGCTGAACGTGAGGCGGGTGATGATGAAGCTCATTGGATGGACAACGACTTCATCCGCGCTCTCGAGTATGGAATGCCCCCCACAGCTGGGGAAGGTATTGGGATTGATCGGTTGGTCATGTTGCTGACGGACAGCCCGTCTATACGAGACGTTATTCTTTTCCCGCAATTAAAAAAGGAATCTTGATTCGGGAAGTCACCGATCATTGATGGATTCACCCCTGTTATGTCCTACGAACTTTTTGTCAGCCTCCGCCACCTGAGAGCCAAACGCACCCAGATTTTCATTTCACTCAATACTTGGATTTCGATTGGGGGGGTGGCGTTGGGGGTCATGGCATTGATTGTGGTCATTGCCGTCATGTCTGGGTTCAGCAAAGACTTGCGCGATAAAATTCTCGGCACCAACAGTCATATTGTGGTTACAAATATCAATGACTCGGGAATGGATGATTATGAAGCCGTCATTGCAAAAATAAAAAATACTGAAGGCGTGAGTGCGGTCGCTCCCTTTATCTTAAATCAAGTGATGTTGACGCGAGGAGGCAATGCGGCGGGGGTGGTGGTGCGCGGTGTAGACCCTAGCCGAGAGGCCAGTGTGTCGGATCTAGAAAAAAATCTGATGCAAGGCAGTTTGAAAATGTTGGTCACGCCAGAAAAAATATCTGGCAAACCTCGCCGTAATGGAATTATTCTCGGCAAGGAACTGGCACATCGGCTCAGGGTACAGGCGGATGATGTAGTGTCTATGGTTGCTCCCGCATCGAGGATAACCCCCATGGGCTTGATTCCAAAAATCAAATTATTCGAAGTGGTGGGTTTATTTGAATCAGGAATGTTTGAGTACGACTCCAACCTAGCATTCATTTCTATCGACTCGGCGCAGAAATTCTTCTCTATGAAAGGTCGGGTCAGTGGCGTTGAAATTCATGTAAAAGATATCGATCAGGCTGATCAAGTCGCCGCACTCATCCAAGATACTCTGGGCTTTCCTTATTACGCCAGAGACTGGATGCGGATGAATAAAAATTTATTTTCTGCCTTGAGGCTGGAAAAAATTGTGATGTTCATCATCTTGATCCTGATTATTCTGGTGGCTGCATTTAATATTGTTAGCACTCTGTTTATGGTGGTCATGGAGAAAAGTAAGGAAATCGCAATTTTGAAATCTATGGGGGCCTCGCGATCGAGCATTATGAAAATATTTAGTTTTCAGGGCTTGATAATTGGTTTAACGGGAACGGCAGTCGGTTGTGTGGGAGGCTTTGCGATTGTGCCAAACCTAAACGAAATTGTTGGTTTCATTGAAGACCTGTTCGGCATCACGGCTTTTCCCAGTGATGTTTATTATTTGGATAAAATTCCCTCAGAGATACAATACTTCGATTCGTTTTTGATCGTGGTGTTTTCGATTGTTATTTGTTTTGTGGCTTCCTTGTATCCCGCTTGGAGAGCCTCTCGCTTGAACCCGGCTGAGGGTCTGCGTTATGAGTGATTTGAGCTCTGCAACAGCCGAGCCAGCCTGCTTGATTGAAGCGGTCAACGTGGATAAAAGTTACAAAACAAAACGTGAGGTGATTCGTGTTTTGGACCAGATGAGCCTGAAGATTTTATCGGGAGAAATTCTCGGCATTGTGGGTGCATCGGGGGTGGGGAAGAGCACCCTTTTGCATGTTCTGGGGGGGCTCGACAAACCGTTGGTAGGAAGTGTTTTGTTTCGAGGAAAAGATGTTTATAAACAATCTAACGGTTATCTTGACAATTTCCGCAATCGCCATATCGGGTTTGTTTTTCAGTTTTTCAATTTGCTCCCCGATTTTACTGCATTGGAAAATGCCATGTTTCCAGCTATGATTCGTAATCAGGAGAGAAAGTTGGCAAAGGAGCGGGCCGAATATTTATTGTGCGAAGTGGGAATGAAAGATCGTATGCACCACAAGCCGAGCGAAATGTCGGGCGGGGAAAGCCAGCGGGTCGCGCTTGCGAGAGGGCTTATGAATCAGCCCGATCTGCTTTTAGCCGATGAACCAACGGGGAACCTAGACCGTCATGCCAGCGATCAATTGCTAGACCTGATTCGTAAGCTCAATCAGGAGTTTAAGCAGACATTTGTCATTGTCACTCACAGTCAACGCGTTGCTGGGGAACTAGACAGAGTGATGGAGTTGGTGGGTGGGAAGGTCGGCCCGATCCAACGCGATCTGGTTATTTGAAAATAGGATTAAAGGATTAATTATAAAGGAAGGGGAAGCCATGAAGCTGGAAAAGCTTGCTGAATTGGTTGCGGGAACTTTAGAAGGTGATGGCTCGATCGAGATATCTGGAGTGCGAGGTATTGAGCAAGTAGAGAGAGGGCAAATTACCTTCCTCAGCAAAAATAAATTTCTCGATACTTTGAATCGCTCAGAGGCTTCAGCCGTGTTGGTGAAAGAACGGTTAAAGACCCCGATTCCGCAAATTATTGTGGCCAGCCCTGAACTTGCCTTTGCGCGTATACTGAACTCGTTCCATCCCGACCCGAAGCCTCAACCGGGCATTCATGGACGGGCTGTGATTGGAGACAATGTTAAATTGGGTGAGCAAGTCACCGTTTCTGCCGGAGTGTGCATCGGCGATGATGTGGAGATCGCAGACCGTGTGCATTTGTATCCCGGTGTGGTTGTCGGAGATCGTTGCCGAATTGGAAGCAATGCGACTGTTTACCCGAATGTCACGCTTTACCCTGATACCCAGTTGGGGAACCATGTGATTCTTCATGCCGGGGTGGTGATTGGAGCCGATGGTTTTGGTTATACTTTGGATGAAAAAGGCGCGCACTACAAAATTAAGCAAATAGGCCGAGTGGTTATCGAGGATCATGTCGAGATCGGAGCAAACAGCTGTGTCGATCGAGCGGCAATGGGTACAACACTCATCAAGCAGGGCACGAAAATTGATAATCTGGTTCAGGTAGCACACAACTGTGTGATTGGAGAACATTCCATTTTGGTAGCTCAGGTTGGCCTAGCCGGAACCTGTACCTTGGGGCATCATGTTGTGTTGGCAGGGCAGGTGGGCATCGCCGATCATGTAACATTAGGAGATCAAGTCACCCTCACGGCTCAGTCTGGTACGTTTCGAAATATAGAAAGTGGAAAAGTGTGCGGCGGGAGCCCTGCTGTTCCCTTGGGAGATTGGAAGAAATATGTGACGGTTTTACCCAAACTGCCTGAGCTGGCGCGTAAAGTTCGTGACTTGGAAGTTCGATTGAAGGAGGTTGAAAACCAACCTCCAAGCTCTTAATCGGGTGGTGTCTCCGCGCTATTTTGGCAACGGTTCATATTCAAAAAGATAGGTCTATGCATACATTGCTCAGGAAGATTTTGATCCTTCCTTTTTTTATTGTTTTTACCTTGGGTGCGGCTCCGATGTCCGGGCCAGCGATAGAAAAATATATCGGTAAAAAACTCAAGCGGAATGACAAGACCCTGCGTATCAATGAAAAATACCTCGGGGATGCGGGGTTACATGTTCTAGCTCAGTCGTCACAAATTCGCACGGTGAGGACTCTGGTTTTATATAAGGTTCAGGTTAGTGATGCCGGTATTCGCGCTTTGGCTGAGTCGCCTTATTTAAAAAACTTGCAGGCCCTATATCTTGAGCATAATTTCATAACAGATATGGGTGCAGAAATAATTTCAAACTCCAGCACCTTTTCCAACCTAAAAATACTGAACCTTTATCATAATGAGATCACCGATGAAGGGGTGAAGGCGATTGCAAACTCAGACACGCTGACTCAACTGAACGAGTTGAACCTGAACTATAACCAAATCAAAGGGCCGGGAGCGGTGGCATTGACGCAATCAAAGAAATTGCCGCAACTCCATAATATTCAATTGGCATACAACCCGATTGCAAAAAATGGCAAAGAGGCTTGGAAACGTTTTCAGCTTATGGAAGGCTTTAAAGAGCTACATCGCCAAAACCGTTTGGATCAAGTGGGCGAGGGTTTAATAGGAGACTTTGGAGTCCAGGTCTTATTAGACTTTCCTTATGTGTCGCAACTGAAGACCTTAGATTTAAGTAATAACGATTTGACCGATAAGGCGGTCATTGCTTTGGCACAGTCGGATCGTTTAAAAAACCTCGTGTCATTAAATTTGTCCAAAAATAATATTGGCGATGTCGGAGCGCAGGCCTTGGCGAGTTCACAGACCTTGAAAAAGCTTAAGAAACTGAATTTGAATTTTAACCGTATCGAAGATGATGGAGCGAGGGCGTTAGCCAAATCTTCTATTATGGACAATTTAGAGTCTTTAAAGCTGGGGCAAAATAAAATTGGCACCGAAGGAGCTAATGCGTTGAATGCTTCTAAAAAACTCAAAAACCTGACTCACCCGATTTTTGGTTTTTATTGAAAATAATAGTTTGTTTAGAAAGATTGGTGCCCATAAAACAGTGGATGGAAGCCGATTTTTATTTATGATAATATATGAGAAGGTCAACCCCTTTAAAAAAGTTGAAATATGGTACAGATTCTAGAATTTGAACGCGAAATTTTTGCACTTGAGACGCAAGTCCACGAGCTGGTTTCGATGTCACATATGTATGATAGCGTTGGCGACATCACGCATGAGATCGCAAAGCTCAAAAAAAAGCTGCGTCGAATGAAGCATGATGTCTATTCCAACCTGAAAGGTTGGGACAAAACCCTGGTAGCAAGGCATCCTGACCGGCCCTATTCTCTGGATTATTTGAAACTTGCCTTCAAAGATTTTTTTGAGCTTCACGGCGATCGTCATGGGGGCTATGGCCCTTCTATTGTTGCGGGGCTAGCTCGTTTTGATGGTCGGTCTGTGATGGTGGTCGGGCAACAGAAGGGGCGTGATACCGAAGAAAAAATAAGGCGCAACTTTGGTATGTCGCAACCAGCCGGATATCGCAAAGCACTTCGGTTGATGAAATTGGCTGAAAAATATAATATTCCGGTTATCAACTTTATTGATACGCCGGGGGCTTACCCCGGTATTGATGCCGAAGAGAAAGGTCAGTCTGAAGCGATTGCCACCAACATGTTCAGCATTATCCAGCTTAAGGTTCCTATCATTTGCGTGGTAATCGGTGAGGGCGGCTCGGGCGGGGCTTTGGCGATTGGGGTTGGCGATCATATCATGATGCTGGAGCATTCGGTCTATTCTGTGATTTCTCCTGAAGGTTGCGCCTCGATTCTTTGGGGTGATAAAAGCAAAATCACACAAGCCGCAGATGCCTTATGCATTACCGCGAATGACCTCTTAAAATTTAAAGTGATTGATGAAATTGTCCACGAACCTCTGGGTGGTGCCCACCGAAATCATAAGCAGGCGGCCATCAGCTTGAAAAAAGCCCTGCGCAAAAACCTCGACCGACTGATTCAAATTCCTACCGACGAGTTAATCCAGTTGCGACAAAAAAAATTCCGCGAAATAGGTAAGGTAATCGAAGAGGGAGCCTGAAAAGGTTCTCCTGATAGAAGCAGATTGCCCCTCATTCCCCCATTTATGGTTTGAGCAGAACCTTCTTTTTAGTAATTACGTTCTAATTGAGCCATAAAGGGCTAGTTGTGGTGATCCAGGCAGGAATATTTTGTTAATTACGGCATGCAGATATTGACAAAAGGTTCTTTTGGTATATCATGTTTAAGTTCATTGCCATGTAAATTTATGTTTCTGCTTGACTGTCTGTGGAGGTCCTCATTATGAAGGCTAAAGAAGATCGTGATTTTCGAATAGAGCTCATGGAACTGGTTGAGAATAACCCCACGCTGGCCACGCTACCAGGAGTTTACTCTGAGTTTCGAGAAGCCGTTGAAGACCCGGACTTGGTGTTTGAAAGGGTTGAGAAAGTGGTGTTAAAAGACCCTCAGCTTACGGCACGTCTTTTAAGGATTGTGAACAGCGCTTTTTATAATTTCTCACAGAAAATAGAAACAATTTCGCATGCAGTAAGCGTGGTTGGAACAGAACAGCTGAGTTATTTGGTTCTTTCTACAGGGGTCATGGATAAATTTAAAGGCATACCCGACACCGTTTTAAATATGGAGTCGTATTGGCGTCATAGTATCGCCTGTGGCCTGATCGCTAAAAAACTGGCTGTGTACAATGGCGAACTGAATGCAGAAAGATTTTTTATCACGGGTTTGCTTCATGACATTGGCCGTCTGGTCATGTGTCTACAAATACCTCATCGTAACTGGGAATTTCTAATTCGAAGTCGATCTGAAAATAAAGCCGTGCATTTAATTGAAATGAACGAGTTGGGTTTCGACCATGCTCAACTTGGGGGGGCCCTATTAAGAGAGTGGAACCTTCCTCCGATTTACCAAGAAGTGACGGAATATCATCACAACCCGGACGATGCACCTTTGTTTCAGTTTGAAGCATCGCTTTGCCATGTTTCAGATATCATTGCCAATACATTGCAATTGGGTTGTAGCGGAGAAAGTATCAATGTTCCCGAGTTAAAAGAAAAAGCTTGGGCTAATGTCCAACTGACGAAGGAAGTCAGCTTAGAAAATATCAAAGCCGACATCGATGTGATTTTAGAAGAAATGGTACAAGTTTTTCTGGACCACTAGCCCATTACTGAGAATGAGGCTAAGGCTCAACATGCATCTGTTGGCGGAATAGTTGAGCGTATTCCGAGTCGGTGGTGATCAAATCATCATGCATTCCTGTTTCAACCAGCTGCCCCTTCTTCATAACCAGAACACGATCTGCTCCTTCCAAGGTAGACAAGCGGTGCGCGATAATCAGAGTGGAACGTCCAACCGTCAGGATATCAAGCGCTTGTTTGATATGGTGCTCGGTTTCTGTATCCACTGATGAGGTGGCTTCGTCAAGAATCAATATGGGTGGATTTTTCAAAAAGGTCCGGGCGATGGCAATACGATGTTTTTCACCCCCCGAAAGTTTAATGCCTCGTTCACCCACCTGCGTGTCGTATCCATCTACAAGGTCATTGATGAAGTGGTCGGCGTGGGCGGCGGTGGCGGCAGAAATGACCTGCTCGCGGCTGGCATCGATATTTCCGTAAAGTATATTTTCTGCAACCGTGCCATTGAATAAAAAAGGATCTTGTGCGACCAAGCCAATTTGATCGCGCAGGTAGGAAAGCTTTAGATCTTTGATCGGGGTGCCATCGATGAGAATAGTGCCTGAACCAACGTCATAGAAACGCATCAGCAATTTCACCAATGTCGACTTACCACTGCCAGTATGCCCAACCAGAGCGATCTTCTCACCCGCGTTGATTTTGAAGTCAATCTCTTGCAGGGCGGGTTTGTCCGAGGTATAAGAAAAATTGACCCGGTCGAACTGAATGGTGCCTTGAACATTTTTGGCGGGAACGATTGCAGTCGATGAATCTTGAACTTCAGGAACTGTGTCGATGATTTCGAACAGTCGTTCGCCAGAAGCTAATGCGTGTTGAAGCATGTGGTTGACAGAATGCAGTTGGTTGATGGGAGTATAAAACAGGGCCAGATAGCCGACAAAAGCGACCAGTGAACCAATGGTGATATCTCCAGCTTGCACAAGCCCGACTCCGTAGAGGAGAATTAAAACGGTGCCCAGAGATCCAAGAAACATCATGGAAGGGGAATAAAAAGCCCACAACCGCATGACTGCCAAAGTTCCATCGCAATAGTCCCGGCTTCGTTTTTCAAATTGCTTGACCTCATAAGGCTGGCGATTGAAAGAAACGGTTTCACGGATTCCAGAAATAGAATCCTGTAGCTTGGCATTCATTTTTGCCGCTCGTTTTCGCACGACATGATATTGTTCGTGCGCTTTGGAGGTGTAAACCCATGCCCCATAAATCAGAAAAGGAATTGGAAGTAGGGCCACGATTGCCAGCTTCCAATGCATATAAAATAAAATGATGGAGATTCCGATGAGAGTCAGGGTTGCCGTAACAACCTGTTCCACTCCATCAATAAAAATACGTTCGACATAGTTGACATCATCGTTGGCGCGTGACATCAATTCTCCGGTAGAACGGCTTTCAAAATAACTCAATGATAAGTTTTGCAAGGCCCGATAAACTTCTGAGCGCAAATCGAACACCACATTTTGCTCGACTTTATTGTTGATCATAATACGGCGATGATTGGTGAAGTTTCTTGCCAAATAAACGCCAGCTAAACCTATAATGGGTGCGTAAATCCATAAAGATTCTTGGCTGTCTACTAGGTTGTCAACAACCACTTTGATCAGCCAAGGTGGAACCAGATCCAGAAAGGTGGTTGAAACAGCCAGAAAAAGAGTCATCGCGACTCCTTTTCGATAGGGCTTTAAATAACTCAGTACGCGTAATAAGGATTTCATATTTTGGTAGTTATATTTTTTGAGGCCGCTCTATAAAGCGAGACTTAGCGTGCGGCATGTGTAGTGAAGTGATAAAACTTGGGTCTCGAAAAGAAAACATCAAATTTAATGAGGTGCTTCAAAGATTATAATAGTAACCTCATGGAATACGAAACGGTTTTTAGGTAAAACCCGATACATTGAATTAAAAATTAACTTTGGCGGAAGACATGGAATATAGAAAACTGGGAAGCAGTGACTTGAACGTATCGGTAATGGGTTATGGCGCATGGGGAATTGGTGGCGCACCCTTTTGGAACAGTGAGGGACACACGAAGTCGTTGGATTCGATCAGAAAAGCGTTTGATCTGGGAATTAATTTTTTTGATACCGCTCCAGTTTATGGTTTTGGTCACTCTGAGGAGTTGATCGGGAAAGCCCTCAAACCGGTTCGAGATAAAGTCATCATTGCCACAAAATGTGGACTGCGTTGGGATAAAGAAGCCTTGGGTTCGATACGTAAGGATGCGAGTAGAAACTCCATTTTGGAAGAAGTGGACCAAAGTCTGAAGCGCCTTGATACTGATGTGATTGACCTTTATCAGGTGCATTGGCCGGATGTGGAAACGGAACAGAAGGAGACGATGGAGACGCTTTTGGAAATTCAGGAGAAGGGTAAGATTCGTCATATTGGTGTCAGCAATTATTCAGCCAAACAGATTGAAGAGGGGCTTCAATATGCCAATATCATTTCGTTGCAACCGGAGTTTAGTTTGCTGATGCGGGATATTCAGAACGATACCGTGGCCGTTTGCCTTGAAAAAAATATCGGTATCATTGCATACAGTCCTCTTGCCTCAGGAGTCCTGACAGGGAAATATGACAAGCATACAAAGTTTAAAGACTGGAGGAGTAAGGGCATCATCGGCACATTTACCGGCGAAGGGTTCAGCAGGAATATTGCAAAGGTGGATCGCTTAAAAGCCATTGCGGATGAAGAAGGGCGAACCTGTGCGCAATTGGCTATCAATTGGGTATTGCGGCAAGAGGGGCTTACAACGGCTCTGGTAGGCGTTAAGAACCCTGCTCAGGTGGGTGAGAACTTGAAATCGGTGGGCTGGAAACCTTCAGCCATTCATTGTGCAAAAATAGAAGAAATTTTTACTTCCGCCTGATTAGTTTTGCGCGCGCCGTCAAGGCATAGGAGGCATAGTTTTTTCGGTTTTAAGATCGCCGACCATCTTTATCAATTCATTCGAGTTTCTTTGCAGTCTTTCAATCAATATTCCCATCGAGGTGGTTTTTGGCTCAAGGTGTTCGAGAGTCTGATTCATGCGTTGTAACGTATGGTTGATGCCGGGGACTGTGCGACCCTCCATTTTTGTACTCAGGTCGAGAATTTCACTTTGCAATTTTCTTTCCAGCAAAAGTAGAGTGTGACTCACTTGAATTTGTAGTCGGCCTACACTCGAATCGATGCTTTTATATTGCGCTCTTTGCAAGGTTTGATTGGTATATATGAAGCCAAACAGTAAAACCGCAAGACCGGTATAAAAAAGAATCCTCAATGTGGTAGTTTCACTTTTCCTCTTTTGAACATTTTCCTTGAGTGTTTCTATTTCCGAAGCAAGGGTTGCCAGAGAAGAGGTGTTCTCTTCCTGGTCTGGATTAGACGTTGGTTCTGCGCTTGGCTGTTTGGTGTCTTCATTTTCCATGTTTGAGTCCCATTGCTGATTAGAATGTTTCGCTTCTCTTTAAGAATTTTACCATCCCAGAAAGTCTAAGTATAACTGAATGAGCGAGTCACCATAAAATAATGTGATCAGGGTGCCGACTGCGAGAAAAGGCCCAAACGGAATCAGACTCTTTCTTGATTTATTTTGCATTGCAATTTGAAACAATCCGACGATGGACCCTAATAACGCGCCAGTGAAAATAACCAATAGCACTTTTTGCCAGCCCAACCAAGCTCCTGCCGCCGCGATATATTTAATATCCCCGCCTCCCATGCCTCCATTACTGAGGACAGCGAGTAAATAGAATAATCCGCCTCCGATAAAAAAACCGAGCATAGAATCGATATATCCGATGCTATAGGTTCCCACCGCCAGCCCCAATACAATACCCGGAAGGGTGATGACATCGGGAATAATCTGATGCTCAATGTCTATCGCCGTGATAATGACTAATGCAGGGGCGACCACGATATAGACTGCAAAATCAAAAGACATCCCGAATTTGAAAAACCCAGCCAGCAGTAAGGCGGCGGTGATCGCCTCGATAGCTGGGTAAATTGCGGAAATAGATTTTGCGCAATCCCGACATTTTCCACCAAGGAGAATATAACTGAACACCGGAATATTGTCCCAAGGACGAACGGCTGATGAACAAGCCGGGCAATGTGACCCGGGAAATACAACGGACTCCTTGCGAGGCAAACGGTGAATGCACACGTTTGCGAAACTTCCGATCAATAACCCGAAGCCGAACACCAGCACGACTAAAAATGAGTGCGGAGCTGTATGAATGAATTCCATTCTATTCTTCTCCACCTTTCATTGCAGAGGCCCTCAGCGTTTCATAGATAATATCGGCGGAAAAGCCTCTGCGCTGAAGGTATTGAGCTAATCGGCGAGTTTTTTTTTCAGGTTGTAAATCATGCAAGGTGGCTAATTTTTTATTGGCGCAGGCCAGAGCCAGATCCTTTTCAGGGTTGGAATGATAAAGGACCTCGAGAGTCGCAGTAATAATATTTGAGGCCACCCCCTTGGCGGAAAGCTCATGGTGCAAACGTATTTTCCCAAATTTTTTAGATTCAACACGCCATCGTCCCCATTCCATGGCAAAGCGGGGGTCGTTGAGGTAGTTTTTTTCTGTCAGGTATTGCAACGTTTTTTCTATGACATTGGGGGAATGACTTTTTTTACCCAGATAGAGAGTCATCTCCTTTGTGCTCCGGTCACGGTACGCGAGGTATTTTAATGCCTGAAATTTGGCAGTTTTTAGGGCTTCACGATCCGGCATCGGTTTTTATGGGAACCTTGAGTGATGGGTAATGTATGACCTGAAGATTATTTGCTAGGGACCTCTGCCCTTTAAGACCTCTCTCCATTAAGAGAGAGGTCGAGGTGCATTTTATTTTTTTTCAGCCTTCTTTGCTTTTTCTGGCGACTCCTCGGGGTTTTCTACTGCGTCGTTTGTTGAGGGGGTCAAACCAAGGGTTTCTCGCAATCGGCCTTCAATTTCTGCTGACATGTCAGGGTTGTCTTGCAAAAACTTTTTGGAATTTTCGCGACCTTGACCAATGCGGGTTTCGTTATAAGAGAACCAGGTTCCACTTTTATTAATGATATCGTTAGCCACACCGAGGTCGAGCAGGTCACCATATTTTGAGATGCCTTTGCCATAGATAATATCGAACTCAACCTGACGAAAAGGAGGTGCGACCTTGTTTTTAACCACTTTGACGCGAGTGCGGTTGCCGATGACATTCTCACCATCCTTCAAAGCCGCAATACGACGAATATCCATGCGGACAGAAGAGTAAAATTTGAGCGCGTTTCCGCCGGTCGTTGTTTCGGGGTTGCCAAACATCACGCCAATTTTCATTCGTATCTGGTTGATGAATATGAGGCTGGTTTTGGATTTGTTGACGACCCCAGCGAGTTTACGCATGGCTTGTGACATCAGTCGGGCTTGCAGACCCATATGAGAGTCACCCATATCTCCATCCAGTTCTGATTTTGGGACGAGGGCGGCTACGGAGTCAACGATGACCACATCCACCGCACCACTGCGAACGAGCACTTCGACGATCTCCAATGCTTGCTCTCCGGTATCGGGCTGAGATAGAAGCAGGTCATCCAGGTTAATTCCTAGGTTGCCAGCATATTCAGGGTCGAAGGCGTGTTCCGCATCAATGAATGCGGCAACGCCTCCTAATTTTTGGGCTTCGGCAATGACATGAAGCGTTAAACTGGTTTTTCCTGAACCTTCAGGGCCATAGATTTCGATAATTCGGCCTCGTGGAACCCCGCCTACACCCAAGGCATGATCGAGCGAAATTGAGCCAGTCGGGATGACCTCGATTCCCTTTAGGCTTTCGGCTTTGCCCAGTTTCATGATTGAGCCTTTGCCAAATTGTTTCTCAATTTGAGTGAATGCCAGCTCCAATGCCTTTTCTCTATCGTCTGAACCCATCAGATCTCCTTAGCCTATTCCCCTTTTGGGACATGGAGACAGAAAAAGTCAGACATGTCACGGTGGGGTATAATAAATTCTTGTATTAATTCTAACGAGTCTAGCCCGAAGAACAGGCGGTATTATACCTCTATCTGCGGCGGGCGATCAATTTTCTGAGATTATTTTTTTTCCAGATATTTGTAAAAAATAATGCTGGAAAAAATGAGGTAGGTTTTGGGGGAATAAACTTTTTATTAGGAGCTTTTGGTCTCTAAAGATCGGCCAAAGCCTAAGATACTGGCGCGAAAACTGCGGTTTTTAATGCGATTGTATTTTTTTAGAATCAAGCGTTTCATGACCTCTTTACACTCTTCTGGGGTGATCTCCCCTTGTTCGAGTTTTTTTTTGAGGAAATTGACATTCCTTACATCTATAAGGGAACGTAAACCGCTTCTCATAAGAACATCCTTCCTTTTTTCGCGCTAGATTTTGAAGTGATATTGGAAGACTAACAGTTTTTGGGTGTAATGTAAAGCCTTGAATTATTAGGGGTAATGGTTTTTTTTGTTTGCGGTGCTGGCGCGTGCGAGAGTGAAAGCTTCAGCCTTGAGTTAAGGTCTAGCGTTTCATAATAGGATATTCTTTAAAGTCGTGAGCATTAGAAGTCGATGGTTAATTATGATCTTATATAAAAAACGATCTTATTTGCATAGCTTGCTATTTCTCGGCCTGCTCTTATACGGTTGTGGAGAAAAACAGCAGGCAGAGGTGGCTATCGAAAATTTCGATACGCCGCCGCAGGTAACGATCACGTTGCATTCGCAATTAGCACTGGATTTTCCTCTTGATCCGGCCCCACAATTATCCACAGACGATACGT
>JABIYR010000163.1 GCA_018702695.1 Nitrospina sp. | reverse complement strand
TATTGCGTTGAGGTCTGATCGAGGTAGCGGATGATTTCGCCAACCTGCAAATCGTCGTATATTTTTTTCTGCCGGGCCAATGCCACCATCTTCGATGCAATGTCTACCCCTGCCAGAGATTCGGTCATGGTACGAAATGATTCCCCCGATAGACCTGTGCCGCAACCGAGGTCTAGGGTGTTTTGAAATTGTGGTGGCGGGTTCAGTAGTTTTAATAATTCGGTTTTGAGTTCTTCCGGCGAATTATATTTCAAATCGTCCACCAAGCGTTCTTCAAAATCGTCTGCCGCTTTATCAAACAGGGCTTCGATATATTGAGCGGGCGCGGTATCGCTGGCGACCCCGGTGAGCGAATTCAACATATGTCGGGAGAACGCATTTTCAGGTTGTAAGGCCAAGGTTTTTTCGTAAGCTTGTTGGGCTTTGTCAAAATCTTTCAGAACATAAAACACGTTGCCAAGATTATTATAGGCCTCGGCCATATCGGGGTTATGTTCAATGGCTTTTTGGTAACTGTCAGACGCGTGTTGCATTTGCCGGGTTTCTTCAAAGGCGTTGCCCAAATTAAAATGTGCATCGGCGTATTCTGGGCAGAGACGAATCGACTGTTGATACGCCGCGATGGCTGGTTCGAGCTGTCCTCGTTTGCGATAGGCAATGCCTAAATTATTGAAGGCAATATGTTGGGAAGGGTGACGCAACACCAGTTTTTCATAGCAGTCGATAGCTAGGTCAAATTGCTCTAGTTGTGCATAAACATTGCCAAGGTTGAATAAATAATCGGGGTCATTGGAGTTGATTGTTAATGCTTGTTGAAAAGAGTTCTGAGCGTCTTGCCATTTTTCTTGCTCTGAAAAAATCAGCCCAAGGTTGAAATGCGCGACATCCATATTGGGGGCTAACGTGAGAGCGGTTTGGTAAGAGGCGATGGCATCTTCTTGCTGTGAAAGATCTTGCAATACCTTAGCCAAATTATAATGCGCATCGGGAAAGTTGGGATTGACGGCAATAGCTTTCCGAATTAACTCTTCAGCGCGATCGAATTGGCTTTGTTTATGTTCGAGTACACCGAGAATATGTAAGGCGTCAAACTCATCAGGTTCGATTTCTAGCACTTTTTCTAATCGATTCATGGCCTCTGGAAAATTATTCTGTTGCAGGTGGGCCATGGCCTCTTGCAAAAATTGCTGAACCTGTGAATTACCGGTCATGGTTTTCGCCATAAAAAAGGCAGGAGAAGTGTCAGAGCCAGACATAAACCGCTGAAAACATCGCCGTAGGAACTGTAGAAGGTGAGCTCTCGTTGGCGAGGGCTGATTTGCGTGATTTGAGCGGCTTGCACAAACAATTCGGTTTCGTCACGAAGTGCCCCGTTCGCATCGATGGTTCCAGAAATTCCGGTGTTGGCGGCGCGAACAATGGGAACACGGTTTTCCACGGCGCGAAGCGCGCCCATGCTCATATGCTGGTAACTGGCTGCACTTTTTCCAAACCAAGCATCGTTGGTGATATTGACTAAAAATTGAGCCCCATTTTTTACTGATTGGCGGATGAGATCGGGAAAAATTAATTCATAACAAATTGAAACTCCTGCCAGATAACCAGCAACTTTGAAGGGCTCTGCTTTTTCTCCGCGTCCAAAATCGCCGATCATTTCCACCATCTTTTCGACAAAAAATAAGAGCTTTCGAAACGGCACAAACTCGCCAAAGGGTACGAGGTGAACCTTATCATAACGGTTCTGTGTCGTACCTAATTCAGAAACCAAGTAGGCACTATTGTAGTGAATGGTGTGCCCATCTCTGTTTTCTCTGTGAGGGCTACCGAATAAAAGGGGGGTTTGTGCCTGACGCGCCAATTCTTGAATGAATTGGGTTCCACCTGCACTTTCTTGGTAGTAAAAGGGCATGGCGGTTTCTGGCCATACTATCAACTGAGGTTTTGATTTAGCGGCTTCTAAAGTCAGGTCTCGATAGGTGTTTATGACCTGACTCTGGTGAACAGGGTTCCATTTCATGAACTGTTCGATATTCCCCTGAATCAGCCCTATTGTTAGAGTCGATTTATTTTCTGGGAGGTCCTGTTTCAGGGCAAAGCTACCATAGCCCCAGCATAAGCTAAAAGTCAGGGCGGTGACGGATAAGAACCGCACAGCCATATTTTTTTCCTCGGGTTTGCTCCCTGTTTTCCAAGCTAAATAAATTCCGACATTGACCAACATGATGAGCCAAGAGATGCCATAGACTCCTGTTATGTCAGCCATTTGAATGATAGGTAGGGTTTGGAATTGAGAATAGCCCAAGCCCAACCAAGAAAACCCATATTCAGAATGGGTAGACCGTAGGTATTCCAAGGCGGTCCAAAGAACTGGAGCAAAAAGAAACAATGACACGGGGTTTTCTTTGCAGACTCTTTTTATTAAATAACAAAATAATGCCGTATAGAAAGAAAGGTAAGAGGCCAACAGACCCAGAACCATGAAGCTTATAATTGGGGGAAGGTTCCCGTAATGAATGAGAGTGTTGTTGACCCAGTGTAAACCCCAGGTATAAAAAATCATCCCGGTAATGAAACCGAATAATGCGGAGCGTTGTGGGGTTTTAGCTTCCAGTGCCGAAAAAAGAGGGATCAGAGCAAACCAGGCCAGAGGCTCAACATTATAACGTGGGAAAACAAGAACCAGAAGAACTCCGCTGAGGGCGGAGAGCAGAAACGGACTTGATTCTTTAAGCGTTAGGTTTTTCAATGATACTGGTTTATATTAAAAGGTGTGAGTAAAGGTAGAGACACAGTCTTTATGGTAGCAAAAATATCAATGGTCACAACTAAATGATCTGGCGTAAGAATCATAGCCGGAACTCTATATATTTTGGAAATAAAAAAACAACTTTTAGAAGACATCAAAAAGGTATGTCTGTGCCGAAGCATCAAGGCGGGAACCATCATGGCGGCCATTAAAGAAGGCTCGCTGACCTTTGAGGCTCTGCGCAGAAAATTAGGAGTGGGAACGGGAAACTGTAAGGCCAAACGCTGTCGATCAAAAATCGAAGATAGAATTAAGTCTTATAAAGACAGCCACCCCACCACGCCTACGGCCCCACAGTAAAGGAAGCAAAGGGCAACAGGTGCTCATTGAACCCGACACCATTCGGGCCGTGATCACTGAAGTTTGGAGATAGCTTCTTTTATGCGATGCGCCCCAGCCTCAATTTTTTCTAGCGAGGTGGCGAACGATAAACGTGCGTGAGCATCGGCCCCAAAAGCGACTCCGGGGACTATGGCAACCTTTTCTGCCGATAATAAATAATCGGTAAAATCTAACGACCCCTGCAAAATTTTCCCCGTTGCATCTTTTTTTCCGTAGACAGCAGAAAAATCAGGAAAAGAATAAAACGAACCCGTGGGCATGTTGCAGCTGACTCCAGGGATCTGCCTTAAAAGCCCGACGAGGATATCGCGGCGTTTTTCAAACTCACGAACCATTTTATGCACTTCATCCAAAGGCCCGTTCAGCGCCTCGATGCTGGCCGCTTGCGATACGGAGCAAGGGTTGGATGTACTTTGCCCCTGCAGTTTGTTGACTTGTTTAACAATCTCAGGATTTCCGGCGGCAATATAACCGATTCTCCAGCCTGTCATCGCAAAGCTTTTGGAAACACCGTTGATCACCACACAATTTTTTTGCACTTCTTTGCTCAAAGACGCAATGCTGGTGTGCTGAAATCCGTCAAAAACAATTTGTTCATAAATTTCATCGGAGATAATTAACAGGCCATGCCGCAAAGCACATTCGGCCAGTTTTTCTAACTCCCCTTTGTCGTATGCAGAGCCAGTTGGGTTGGAAGGAGAATTGATTACAATCGCCCTTGTATTGGGGGTGACGGCTTTATCAATTTGCTCTGGAGTGACTTTAAAATTCTGCTCAGCCCCAGAATGAATGATAACGGGCCGGGCTCCAGACAAAGTCACCATGTCAGGAAAAGATACCCAATAAGGAGCCGGGATAATGACCTCGTCTCCTGCCTGCCAAAGCACTTGCGCTAAATTATAAAAGGATTGCTTAGCACCCGATGAAGCGAGAATTTGGTTTGTTTCATAAATCAACCCGTTATCGCGTTGCAGTTTATGGATGATGGCTTCTTTGAAAAGAACACTGCCGCCTACAGGAGTGTAGCGGGTTTGATTGTCTTGTATTGCCCGGATGCCTGCTTGTTTGATGTGTTCGGGTGTATTGAAGTCAGGTTCTCCGGCACCAAAGCCGATGACATCTTCGCCAAGGGCTTTCATTTCTCGGGCTTTGGCATCAATTGCCAAAGTCATTGAAGGGCTGACATTTTGAATGCGTTCAGAAAATTTCATCGGATAAATTTTTTCAACTCCTTGTTCACTCCACGAGGAACCAGTTTGGATACATCGCCTCCATGCCGCGCGATTTCCTTGACTAAGTTTGAACTTAAAAAAGAAAATTCCTGGCTGGGAATCATAAATAATGTTTCAAGGGATTCATCGAGTTTTCTGTTCATGAGACCCATTTGCAGTTCGAATTCAAAATCACTGATGGCCCGAAGTCCCTTGATAACTACAGACGCCTTCTCAGCACTTGCCAAGGAGGTCAGTAGGTTATCAAAAGGAATGACTTTAATTTTACTAAATTTTTGGGTCTCTTTTTTAATAAACTTAACTCGTTCTTCCATGGGAAATAACGGGTTTTTATTTGGGTTCAAGGCTACGGCAACGACGAGTCGGTCGAACAGTTTCACAGCCCGCTTCATAATATCAATATGCCCAAAAGTCACCGGGTCAAATGTTCCCGGATAAATAGCGATACGATTTTTCTTCATTACGTTTAAGAGCCCATATGGAAAAAGCAGGATTATATCGTCAAAAAATTAATTGGCAAAATTATTATAAAGAAAGATTATTAGAATAACTAAATTGAGCCGAAAAAGAAGGGAGTGAAGGTGGGTCTCTTTTTAATACTTTTAAGAAAATAACTGCAGTTATTTTAGTTTTTTAGGGAATAAATATTTTTGCAGAATAATTTTAGTGGGTTTTTATATGTTAATTACTTTCAATGTATATATTAAAAATGGGTTGATTGTAAGAAATACTTTTAAAATAAAAGAGTTAGGGAGTATTAAATTTTAAAATAATTTGAAAATTTCGCGTGAAATAAGAGTTTTTAGGGACCATATTGACTGGGAGACATAAATTATATTTCCCTGTAGGTGTTTCGCCTATGCGTCTATAATACTTATCTCATTTTATGCTTCATATTTTCTTGACATTAGGCTCAAAATTACATATAAATTGGCCTAATCAAGAAAATAGGGAAGAAAGTAATTGATCCGAAACAATAGTCAGGAAATGAGATTGAACAGAATTATTCACACCTTGGTTTCCAAGCTTATGTATAGGGAGATTGTTTAAAGGGGTGATGGGTTTTCTCATGGCAGAGACTAGTTTCGATATGGTTTAGGTAGTTTTTTGGAAAATCAGCTTAATAGATTCAATATAGTTTAGATGTTTTTATAGGTTGTTTTGTTTAGATGTTTTTATAGGTTGTTTTGTTTAGATGTATTTTAAAAGTTTGTATGTAGTTCAGTGTTGGTAGTTGGGGAGCTCTGTTTTAATTAAGAGAGTCTCTCCGTAATGTTTGTCTTGTTTTATAAGGAGAATCATTTATGAGGCTAAACAGAAGAAAATTCTTGCAGGTAAGTGCTGGTGTAGCGACAGCTATGGCATTGACGAGCAAGAGGGTTGGGGCACAGCTGAAACCCGTAGTAAAAGTAGGGAATCCGCTGGAGTCGTATCCTGACAGGCGATGGGAAGAAGTCTATCGCGATCAGTATAAGTATGAGCGTTCTTTTACGTATTGTTGTTCGCCGAACGATACCCATCAGTGTCGCGTACGAGGATTCGTACGAAATGGCATCTTGATGCGTATCGAGCAGAACTACGATCATCACAAAGTACGCGATCTGTATGGTAACCAAGCTGATGCGGCGTGGAATCCACGCATGTGTTTGCGTGGTATGACATTCCCACGTCGAGCTTACGGTCCTTATCGGAATAAGTATCCGATGATCCGTGTTGGTTGGAAGCAGTGGGCGGATGACGGTTTTCCATATCT
>JABIYR010000093.1 GCA_018702695.1 Nitrospina sp. | reverse complement strand
TGTTTATATAAAACTGTGGGTTCGTGCCCCCACAATCGGGGCTCCACTGGGTTGATTTGTCGCCCGGAAATACATTTTTGTAGACCGGTGTATTGCTGGCAATTTCTTGTTGCACACTAGTTATATCGGTGTTCTGGAAAGGTTTTCCCAGTGCCGATGCCAACTCAATCAATATATCAAAGTCAGGTTTAGACGATCCCTGCGGTATAACCGCTGGCGCAACGCGTTGAACGTGGCGCGACATATTAGTGAATGAACCTTCTTTTTCTGCGAAGGTTGACGAGGGAAGAATCAAGTCTGCCATTCTCGCGGTTTCGGTCATGAATACATCGGTGACAACCAGAAAGGGAACGGTACGTAATGCTTCTTTCACCAATTGCGGTTTGTAATAAGACTGCAACGGGTCTTCTCCAGAGATAAGCAGAAGCTTAATGGAACCATTAATACAGTTTTGAAACAAATCTTTTGCAAAGTTTTCCTGCGTTGCCAGTGTTGCGGAATTTTTCGGCGACTGATAGCCCGGCAAAAAATCCGGGGTGCAACCCATGTCATTCACACCCTGTGAATTACAATGCTCGCGGGGTGGGTAAATGCTGACGCTTCCGGTACTGCCATGCTGAACTAATGTGCAAAGATTGAGCAGAGCATTGAGGATCTCTTCACCCTGATTGGTGTCGAGAATATCATTGCCCACAAGCACGAAGCGGTCTGCATCGCTGGCAAAACTTTCTGCCGCTTGCGTGAGCACATCATCGCTCAGGCCCGTTGCTTGTTCGACTGCTTCCGCAGTATATGGAGCTAAAGACTGAACCCAATCGCCATAATTAGGAATGGCAGACTGAACCTTTTGGATATCAACCCATTCATTGTCAAGGATGATGCGTGACAATCTTGAGGCCACTGCTAAGTCAGAGCCATGTGTGAAAGGCATTCGGACATCAACCTTGGCACTGCTATCAAAAACCACATTCCTAGGATTCGCGATCAACACATCGGTATTTGCAAAAGTGGTTCCAAACCGTATGGAGTTGCCCCCAACAGGGTACTCGGAAGGCAGGTCGGAATTGAAAACCAATACGACATCTGCTTCTTGCAATTTTGTAATGGGTTGTGATGCGATGCCATTTTTAAAACAATTCAACATGAATGCGTTCAGATAGGGGGCTCTTAAGTTAGCAAGGTTGTTAACTTGATTGGAACCTAAAATATCGCGAAACAGTTTTTGAAAAAGATAATTTTCTTCGTTGACCAATTTTTCGGAACTGATTCCTGCAAGACTTTCAGGGCCACAGCGGTTTAAGGTTGCTTGCATTCGGTCTGCTATGGTTTGCAACGCTTCTTCCCAGCTTACTTCCTGATAGTTCCCGCCAACATTCATGAGAGGGGATTCGATACGCTGATCGTTATGAACAATACCGTGTCCTAAACGTCCTTTAGCACAAAGATTGCCTTCGTTGACGCCGACATCGTAGTTTTCGTCTGCTTCGATGCGAACCAACTGGCCTTTTTTGCTTTCCAGTTTGATGGTACAGCCCCAAGAACAATAATTACAGGTTGTATGGGTGTCGGTGAACATGGCGGCCAAACCCCTTGTTGTTGAGGTCATGTCCATCAAGGCTCCGGTTGGGCAAACAGTGATACATTGTCCGCAGAACTCGCAGTCGAGAGGTTCGTCATTGGCTGTACCAATGCCCACGCTCATGCCGCGTTTATGGAAATCTAAGGCTTGAACTCCTTGGATTTCATCGCAAGCTCGAACACACAGACCGCACATAATGCAACGGTTGAGGTAGAATTCGATGATGGGGTTGGATTTGATACTGGGTTCGTTACGCCTTTGGATCTCAAAGCGACCGTCGAACATCTGCAACATTTCGGTGTTGTCTTGCAGAGGGCAAATTCCAGATTTGTCGCAGATTGGGCAGTCTAGAGGATGTTCGACCAACAGCATCTCAAGGCACGCCTTATTGTACCGATCGGTTTCTTCTGTTGCGGTAGAAACTTCCATTCCCTCAGATACGGGATGGGTGCAGGAATAAACCAATTCCTTCTTGCCATCGACCACAGTCTCAATCATGCAGGTTCGGCAGGCCGCGAAAGGTTTTAGTTTCCTGTTATAACAAAGGTTCGAAACCGGCACATCATTTTGGTTGCAAGCTTCAAGTATTACCGTTCCCTCTGGGACGGAGACATCTTTACCATTAATTTTTATATTGCAGACTTTTTTAGGAACGGTACTCATTAAGCTGTGGCCTCCTCGGTTTCCGGTGCTTCAGCATTGTCAAGCTTGTATTCGCCCAGAATATCCAGCGTTTTTTCAGGGTCTATGTTTCCATGCGTATCATCACCAATGAGTGCCATTGGGGCGGCTCCGCAGTTACCCAAGCAAGACGCGGTTTGCAGAGTAAATAGTTTGCTGTCATCTGTTTCGCCGGGACGAATATGATAACGATCATGAATTTTATCATTGATTATGGAAGCGCCTTTAACAAAGCAGGCTGTTCCATAACAGAGTTTTATAATATGTTTTCCGGGCTCGGTAATAAGAAGCTGAGGATAAAATGAAATCACCCCGTATATTTCTGCTCGAGAGATATTGAGAAACTCCATCACCTGTTCTAAGCAAGGTGCAGGCAGAAATCGGTATATATTTTGTATCTTCTGTAAAGTGGGAATGAGATGACTGCGTGAATCGTCTGGAAGGTTTTCGAAGATTGCTTCCATTGGCGCAAGGTCAATCACTTCTTCTTCAACATCGTTGGTTTCCATAGAACAAACCTTTACTGAATTAATAAAATCAGCACATTATTGCTTATCAATTTACCAAGAAAATAGTCGGGTTGAGTAAAAATAATAAGCTTAACTCGACTAATTTCAAAGATCACAGCATTTGCCAGAATCCCGCTTGGAGGCCGAAGTATATAAGTTCAACGGATTTACTGTCAACCTATTTATTAATAAAGGCTTTGATCGGTTAAAAGCTTTAGTTTTAAGTGTCTATATCGAAGGTGATTAGGATGTGAATTTGAGGTCTAGTTTTGCGTGCATAATAGCAGGCTGGCCCAACAGGATATCAGTAAGACAGCTACAGGTAGGTGGGAAACCTCAGTCATGGGATGAGAATGATATCCTGCTCTTCGGGAATTTCTTGTTTTTGTGCTGAAACGGTTTCTTTTTCAAGTTTTTTCAGGACGGTGGTCAGCTTTTCAAAAGCCCCTGAATGATTGGGGGCCAATTTCAGGACACGCCGGTATTGATCGCGTGCAGACGGGTATTGATTGAGGTTGTTATAAGCAAGGCCCAAACTATAAAGCGCATCGGTGTTTTCAGGGTTCAACGTGATGGCTCGTTTGAGAGGAGGAATGGCTTCCAGAAAACGGTTTTCATCCATTAAGGACCACCCTAAGTTAAAGAGGGCTTCTTGGTGGTCGGGGTTAAAAGAGAGTATCTTTTTATATTGCTCTATGGCTTCTGAGTAGCGGCCAAGAACCTCATAAACCATTCCCAAATTGTAATAGCCCGTTTGAAATTTCGGGTTGGATCGAATGGTTTCCAGAAACATTTTTATTGCCGCCCCATAATCTTTCTGAAATACATAAATGGTTCCTAACTGATTGTACGCATCGGTGAAGCTAGGTTCTATTTTTGTGGCCTGTTTATAAGAAAAAATGGCTTCTGGGTACTGACCCAGTTTTTGGTAAATCTTCCCCAAATGGTTGAAAGTGAGGGATGAGCCCGGTTCGATCTGAACCGCTTTTTGAAGAGGGTCGATGGCATCGGTGATGCGTTTTAAGCGGATCAGCGTAATGCCTAGATAAAACTGTGCTTCAAAAGAGCTGGGGTCGTGCTTGACGGCTTTTTCTAAATGCGGCAATGCTCTATCAAACTGATTCAGCTCGACCAAGCTTTTACCAAATAAAAGCCCTTCTTCGTTGCTATCGGGTGCTATTTTTAAAAGCTTATTGAGGTTTTCTGCCGCTTCTTGGTAATTTCCCAATATAGAATTGAATTTTCCCAACTGCAGAATGGTATCAAAATGGCTAGGGTTCAACTCTCTAGCTTTATTGAGAGACTCAAGCCCTTCTTCAAAGCGTCCTAACTCACCATAGGTGATACCCAATTTGTAATAGGTTTCTGCCAGATTGGGGTCTATTAGCAAAGCTTCCTCAAATTCGCTCAAAGCTTTTTCAGGTTGGTCCAGTTTTGCATAATTCCACCCAAGGCGAGCGTGTCCTTTTACGCTTTCGGGGTCGATGGCAATGACTTCCTTAAATGATGATATTGCATCTGAATAGCGGCTGAAGAATTCATGAATTTCTCCCATATGGAAATATGCATCCAGATTTTCCGGGTCTAGAAATACAACCTGTTGATATTGTGCTAGCGCTTCGTCAGGTTCTCCCAGTTCTTGGAACAGCCACCCCATATTATAATGTGCTTCTGGGAATTCTTTATTCCACCGCACCGCTTCTTGAAAGCTCCTGATTGCATCTCGACTCTTGTTAACCTGAGAATACGCCACCCCCAGCTTGAAGTGAGCGACGGGACTGCGAAAGTCGATGCGAGCAAACTCCTTATAAGCGGGCAGGGCTTCCTCATGCTGATCTAAATTTCGGTATGCGGCACCTAGCCGTTCGTAAGAATCGGCATAACCAGGGTTGATTGTGATCGCATTTTTTAAAGGCTTTATTGCTTTTTCACTCTGATTCGAATTGATATAGGCAATGCCAATGCCAATATAGGCCTCAAAATAATTGGGGCTCAGTTTCAGAGTGTCTCGGAAGGCTTGAACGGCCTGATCAAACCTGTTTTCCTGAGAGAAACTTTTGCCCATTTCGAAATAAGCATCGGGATAAATCGGGGATATTTCTAATGTTCTCTTAAATTCCTTAATGGCTTTAGAATGCTCATTTAAGGCCACATACACACGTCCTAAAGTGAAGTGGGCGACAACCATTTTGGGTTCTTTTTTGAGAGCCGTTTGCAGAGGGACCAATGCCTTCTCAAACATTTCAAGTTGGGTATAGGCCCAACCCAGCCCGAACTGAGCGTCGGCATAATTCGGCCCCAGACGGGTTGCTTCTTTATATGCTACCAAGGCATCATTAAATTTCCCTAACGCCCCAAAACTCGAACCGAGACCATTGTGTGCGGCGGCAAATAGAGGCTCTAGCTCAATAGCCTTCTGATATTCAGCGATGGCTTTATCATAGAGACCCATGCTGTAAAACGCCTGAGCCAGGCCAAAATGAGGCGCGTAATCCTTAGGGTCTGCTTGTACGGCCTTAGTTAAGGTTTCAATGGCATCGTCTTTTGCCATGGCTGACCCGGAGAAGGACAAGAAAATGACACTTAACAAAATCGTCGTAGCTATCTTTAACATAACTTCAGTCCTCAAAACCTGCTGGTAACGTCTTCAGGATAAGATTCAATATTATGAATCGCCAAGTCTGAGCCTCGTTGCTCGTCTTCTTTTTCGAGACGGATGCCGACCGTTTTATCTAATACGATATAAACCGTAAAACCAAATGCCAGAGCAATCCCGATTGCAAAAGAAGTTCCAATTACTTGAGCCAGAAGGCTGACTTGTCCCATCCCCCCCAATGCTTCCTGACCAAAGATTCCGCAGGCAATGCCACCCCATGCTCCGGAGATACCATGTAAAGGCCAGACCCCCAAAACATCGTCAATTTTCAGCTTTTCCTGCTCCCAGGTAAAACCTTTAACAAAGATAATCCCTGCCAGCGCTCCGATTACTAAAGCGCCTAGCGGATGAACTTTGTCTGAACCGGCACAAATGGCAACGAGACCTGCGAGAGCACCGTTGTGTATGAAACCGGGATCATTTTTTGAGATCAACAAGGCGGCGATCACCCCTCCTGCCATAGCAAAAAGTGAATTGATTGCAACCAATCCTGAAATTCCCTGTAATGTGCCCGCCGACATGACATTAAAACCAAACCAGCCGGTACATAACATCCAACTTCCCAATGCCATGAAGGGGACATTGCTGATGGGAATAGGGCGGCTTCGTCCTTGAGAGTCCCACCTTCCAAAACGGGGTCCCATTACTATTACGGCTGTTAAGGCGATCCACCCTCCAAATGAGTGTACGACAACGGAGCCGGCATAGTCATGAAAAGGCACTCCTCCTGTGAGATTTGCCAGCCAAGAGTCTTCTTGTCCCAAGAAGGTGATTTGACCCCAAACCATCCCTTCATATAAAGGGTAAGCAATGCCTACAAAAATTGCGGCGGCAAAAGCCTGAGTCCAAAACTTAGCGCGTTCGGCAATGCCTCCTGAGATGATGGCCGGAATCGCGGCGGCAAATGTCAATAAAAAGAAAAAATGAGTTAAATCGTAACCCTGATTGTCTGCCAGCAGTACCTTTGCCGGTTGGTACATAAAAATTCCATAGGCAATGGCGTAACCAATAAAAAAATAGATCAGCGTTGAAATAGCAAAATCGACCAGAATCTTTACCAGTGCATTGACTTGATTTTTTTTTCGTACCGTTCCCACTTCAAGAAATGCAAACCCGCCATGCATGGCAAAAACCATGACGGCACCTAACATCATAAACAGGACATCCCCGCTGTCTATAAGTGAGTTAAAGTCTTTTTCCATTATACTTTCCCTTTTGAGGATTAATGAGCTGAATACAAGTCACCAAATCCTTTTAAGGAGCTGTTGGTTAAACAGAACCACCTTTGTTATTAAAGGCTTATCGACCTTTAACACCTGAAGCAAAAGGAATAATTTCAGTTTTTGGAGTAAATAAGAAGCTGAATATGAAAAGTTATCAATTATACGACAAAAAAATTTGATTTTAGAGGCAATTGGCTAGGGTGGAGCTGAATCAGTGAGAAAGGCAGACCAGTAAAGCCGAGTCGCTAAATACTTTCCCCATAATTTCAGATAGGCTAGCGTTTAATAATGACTCATTAGGGAAACTGGCTGGTGTTATATCAGACCTTGTTTTTCTGGAAGTGAATACCCTGCTGAGCTTCTCACCGCTATTGTAGCAAGTGGCTTTGACATCGGCCCCAATCTGGACATTCATTTTAGGGAGTGCCTCCTGATAACGGCTTTTTATATTTATAATTTCAAATGTAAATATACGGTCATTTTCAGAATGGCTGCTTTTAGGTGAAAACCCCAATTTTGATAAAGCTTGTTGAACGCGGTTTGTGAAAATATCCTTTAAATCACCTTGAGAAATAACTGTGAATTTACGTATATTAAGACCACCCCGCCATTTTGAGATGATATTGTTAGGTCGATTATCAATAACGTTGACGGTTACAGGAAGCTGATTTCCAATAGTTGAGTTATGAATGGGAAGGGAAGGGTTTATGAATACGCGATGGCTTTTTGCACATCCCGTAAAAAAGGTAACCGCAAGAATAACTAAAATAATAATTTTTAGCGATATTCTATTCATTTAATATTAGAATCAAAGTAAGTCACAATATATTTTAATTTATCTATCCACTAAAAGTAAGTTTTAAATGAAATCAATTAAAATAAAATTTATTAAAGAGGGAATGGTGACTGCAACCGAGGTCAAGGACAGGATGGGAAGAACGCTCTTAACGGAAGGGCAGGTCATCACGGCACAAAAACTAAAAACTTTGAAAGCCTGGGGAGTTACCGATGCCAATATTAAAGACTCAAAGGGTTCTGATGAAGTTGTGCCTGAGGTGGACAAAATAATAGCCTCACCTGCTATTATTAAAGAACAGGAAACTTTATTTAAGCATACAGATAGAAGGCACCCTGCAATTGCCGAGTTGTATGATATTTGTTTGGCTCGAAAAGTTGAAATACGGCAGGATAACTAAAAAAGGATATAAATTGGATTTACGTGAACTCATAGAGCAGTCTCCCCAAATATCGTCGCTTCCGACTATTTTTTATCGAATCAATGAAGCGGTGGAAGACCCTGAATGTTCGTTTGTCGAAATTGGTGAGATTATAAGCGGCGACCCTTCTCTTGCGGCGCGTCTATTAAGGATTGTGAACAGTTCATTTTTTGGATTCCCAAGTGAAATTGAAACGATCAGTCATGCTGTGACGATTGTCGGAATGGCACAATTGCAGGACCTTGCCTTGGCTACGACAGTGGTCAATCAATTTAAAGGGATTTCCAAAGAGTTGATCAGTATGGAAAAATTTTGGTTGCACAGTGTTGCAACCGGGTTGGCCGCCAGAATTATAGCGGTATATCGTCGCGAACCCAATGCCGATCGATTTTATTTGATGGGCATGCTTCATGATTTAGGACGACTAGTGTTGTTTTTGAATCTTCCCGAAAAAATGGAAAAGGTTTTTGAGCATCATGAAAAAGGGGGGCTGTTGCATGACTCAGAAAATGAAGTTATAGGTGCAGACCATGCGGCGGTTGCAGGCATGTTGCTCAAAGTCTGGGAACTTCCTGAAATGCTACAAGAGGCCGTTGCTCAACATCATGCGCCCAATCTATCGTCTCAGTACCCGACTGCCGCATCGATTGTTCATGTTGCGGACATCATCGCACACACTATGGAACTTGGAACTTGCGGTGAACATTTTGTGCCGCCACTCAATGCCAAAGCTTGGGAAACATTGGATTTGCCGATTAGTCTTTTGTCTTCAATTGTTGAGCAAGTAGACCGCCAAGCGACTGAAGCGGTTGAAATGTTTCTCTAAGCATTAGAACTGTGAATAATAAAATCCCTGACAATTTGAAAAGCAAAGAACAGATAAGAATCGAGTTTCTCGAAAGACAAGCGCGAAGTAATTTGTTTGGCTTAGATATTCTTGCTTCGATGGGTGAGTTGCAATATAGCGCTCATTTGAGTCGCGACCCACAGAGTATTTTGAAAATTGCGCTGAATCATGTTAAACGCCTGATTGATTTTCAAGTGGTGGCTTTTTATTTGGTCGATGAAGAAAATTCTGACTTTACCTTGAAAGAGGTGAACCCCTCTACTGAGAAAGAATTGATTCGATCAGAAGTGGACCGGGAAATAGACAATGGTACATTCGCCTGGGCATTGAATCGTAATCGTGCTGTTGTCATTAAAGACCCCTCTCAAGATCACTTGCTGGTATTCCATGTTCTAGCTACTAAAACCAGAGTTCGAGGTATGTTTGTAGGCCGGGTTTTAGTTGAGGGCAATAAGATTAATGAAACTGTTCTATACCCTCTGTCAGCCATTTTACAAAATACTTCCAACGCTCTTGAGAGTGCCGCACTTTATAAAATGCTTTGGGAGCAGAATCAAAACCTTGAAGAAACAGTTCGTATTCGTACGGAAGACTTAGAACAGCAGACAGTGGAACTTCGCGAAGAAATAGCTTTTCGAAAATTAGCTGAGGAGTCTCTGGTTGTCGCAAAAGAAGAAGCGGAAACAGCGGCTCGCGCTAAAAGTGAATTTCTCGCTAACATGAGCCATGAAATTAGAACTCCACTGAATGCGATTTTGGGTTATAGCGAAATATTGCAGTTTGAAGCGCGAAAATTAAAGCGGCTGGACTTTGTTGAAGATTTGCAGGCCATTGAATTTGCCGGACGGCATTTATTGCGCTTGATCAATGAAATTCTTGAGTTATCTAAACTTCAAGCTGGAAAAATGGAAGTTCATATAGAGAATTTTGACTTAGCACAATTGACGGATGAAGTCATAACAACCCTCAAACCTTTAGCTCTGAAGAAAAATAATAAGCTGGAATTGATAACACATGACCTGCCGAAATTAATGAATTCTGATTCATCACGAATCCGCCAAATTCTATTAAATCTTTTGGGGAATTCTTGTAAATTTACCGAGAATGGCGTCATAAAACTCAGTGTTATCAGAAAAATGATTGAGGGTTTGGAATGGATTTACTTTACAGTCAGTGATACCGGGATTGGTATCGAGCCGGAGAAAATTCCTCGTTTATTTGAAGAGTTTACCCAAGCTGATTCTTCAACTACCCGTAAACATGGCGGTACAGGGCTGGGTTTGACGATTAGCAAACGTTTGACTCAATTGATGGGAGGCGATATTCAGGCTACGAGTGAGTTGGGGAAGGGTGCCTCGTTCACCGTCTCTCTGCCAGAAAATTTTTCTCAATTAAAATCTATCGATGCAGATGATGAGAGTGAATGGGGCGTTAGGACAGATAACACTTTAGATGAGAAACACCCCTTGCCTTCTTTTGCCTGTGACCCACTGAGTGCATCGCCAAATTCGGATTTTCTAGCTGATTTTGCTCTTGTCATTACCGACGATGAGGTAGTTGGTAATTTAATAAGTAAATTTTTGGAAAAGGAAGGCTGTCCGGTAAAAGTTGCCAGAGATGTGGATGAAGGTCTACGTTTTACGATTCGCCCTTTGGTAGTCATTGTCGATGTGGTTGTTAATGGCATCGATGATTGGAGTATTTTTTCAAAGATTAAGAATGAATCCAAACTGAAAAATACCCCTGCAATTGTATTGACAGGTGCGGAACCCTCACAGGATGTTAAGGGGATGGATGAGTGTTTATTGAAACCTTTGGACTGGGATCGTTTCATAACGGTATTCAAAAAATATTGGGCTCGGCCTTCTGACTTCACCATTCTGTTGGTGGAAGACGATGCGATTGGCAGAGATGCTTTGACGCGGATTTTAAACAAGGGCGGCTGGCAGGCCACAGAAGCCGTGGATGGACCATCGGCTTTGGAGTGGTTGAATAATAATAGTCCGCCAGATATCATCTTATTAGATTTGACCTTACCGATTATGAATGGGTTTGACCTCATCGTGCACTTGCGACAGAACCCTAAGTTAAAGAACATTCCTATAATTATCAATTCCGCAAAAGAACTGACTCTCGAAGAAAAAAATCGGCTTCAAGGTGATGTCGAGATGATAATGAAAAAAGGCGATGTTACCTGCAGTGAACTATTGTATGAGTTGCGTAAAGTGGTTACTGCGGCGCGTCAGGGGTAGCTTGATGTCTTACTCAATTTTTATGGGGGCAGAAGGGGGTTCTACCTTCGAAAAATAGATGGAACGGGTATGGACTCGCAAGGTATAGTCCACTTCCTGATTTGCGATAAAAGGTGCGCGAACTAAAGGAAAACTCCATTCCGAAACGGTTCCCGGTCGATGCGGGTTGCCTTTAATGATATTGCCTCCCTTATGAGGGTTGTTCATCAATACAAAATTATTTCCCTTTCCGTTTGGTCCCTTATCGTACATATAGACCCAACCATATATTTGGCTGATCGTGCGCGTTGTATTATTTCTGATTCTAAATACGATGCTGTTGGTTTGTTCTGGTAGACTATGTAGTTTAGATACCCCTATCAGCCCTATATTCACAAATTCCTCTTTAATGTCCTCCTGAGCTGTCGCCTGACTGAGAAAACCTACCACTAAAAAGCTGAGGTGAATTAGGACTGCGATAAGTAACGATGGATATTTCATGATTATATTTGTACCCGGCTGTGATGCATTTCTAGGTGGAAGATAAACTATTTATTTTTGCCTGTATACGATTGTTAAGCCTTCCTGACTCTACCATTTGTTTGTATTTTAATACGATTTCTGGAGTGAATTCAGATCTTTTATAAAGAGGACCGCTTGTAATTTGCGGTTCGGGTTGAAGAGCATCATTAAGCCATTGCTGGATCGTTTTAATCATTAATTGTGTGCCCAATATTAATGGTTTGATGAGTAATGTTTGATCATCGACCAACTTATTCAATGTGACGGTTTGCTTGTTTAGAATATTGCCCGTATCAATGTTTTGATCTATTCGATGAACGGTAGCGGAAAGATGCTGAAGTTTGCCTTCATACACAGGCCAGAAATTGCAGGAAGAGCCACGGTAATACTGGGGGTCTCCTATATGTAAATTATACAAACGATTGGGAAATAGCTTTAGGTAATCGTTGCTCAAAATACCCGTTCCAAAAACAGCAATGAATCCAGGGTTTGTTTTTATTATCTTTGCAATGGTTTCAGGGGCATTCAGATCTTTTTCATTAATGTGAGTGACCTTGGGTTTGTTCTTAGTTTTGAGTTGGCTAGATTGTTGAAT
>JABIYR010000049.1 GCA_018702695.1 Nitrospina sp. | reverse complement strand
TGGTAAAGCTATGTTTGATTCCTTTAAGATTGAGATAGGTGAAATCGATATTGCCTGCCATCATTTGACTGGAAAAAGACCCCACGGTTTCTGGCTTTAGAAAAGCATCTTGAGAGCCGTTGATGACCAAAACAGAGGCCGTCATTTTTGTGACTTCAGGCTCCAAAGGTAGGGAACTATGAAAAGCCACTACGCCCTGCAAGTTGGCCCCTCCTCGTGCCATGCGAAGAGACACCGCACCGCCGAAGCAAAACCCAATCGCGCCAATTTTCTCAGCATCAACCGTTTCGTGAGCCTGCAAAATTTCTTTCGCTTTATTAAACCGGGCTTGAGATGTTGGCCAGTCACTAAAGGCGGCATTCATGAATTCTCCCGCTTTCTTGGGGTGATCTGCGGTTTTACCATTGCCATACATATCCACCGCCAAAGCGGTATAACCTATTTTGGCAAGCATGCGAGCTCGGTTTCTCGCATGTTTGTTATGCCCCCACCATTCATGAACGACCAGAATGCCCGGTCGTTTTCCTTTTATCGTGTCGTCATAGGCCAGATAACCTTTTAACGTTGTTCCATTTTGAAGATAGTCGATTTCTTGAGTTTGAATTTCAGCATGAGCCATAGTGGCGGAACTAAGCATTGCAAGAAACACCCATTGAAGAATATTTTTCATCGTTCTCAACGCCTCAATATCAGGATTAAAAGTTTTCTAGAATTCCCAGATTTTACCGAGCTTTCTATAAAAGAGGAAGGATTTAGATTTTGGCACGTGATTTGCTTTATACAATAGAAAAAGCTGAACACCGTCAAAATTCGGACAAGGAGATATGATGAAAAACTTGACGATCGATGAAATTTTAACCCGAATGTTTCGGGATACGGCCAACCGGGTGGGCTGGAATGTTTTTCAAAAAGATAAATACCACGCCACCAGCCCAAAGCGGGCTAAGACAAGAAACGCTGAAAACCTAAAAAAAATTCACTAACACGGGGGCTACAATGAACCAAACCGCTACATTAATACAAGCCGAAAAGGTAAACGTTTCCCCTGAAGAGCGGACCAACTGGAAAGCTGATATTGCACGGGGAATTGACCTGCTGGACGAGCAGGAAAAAATGGTGATCGCCCTGCATTATCATGAAGAACTTACGCTGGCTGAAATATCACAGGTTTTAGACATTGCAGAAACGGAAGTGAAGAAAATTCGTGATTCCACCATACAAAAACTACTGAGCTAATCATCCCTTCCCCGCTCTAGGGGTGAGGTTTGTGATCGAAAAAATATTACAGTCCCCCACTCTCAAACGTTACTTGCGTTCCAGAGTGCCCTTTATTTTCAATTTCCTCGGACTGTTAAACGAATATTTTAAGTACCTCTGGAAATGGGTACGCGCCAACAGCAATTCCCTTGTCATCTCGACCGTCAACGATCCGTGCAAATATTAATGAGGCTAAGTTCAGGTCTTAGGAGGACCACACTTCCTGAAATTGCTCAAGGAAATCAGGTTCCATCTTGGTGGTGCCGAAGATATTGACTTTTTGGTGGGTATTGAAACCATGGAAATCGCGACTGCCGGTTACGATCAGATCGAAGCTTTCAGCTAGGTTGACAAAGTAAGGAACCGTGCCCATTCTTTCATGGTAAGGGTAATGACATTCCAAACCCAGAAGCCCCATATCCCTAAGCTCTTTCAATAACACCGGGGCATTCTCCGGTTCGCGCCCCTTTTCTGGACAGATCAGGGAATAAGATCGTTCACCAGGATGAGCCATGACGGGAACGCCCTTGCTCGCTCGCACCAATTCAATGGCCTTTTGAACATCCAGGTTATCTCGCTCAACATTATATTTTACCAGATAACGTTCAAACGCCTGACCGGCATTCGAAACAATGCCGAGTCTTGTCATCTCACGGGCAAGATGAGGCCGGGCCAAAACGCCTTCAGCCGCTTTTTTTACATTCTCAAATTCAATGGTACCGCGAAACCTTTCGGGAACAACTTCATTGACCCGCTCGATCATCTGAAGCATCCGAGTTTCGCGGGTGGCAGTCATTTCTTGAACGCGTTGTTTGAGTTCGGGCTGGAGAGACTCGTAATCTTTAAAATAGGCGAGTAAATGAATATTGAATTCATGAAATCTTACTGTGATTTCAATACCAGGAAAAGCGGTGATGCCAGTTCCCTCTGCCGATTGGAGAAATTCTGGGATACCGTCGAAGGTGTCGTGATCGGTCAGAGACAGAATGGAGACTTCATTTTTTTCCGCTATACCTATTAATTCAGCTGGAGAAAATTCCCCATCGGAAAAAATAGAATGCATATGAATTTCAGATTTTCGCATTGGCATAGATTTACCACCCTAATTTCTATGTATAATAGCTGGTTTTCCTATAATTTCAACATGAATTGCGATTTATCTTGAAATCTGAATTTTTTTCACTGCCAAAATTACTGGCTTTTAATCGGCATAAATCGTGATCATTGATTTAGAAATGAATTTCCGATACCTTAAATATAATGAAACACTTAATACCTATTTTCTTAATATTTATTTCCGGCTGTCTCTCCCAAGCCCCAAATAGGACCTCATCTGATGGTTTTCGCGAGGTTCTCATTGTCTACACGGGTAACCTTCTAGCTGAACTCAAGCCCTGCGGATGCTCCAAAGAAGAAGACCAAGGTGGCATTGAACGGCGGATGCAATACTTAAAAAACACACGTGAGGAGCACCCACAAATTTTGCTTGTGGACACCGGCGATCACTTTAAAGAACCCACCCGACAAGGGAAACTGAAGGCCGAAACGCTTCTCACCGCAACCGAACAAATGCAATACGATGCCGTCGCTCTGGGCGAGCACGATTTGCTATATGGCTCGCAATTTTTACAAGACCGTACAGAAATCCCCTGGCTCACAGGGAACCTGAACATAGAGCATTTCAAACCAGATCGCGCGCGTATTAAAACATTTGCCAATGGGCTTAAAGTCGGCGTTCTGGCAATAGCAGAACCGAGTTTGTTTTATGATCATTTTGGTTTGAGTATCGACAACCCAAAACAAACCGTTTTAAGCCAGATAGCCTCTATGCGAGAGAAGGAAAAGCCCGACCTCATCGTTTTACTCACTCATGCCGAACGCCAAACAGCATTGAGCTATCTGGACCTGAAGGGGATAGACATCATTATCAATGGTCATATCGTTAATGAGTCAGATGTGATTGACATGAAACCCGTGCGA
>JABIYR010000043.1 GCA_018702695.1 Nitrospina sp. | reverse complement strand
TATTGCATGGGCACGATGGTTCACTCAGCCTGGATGTATGAGGACAAAAATAATATTGGTAAAGACAGCCGCAAAGGGTGGGTCCTGAGCATGGTGGCCGGGACAGGTATTACAGGGTGGATGTTCTATTATGGGTATTATATGAATTTTATAAGATAAAGCTTCCTCTAAAGGGATAAGAGGTCGAGCAAATTTTGACAATCATTTTTATACGCCATAAATTCTTCTATATCTTCCTCGCTTAAATCCTCGCTTATATTATCTTCAATGAGATCAATGGCATCGTTCAGCCCACCGGCAACGATATCAAGATCGGTTTCGGTCAACGCATAAATAGATCCGCTTTGTTTGAGCTTGTCAAATACGCGTGTGTATTTTGCTTTGAAATCTGTGAGTGCATTGGTCTGTTCAGGGGTTAACTTTTGTTTGAGCTCGGTATTCATATCTGAAATCGAATCGTTCAGAGCCATTTTAATGGTTTCAATTTCTTTGCCTGTGATGGATGCGAGAGATTTCATTCTGTCCTGTCTTAAAAATTAAGGTTGCTGATTGAGTCCCTACCTAGACCCAATAAAACTATAAACTGAGTTCTCATGTTTTACCATAAGTCTGCCTCAGCTCGTATGAAAAATTTTAAATAGACTTTTTATAATTACTATTTTCCGAACAAAGCCAGCCCATAAGATAGGGCGGTATAAATCACACAGAAAATACAGGCTAAAAATGGCTTCTTATAAAAGTCGGAAAGCTTTTTCATTGCCCCATTATATTCCTAATTATCATCCTCCGCAATATTCTATCCATGTCAATTCAATATCTTTGATAAGCGTATGTGCTGATTTTCCAAGGAGCGACAGGAGGGAAGAAAAAAGGAGCGATGGATAAAGTTGAAAATTCCTTATGTTTTGGCAGGGTAGGGTTTAAAAGTATAAACAGGGTTCTCAGAACCGAGCATTAAGATCTTTAGTCCAAAAAATACCCAAATAAAAAAAGAGGTTTGAAAAATAAATAACCCAAGCCAAAGCTTTATCAATTGTATCTATAAATTTAGCTACATTAATGGGCTTGGTGATGTAATCCGTAAAACCCATGTCCAGAGTCTTTTTAACATCTGTGTCCATGGCATCCGCTGATAGAGCTATTATTGGGATGCTCTGGATCACATCCATATCTCTTTTTTACGGTAAATTCACACCTACAGTATCAGTATAAACGGTAGCTATCAGAATGAAATTACATACTTATAGTAACCTACAAAAATCCATCGACATGGGGGGAAGTTCGCACTTGACTCCATACTCCGCTCCCTAAAAGCCCCATAGTATAATTGCCGAAACCTCATATCGAAAGGGTCAACCCTTTCGAGTTAACCCCTTTTATATGGTAGACAAATTTACCAAAAGGATATGCACCATTTTTTCAATGTATTGTAAAGAGGCTAGGAAAAATTAAAACTATCCCTTCCGTACAGACTTTAAGTTTTGTTATAGTATTATTAAATAAATTAAAATATCCCTCTCTACACTTCGCTTTTGCGAAGAGTTTAACGAGAGATTGGATTTGGTGGTTTTCAGGGCGGTTATTTTAAGGGGTTGAGATGTTTAAATTTAAAGATATGACAATAGGTAAAAAAGTGGGTTTGGGTTTTGGTGTCATCACCCTAATTTTAATGGGAGTGGTTTTGCTCACCATTCAACAAGTGAGAACCATGGAGATAGTCACTAAGAGGGTTGTCGACCTTCGAACTCCTACGGCTCACGCCAGTCTTATGATGTTAAATGGAATCAACCATTCGCTGGCTTCTCTGCGTGGGTGGATTCTTCTAGGTGGACCCAAATTCATGACGGAACGATCCATTGCATGGGAAGAGCAAATTAATCCATCTCTGACACTGATGCATGAACTTGCTCCTAGCTGGACAGATTTAAAAAACAAAACCCGTTTGAAATCTATCGAAGAAGAAATCAATAACTTTAAAGCGGTCCAACAGAAAATTGAAGATATAGCGCAAACCTTGGAGAATTCCCCTGCACAGAAGATTTTATTTAACCAAGCGGAACCTTTGGAAAAATCCATTGTGGCTACCATCTCCAAAATGATCAAGCTGGGTATGAAAGACAACATAACTTCCCAGAATAAACGACAGATAGAAAATCTCGCGAATATAGAAACCACAACCACTCTGGCTTTGGAAAGAGCCGATGAGTTTTTGTTATCTGGCAAGGAGGAGTTCAAAAAAGAAGCACTGGAAAACTGGGGGAAAAATGCTGAGCATATGCAAGCATTGAAGGAAAATGAAAACAACTTAAGCAAAGAACAGTTGAAGAATTTTGAATTCCTGCAAAGTGGACTTAATCAGTTCGGCCCATTACTGGAAGAGATTATTCGAATTCGTTCGGGAGAAGAGTGGAACCATGCCAATCATTGGTTGAAAGCTGAAGCCGCCCCCGCAGCATTTCGAATTAAAGGACTCTTGAATGATATGACTGCAGTTCAAGAGCAATTACTGGAAAATGATGTGGCGGAAATTTCCAGCAGAATCCATTTTTTGATAGTTCTTTTGGTGGCACTGTTTATTTCGACGGCACTGATCAGCGGCGTATTGAGCGCAAATATCTCTCGTTCGATCAGCGACCCCCTTCTAGACATTTGTAAGTTGGCAGATGAACTCGCGCACGGAAAATTTAAGGGGAAACGCCTGCCAGTTACTTCTCGAAATGAGTTGGGTAGCCTGAGCCATAGTTTCAACGAACTTTTGGACCGGTTGCAGGAAGAAAAGTCAAAAAATAAAGACTGACTTATTGCGACAAATTAAAAGGGGTTATTTGAGGGGCTTATCACTTAAACTTAGAATCACTCATCGATGGATGTCATTTTGGCTCGCACTGACAACTCAAGACCATTTTCCTTGAATTTCTTTTTCCAGTCGTCAATCTTAGACATAACCCTACGATCCACGAGTTTCGTTTCGGTAATATCTAGGGTAACCCGCCTCCCATCTTTAAAGAAACGTTGAAGTTGCTGTCTTAGAGGAATCCACGAACTAAAAATGATGGAACCTCGTAATAAAATCGTGACAGACTGGTCCCTTTCAGGAATGATCTTGGCATTCAAATTGAAGATGCCTCCCCCACGAATAAAATGGATGACAATTCTGACTCCAATTCCAATTGCTAACCCTTTCAAAAGATCCGTAGCAAGTACACCAAGTATGGTAGACACGAAAATAATGAACTGGTCTATCCCCTCACGATATACAGTCACAAACTCTTGAGGAGAAGCCAAGCGAAATCCTGTAACGACCAATAACGCTGCCAAGGCAGCTAGGGGGATTTGATTTATGACTCCTGGGATCAATGCAACGCAGATGAGCAAAAACATCCCGTGGTAAAAATTGGCAAACCGGGTTTTGGCTCCATTATCAATATTGGCTTTACTTCGAACAATTTCAGAAATCATTGGCAAACCACCAATGAAAGCTGACAGAGTGTTAGCTATACCGGTGGCTAACAAGTCTCGATCCAGATTTGTTTTTCGACCCCACGGGTCGATCCCGTCAATAGCCTTTGCACTTAGAATGCCTTCCAAACTTCCAATGATCGCAAATAAAACCGTATATTTAATTCCAGTCTCCGTGGTTACTCCAGAAAAATCAGGAAGCGTCACGGCATTCAGCAAATTACCGGGAACATTGACTAAAAACTTTTGACCTAAATCATATATTTGATTATTAAACGTATATGACCCCTCAATTCCAATTCCCATAACTGTTCCCAAGGGAACAATTATCAATAGCATCAACATAGGGGCAGGAATAACTTTTAATTTTGAGTTTTTAATATAGCCATAGCCCACAACAATGATAAGAGCCATTATTCCAACAAACCCGGCTTTGGGATTCATGTTTATTAAAAAAGAAGGAATACCCGCGAGTAATTCCAGAGGAGAGCCCTGTGGACTCAACCCCATCAATACAGGAAATTGTTTTGCGATAATGATAATTCCAATGGAAGCCAGTAAACCATGAATCGCTGCTTTCGGAAAAAGCTTTACAAGTAACCC
>JABIYR010000109.1 GCA_018702695.1 Nitrospina sp. | reverse complement strand
TGAAGATTTTAGAAAGACAGAAAAAATGGGGGAGCCTGAACTGGCCTGCCTCTTGGGGTGGCTTGAAAAAATGTATTCTAGTTTTGAAAAATTACTTGCTATTAAGGAACATCGTACTCCAAGAAGCCTAAGACTTTTCATCGACTGGACTTTGGTGGTCGGGGTTTTGTTGCTCACACCTCAGTTTGCAGTTTTTGGAGTTTATGGCGTTATAGCCGCAATTGTAATCATGTGCTTTCTCATCACATTGATTAAAATCCAAAAAATTCTTGAGTACCCATTCGGGAAATATATGGATCATATCGATTTAAGGCTGAAGGAAAAAGCATACAGAAGGATTACCTAGAGGACCGACGAGTCAATTAGCTTGGAGTCATGGTATTAATATTTCACGCGCTGCCGTTATTTGCTCCGTCGAGGTGTTGACAAAAGGTGGCATTTGTTAAATATTCGGCATCAATATTGTTTAACCTGCCATGTTGAGGGTCTTCGCGATACTCTTTGTAAAGAGGGTCAAATGCATTGTCCATTTCAGGGGTACTTTTTAATTCGAGAAATCGAGTTTCAACCGGGTCACGCCTAAGAAGTTTGAGCGTTGGCTCATCAAGTTTAAAGGGAGCTTTCAGTTTTTCCAGAGCAACGAGAGGCTCAATGCCTTCCGACATGATGTCTTTGATTTCTTCTTCGATGGCATCTTTTCTGTCCTGATGGCGAGCGTGAGGGTAATCGGCTTGTGAAAAAATCATGAAATCGAGATCAAACCAGTAATTATTAATGAAGTCATCAAAATTGACTTCCACCCCGCTACTTAAATGAATATCTCGAGAATTACTCGGGTCATCTCGAATCAAGCTGTTGTAGACCTGCACAATATTATGCGCGGCATCGTAAAGCACAGGCCAATGATAGGCGTTGGCGATTTCGAGAGTGCGAAAAGAGTCCATTGATTTGACAAGAGAAACCAAGATGAAATGCATGTCTTCCATTTTTAAAAATGCGGAAGTCCATGGAAATCGCTGGGTATACCATTGTTTGATGTCAGCGGGATATTCCTGTCGAGAAGAATCTGCTGGCGGCTGGTAGTCATTTTCGACAAAATCCATGATGTCATCGAGTTCTTTATAAGCCAAGTCTAGGCCGGCCCGCACGATGGTGTAAGGGAATAGCTTTCGTTGATACTCCATATAGAGTTTCAATTCAGGCAACGTGTCTTCCAGTTTGTGGTGGTGATCTCTTTGACCAATATCTTTAGCAAATAACAGCATAATAGCGTGGTATCCTTTTATTTTCCTGAATCAAAACGCTGAGTGAACATTTTTAAAATATTCGCTTTTTCCTCATCGCTCATGTTTTCGACCATTTTTTTTGCCTCAGCCATCTGATCGGGAGTCATTTTCCCTATGGCATCTTTGGCAGATTCTTGAAATCCTTTCAAATTGGCGGCTCCTTTAGCCCAGGAGAATTCATCGGAGGCCGGTGATTCTGCGCTGGTGGGTTTAAAGTCGATTTTTTCACGTGAGCGAAACTCAACATGATTACCAATTATTTTCCCAAAAATCTGTTGGTCCTGAAGTGTGTCGAGAATATCTGTCAAGGTGGTGCCATTTTTTTTGCAGGCATCGTAGACAGGCTTGAAAGGAAGGCGGACAATTTTATCAGGGAATCCATTCTTACGAATGGAGTGCTTGATGCTTTCTTCTACTGGGTTCGGTTCGTTCATAAATATGGACCTCACGACGGCTTGCCAAGTCTTAAGGTTTATTAACAGGGTTGATGATTGGGTTTAATTTAGTTTGTAGTATACTCCTCAAAATAGTGGGGTGGAATACTCAACCCGTAATTTTTCTAATTATTATATGAATAGAGCAAAAAATCCAAAGTCAAAAAAGATGCAGGCCGAATCAGGGGTCCCGATCCGTATTGCCTTGGCGCAGATCAATGGTTGGGTGGGGGGATTCAAAGCCAATGCTGAACGGGTCAAATTGGCTTGTTCCCAAGCCCGCAAAATAGGGGCTGATGTGGTGCTTTTCCCGGAATTGACTCTCACCGGGTATCCGCCGGAAGACTTGTTGCATAAAAAAAACTTTATCCAAGACTGCCAGGCCACGTTAAAAAAAATCGCTCCGCATACACGCGGGTTGACAGCTGTCATCGGATTCGCAGAACAGAAAGGAAAATATCTTTATAATTCTGCCGCCTTGATATGTGACGGCAAGCATATTGGCACGAGTCAAAAAATATTGCTCCCAAATTATGGCGTGTTTGATGAGAAGCGTTATTTTACAGAAGGGGATAAACCCGTGCGCTTTTCCTTTAAGGGCTTGCAGGTAGGGGTGACCATCTGTGAAGACATTTGGGAGGAGTCGGGGCCAGGGAAAACGTTGTGCAAAAATATCGACCTTCTGCTAAACATCTCCTCATCGCCCTATCAACAGGGTAAAGGCAAAGCTCGTAGGCAAATGGTGATTAAACGCGCCCGCAGTTATGGTACCCCCATTGCCTATGTGAACAGGGTCGGCGGTCAAGACGAATTGGTGTTTGATGGTCAAAGCCTGATCGTGGGAGCGGATGGGAAAATAATTGTGCAAGGCAACTCCTTTGCAGAGGAACTCATTGTTGCAGATTTAATTTTGCATCCAAAATCACAGAAATCAAAATCGGGCTTGAAAAATATCCGCAGTTATCGTGTGCCAGCGATGGGGTCGAAAAATAAAAAAAATATTCCGCCACACTGTTATCGCGAAAAAACGATGCAAGAAGAAGTCTACTCTGCATTGGTTTTGGGCACTCGCGACTATATTCATAAAAACGGGTTCTCCAAGGTGGTGCTGGGTTTGAGTGGAGGCATAGACTCTTCCATAACGGCGGTGATAGCGGTGGATGCGTTGGGGGCTGACAATGTGGTTGGTGTGCTGATGCCGTCTCCCCATTCCTCACAAGGCAGCATCGACGATGCGCTGGCTCTGGCTAAAAATTTAAATATCAAGACGTTCACCTTCCCCATTGCATCTGCAATGCAAGCTTATGATGGGATTTTGGAGGATGCCTTTAAAGGTACCGATGTGGGTTTGGCGGAAGAAAATCTGCAGGCCCGCATTCGTGGCAATCTGCTAATGGCTCTTTCCAATAAAATGGGTTGGATGGTTTTGACCACTGGCAACAAGAGTGAAATCAGCATGGGTTATTGTACGCTCTACGGCGATATGGCAGGTGGATTTGCAGTGATCAAAGATGTTCCTAAAATGTTAGTTTATGAACTCTCGCATTGGGTGAACCGAGAACAAGAAATTATCCCACAAAATGTTTTGATCAAAGACCCCTCAGCAGAACTGCGGCCGGACCAAAGGGATACCGATTCGCTACCCCCTTATGATTTGCTCGATCCGGTTTTGTTGCGCTATATCGAAGAGGATATGTCGGTGGAAGAAATTAAAGTATCCGGCTTGTCCAAATCAGAAATCCAGCGCATTGTATGTTTAGTCGATCTTAATGAGTATAAACGTCGACAAGGGCCTCCCGGCGTGAAGATCACCCCAAAGGCTTTCGGCAAAGACCGGCGTTTGCCGATCACGCAAGGAAGAAAATAACGCCCACCTTACCAAGGTTTAAATGAAACCTCCTCATAGGTCAGAAGCTGTTGCACCGCAAGCCGTTGAGGGCTATGAAATTCGGCCTTTTGCCGTCTGCCTCTTTATTGTGTTCGCAACGCTGGTTGTTTATTGGCAAGTGCAGAATCATACTTTTCTTAATTATGATGACACGGAATATGTAACCGGAAATCTGGTTGTGAAAATGGGTTTAACCCTTGAAGGTGTTACCTGGGTGTTTTCAGAGTCTTTCGCCTCCAATTGGCACCCTGTGACTTTGTTGTCGCATATGCTCGATGTCGAGATATATGGGATGAACCCATCTGGCCACCATTTAACCAACTTATTTCTTCATATCGCCAATAGCCTTTTATTGTTCGGTCTGCTCTTGAAAATGACCGGTGCGCTGTGGCGAAGCGGTTTAGTGGCGGCTTTGTTTGCGCTCCATCCCTTCAATGTCGAATCGGTGGCGTGGATCGCTGAACGCAAAAATGTACTCAGTGCTTTTTTCTGGTTTCTGACTCTGTGGGCTTATATCGATTATGTGAAAAATAGAAAAATCGGCAATTATATGCTGGTGATTTTGTTTTTTGCTCTCGGTCTCATGTCTAAGCCTATGTTGATCACACTTCCCTTTGTTCTGCTCTTGCTCGATTTTTGGCCTCTAGGTCGATGCAGACGGGGTCTAAATAAACAAGCGAATGAGGGTTCGGAAAAGATTGAAAAAACCCCGCAACTCATACGGGAAAAAATTCCATTTTTTGTTATTGCGGGGGCT
>JABIYR010000058.1 GCA_018702695.1 Nitrospina sp. | reverse complement strand
CGAAATCGAACTCCTGCAAAAGAACAACAACTCCATCCCTGTCTTACATCTTCCGCAACTCGTTGCCCTGGCACTGGGTTATTCCCCGGAGGAACTCGGCATGGACAAACACATCGTCTCCACCCTCAAAATCAACGAAATCCTGGCAGCCTCTTAGTTACACCTTCAAATGGCCCCATTACCTAACTGTTAGGGCGCCGGCCTCTCACGCCATCAATCAAAAAATGAAAAGCCAACTTTAAACGTGGTCCACCCAAATGGGGCAGGCCAGCCGATTTCTAGTTTATTTGGTAGTGTTAACAAATTTTTCATATGCAAATGAAATACTTCAGGAAGCTTGGTCTTGTAGGCAGGAGAAGTCATATCGGAGTGGCCTCAGAGAGCGGGTGATTGCGGTAAAGAATATTCGACACTTCGTTGGCGGTTCGGGAATAATGCGCTATCATACCCATATTATTGGGTGTCAGATAGCTGGAAATGTTGTTTAAAGAATAGGAATCTATGACTGAACTTCAAGTAAATCTTCGGCTGAGGCCGACAAGAATAGGGTTTCTTGTCAAACCATCTGATAAGGACTCTATTCGTAAAATTATGAGGGTCAATTCATGCTTATGGGGTGGTTTATACAATCCAATAATACCTGTATTTAAAACGGAACCTAAAAGGTGGAAGGGTGATAAACATGAACATATAAAGGGATATGGAGTTGCAAGAGGATATATTCGTTTTTTCGAACCAGATGTCTACGTAGAGGCAGAGGATGGCCTTTTAGAAAAGGCTGGTTTAGAGGCGCTTAGAGATAGCCTCGATTTTTACAATCCTGTAGTTAGCTTAAATCAATTTATGACAAAGGAAAATGGTGACGATAATGATCCATCTTTCGGGCAAGGTGTATTCGATATTCTTGACTATACATATAAAAAGGAACGTCAATTTAAGTTAAGAGATGAACGTCCTGCTGTTCATGTTATAGAAAAAAGTGATGAGTTTGCTGATATATGTATTGGCGTATACCCGGATGAAAAAGGGACTGAGTATATATCGGAAGCATATAATTATGTCTATGAACCTGAAACGGTAAAATCTACACCAGAAACATGGCTCAAAATTTATGGTGATGGGTGCATAACTCCATTTAGAGTTACAAGCAGGTATATTGAAAAGGAAAGTCATGAACCAATAGTTTTTTTGTTCGATCCAAAAAAGCCTATTGACCTTATTGATTTGTGGAATTTGAGAATAGAACCCTCGCCGGTCTATCCTGTTCCGGTTAAGTGGTTTGCTAAACTTTCAGATTTCCTAAAAGATTTGATTAAACGTAATCACCGTCCCCTCGCAGGTAACCCGCATGGTGTAATGCATCACCTGACCATTGAGGTTGGAAGGTCTATTTCAGAAGAAAAAGCTAGAGATATAGTGTTGCCTGCTCTTGGTGAATTACCTCAAGGTTCTTGGGGTTTTAAACTTTGGAGAAACCCTATTTGGACTGGTCCATTTAGTAGTAATAGAGGACCGCAATATGATCGAATACAGCTAACGGCTAAAGAAAAACAATACAAGCTACCAGTACAAATGGATGAATTTCTGAGGACAGATTTTGAAACACTCTCCCCTGATTTTGCAGCTAAATATAGTGGTTTAAAGTTTCGCTGGGTAAATGCAATAATTCCCGCTACTTTTGGAGAGCAAGAAATTGCTACGGTTTTACCGTTTAACACTTTTGATCGACAGTGGCCAAAGCTCGGCTTAGGTGGCGAATCGGTTAGCATTACTCAAGAAGGCTGGGTATTTACTCAAGATCATAAGGATTGGTTCCAACCATTATATTTATTAAGAAATGATGAAGCGTTTACCCAGTGGTTTGAAAGGCATGGTATCAAGGCCCAATTATCTGAACCGGGAAGCATCGCTAAACAGATGTTGAATAGTTTGGAAGGTCTTTGGGGGTTAAATTTATTGAAGGACCCTGAATCGATAAAGTTTATAAATAAACTTGCCGGTAGCACTCGAAGAAGAGGAAACAATGAGAGCCTTGATATTTTGGAAGAAGATTTTGTAGGTAGATCAGCCTCAATAGGAGAATGGAAAGAGTTCTTTAATAAACATGTGGCTAATACACATATGGGTGCACTTGATTTGTCAGATTACACAAAAAGAAAAATAATGAAACTTGGCCTCGAAACCAAATGTAGCAATTGTGGTGCAAAAAACTGGCATGGATTAAACGCGGTCAATTATTTTCTGGAATGTGAACGATGTTTGAAAAAGTATGATTTTCCACAAACAGATATAAAAAATTCTAATGAAAATTGGAAGTATAGAGTTATCGGGCCCTTCGCGGTACCAGACTATGCTCAAGGCGCATATTCATCCTTATTATCTATTAAGGCGCTATGCAATTTGGGAAATTTGACAAAATCAGCTAATTTCTCTACAGCATTAAATCTTTATTCTAATAAAGGTAAATGTGAAATCGATTTTGCAGTGTGGTCTGATATTGAAAGTAAACATGGTGTATATGGTGATCCGCAATTAATTATTGGTGAGGCAAAATCGTTTGCCTCTAACGCTATTGATCACGAAGATATTGCAAAACTTCAATTGGCGGCGGAAATGCTGCCGGGTTCAGCTTTAGTTGTTTCGGTGCTTAAGGATGGATTTTCGGATGAAGAAAAAAATCATTTGAAAGAATTGGTAAAATGGGCTAGGGGGCCAGAAAGAAACAATCCAAAACATTTAGTAATTTTGTTGACAGGCACTGAGCTATTTGCAACCCCCTACATTTCCACAGCATGGAAGGAAAAGGGAGAGCCTTATAGTAGGTTTGAGGCTTATCATCATACGCACTCACTTGCCGGATTATCTAGTGCCACACTAAATCTATATTTAGGTGAGGGCGGTTAGCCAGGTGAAAGAAATAATAAAAGCAAAGGGAGGTTTTTAAAAGTTGTTTAAAGAAAAAACCGTATTTGTTGTGGGGGCAGGAGCCAGCTCAGAATATGGGCTCCCCGTTGGTATTGAATTGGCTAACACCATCGCAAGTTTAATGCGGTTTGAGTTCGATTTTGGTCAATTGCAAGAAGGAGATCGTAAAATTCTGAATGTTTTGAAACACAAATTCAACAACCAAAACGAACCAGTTAATAGCCATTTACAGGCCGCTAGACGCATTTCGGAGGGCGTCACCCAAACAGATTCAATAGACCAGTATCTTTATATTCATGGAGATGACGAGGAAGCAATATTTTGCGGCAAGGCTGCAGTGGTGAGGGCAATCTTGGAAGCGGAAAAAGAGAGCAATCTTTACTATGATTTAACAGCGCACCCTCAAATGATTGATTTTGAAAATTTAAATAATCATTGGTTGAAACCTTTTTTCACTCAACTAATTGCTGGAAGGCAAAAGGCTCATCTTAATGAAATATTCCGTGGGATTACTATTATTTGCTTCAACTATGATCGATGTATAGAACATTACCTGATCCATGCATTACAAAAGGCTTATTTTATTCCTCCTAGTGAAGCAGCAAAACTCGTATCTTTGCTAGAAATTTTCTATCCATACGGTAAAGTTGGCGAGCTAAAAACGGACTTAAACCCAAATGGTGTACCTTTTGGTGCAGACTTAAACGTCGATAAGTTTATCCAGACAGTACAAGGGATTCGCACATATACCGAACAAGTTGAGGATGAGAACAGTCTTGTCCGAATAAAAAGATCGATCACTAATGCAAATGCAATCGTATTCCTTGGGTTCGCATACCATCCACAAAATATGGAGATATTGAAACCAGATAACATTAAAGAATTAACAACAAATATTTTTGGTACAGCTTATGGTATTTCTGACCACGGAACAAAAGAGGTTGCAAATTTAACAAAAACTTTAACAATTGGAAATATTGCAAATATTGAAATCAACAACAAACTCAAATGCGAACCATTTCTAAAGCATTTTCAACTGAGTCTTTAAAAACAAGGTCAAGTGGTTTGAAAGGAAAGACACATTTTAAACGTCTGCTATTGGCCGATTGCAGCCTATTAAGTAATCACTCCCAATTGCCAAAGATTTGCCAAACCCCCGTAAGCATCAATACAAAATTTTCTCTAAGTAGAAGAAGCCCATAACTCATTAGCTTATAAAATGTTAATAGAAGGATCGGCGATAGCCAGAAAAGTTAAATGTTGTAGTTCATCGGCCTCTCACGCCGGCATTATATCCTCTTCATTCGCTTTCATGCCCCGAAGGGGTAAAACCTCACCTAATCAAACTTCATTTGGTTCTCAGGTTTGCGAAATAAGCGGACCAAAGCTTTTGCACCATTTTGAATTCATCTGAGATCAATGGGTCTTCTTCCATCTTTTTCCTGTGGCTGTCACGGCTCTCATGGCCATCCAACTATTAATCCCATAAAGATCTTGAGCGTCGCTTCGCCGCTTTTCGCTTTTTTTTAGCTTCTTTGATCTTGAGCTTTTTCTTGACGGAGGG
>JABIYR010000046.1 GCA_018702695.1 Nitrospina sp. | reverse complement strand
GCGGAATCTTTAAAATAGCGTAAAAAGGCCGAAGCCGGGTCGGTCAGGTTGTAGCTGTTCCAAGGTGCGGAAAGGATGGATTCCAGCCCATATAACGAGCCAATGACATAAACCCCTGTGCCTGCTTGCAGTATCAATAAGACTGTACGAAGGTTGTGGATTCGTGATGCCAGAGGAATCAATAACAGGCTTCCTAGAAAAATCCCTAATAAAAAGACGGTGAGCATCATGCTTAAAGAATAAATGGTGCTGGCTATGCTGAACACCAGGAGCCTTGTCCATAAAACTTCGTAGGCCAAAGCGGTGAATCCGCAGATAAAGCTGATTCCCATCCAGAATTTTTGCTCGCTGTTCCAATCAAGGCGGGGAACACGCAATGCGGGGATGTAAAACTTCCAACTGGCGTTAGGAGAAGACTCGATATAAATGCTCAATGCGCCGATCCCTATGAGCAGGTTTGCTCCGGCCGCTAGAAAAACGGTTTGCAAGACTCCAAATGTTCCCATCAGGAAGAACCCTGTCATCAGACAACCCAAAGCCGCACCCAGTGTATTGATGGCATATAAGAGGCTGATCTGGGTGGCAATTCGACTGTCATCGTTGATGCAGTATTTGCTGATGAGGGGCAGGGTGGCCCCCATTAAGGTCGTGGGAATGAGCATCAGCGCAAATGCCAAAACCATTTTTATCAAATTCTGCAATGCGGCTGATTCGGGAAGAATGCTATGCAGGGAGGCATAAAGTTCGGCGAAATTTGCAAACAGAAGTGAGAGCAGAGCGCCACTGGCAAATATCAGGATTTCTACCCAGCCATAAGTGAGCAGGGCGGTCGAGGCTTTTCCTTCAGAAGAACCTTTACTATCGGGCAAACGGTCTATGGCATAACCAAATAGATAGCTGCCCAGCCCCAGCCCAGCCATGAATGCCGCCAGCACAATGGATACAGAAAAAACGGTATGTCCGAATACCAGTGTCAGCATCCGGGTCCAGACGATTTCATAAACCAGTGCTGTGATGCCAGAAATAAAAAATAAAAAATAAACGATGGGAGATTGTCGCATAAAAGTGGGGTCGAGTTTTATAGGGAAGGGCTTTGCGAGCTCTTCAAATTGATTGACATTGCCATGGGCTTCAAGTAATTTTTAAGGAGATCTCTATATAGAAATTCCAGCGTTTGCGATTTGCCGTTCCCTTATTATTAAGGATTGGCTCAAGACAAACCTTTTTTCTCAAGAGATGCCATTAATAATACAATTTTTTTTAATAATAAATATAAAAGATTCAGTTTATTTAGGTGGAGCTTATGGATACTGGGGGAATCAAAATCATAGATGTGGATCATCCTTATGCTAAGGAAAATGGTGTTGAGTGGTCGGAGGAGGCCTGGGAGAGGGTGAAACACGCTCCAGAGTTTGTGCGTCCGGGTATTCGCAAGTTAATGGTACAGCGATGCGTTAAGCGCGGGTTTAAAATAGTTACTTCTGATTACCTGACCGAAATTCGTAATGAATCGATGATGCTGGTATCCAAGAGGGTTAAAGGATTCGGTTTTGAAGAGCTGACAATGGATGCTTTTGATGTGGCAAAAGATAAAATGCGTCAAAGTCCGCGCAAAGTAGAAGTGATTGAGGAAATCGAAGACTTCCTCTCGATGCGTACTGAAAAAAAGGACGATATTGTTGAAAAATTCAAAAACTATATGGAAGTCGCGACTCCGCAAGGCGTTCCCTGGAGTAAAGAAGCCTTAGAGAAAATGGAAAAAGTGCCTCCGTTTGTTTTGGGGATGGCAAAGCAGACGATTGAAGGGCGTGCCCGAGAACGGGGCGATAAGATGATCACTCCTTCTATCATCGACGAAGTGTTCACCAATATCATGCCCGCATCGGCTAAAGAGGCAATGGGGATGGAGTTGACGGAAGAAGACCTCAAGCTGGATGAGAAAATAGACAAGGAAAAGGAAGAGCCGGTTGAAGTTTCTCTGAAGTGGGAAGACGATGCTTTGGATAAAGTCTCACGAATTCCGATTCCTTTTATTCGTAATATGGCGGTGAAACGCATTGAACAAGAGGTCGCAAAAGAAGACAAAGATGTTGTAACACTCGAATTGTTCGAAAAATATCGATTCACCTTTTAATTTTGAGGTTGTCATGTCTGGTGAAATGAACTGGATTTATGTCTTAGGGATGGGGTCTTTAGGAATGTTCCTCCTCTCATTTTTAAGCAGTCGTGTTCCGGTCAGACAAAAATCTCGCCGGAGAGCACGCAAATAAGCTTACCCTTTGAAGCTGTCAGAGCAGTCAGGTTGTATGGATAGAGCTGATGACGACTAGAAATTAACATGTCTGCCTTCCCTGATTGAGGGAAGGCATTTTCTTTTTGAATAAAGATTCAACTTGTTTTGAAAATAGCAGGTATATGGGAATCGAACCGCAAAAACACAGAAAAGGGTTGCGTGAAAACCGGTGAAAAATTCCTCACATGCAGTACCCGGTCGGTTGTTTTGTTTTGGCTTGGGGTTCTCCTCATTAGCTTTAGCAGAAAGGCTTTTACCAAAGGGCTGGGAAGTCTCAGGAACCTGCCGGGAAGAGGATGGGCGAGAGGCGATTGCGGCAAAAAATATTTCGGCCTGTCTTTTCGATGGCTCTCACTCTACAGCAGAAGTTTCTTTGGCGGTCTCTCGTGCTACGCATCTATTAATCACCATCCCCCCCCAACCCTCTGGCGATGTGGTGCTGGGAAATTTTCGTGAAGTGATTTCGCAAGCTAAACATTTGCAATGGGTGGGGTATATTTCATCCACTGGGGTTTATGGCGATACACAAGGCGAGTGGGTGGATGAAACTGCGCCTTTGCGTGCGCCAACTGACCTCAACCAAAGGCGTGTGCAGGCTGAATCGGCATGGCTTCAGATGGGGAGGGACCATGATTTTCCTGTGATGATTTTTCGCTGTGTTGGTATCTATGGAATGGGGCGGAACTTACTGGACTCGGTGCAGAAGGGGCGGGCGCGACGTATTGATAAACCGGGTTTGGTGTTTTCTCGCATTCATGCAGACGATTTGGCGCAGACGCTGGAAGCCTCGATGCAAAAGCCACAATCGGGTGAGATCTATAATGTCAGTGATGACTGCCCATGCTCTCCAGCCGAAGCTGTGGAGTATGCTTGCCGTTTGTTGGGCATGGAACCACCTCCGCTCGTGCCATATGAAAAGGCAGAGCTTTCTCCCACTGCTCGGGGTTTTTACACCACCAATAAGCGTATTTCGAACAAAAAAATCAAACAAGCATTGGGAGTGGTATTGAAATATCCCGATTATCGTTCTGGATTGAATGCCTTGTTGAAAAACTTTAAACGGTTATAAGCCTGTTGGGTAATCGATAAACTCGTGGGAGATGCCAAACTGTTTTTCTAAATGTTGTCCCATTGCTTTCACCCCTCCGGTTTCGGTGGCGTAATGACCAGCGAGCATCAATATGCAGTTGCCTTCAACGGCTTCATGGTAATGGTGGTTGGCCCCTTCGCCAGTGATATATGCACAAAGCCCTTCGCGACTGGCCTGCCCGATGATTTCGGCGGCCCCACCACTCACCAAGCCGATAGACTCAATGTCTCCCTCACCCACTACTTTTATTTGTGTCCCCAGTTTTTTGGCGAGATCTTGTGCCAGTGTTTTAGCCGGTATCTTGGGGAGAGTCCCTTTAAAACCAATTTTAATTCCGCCATATTCTCCAAACGGTTCGATGTTTTCTAGGCCGATTAAATTGGCCAGCGCACGGTTGTTGCCCAGTACCGGGTGAATGTCGAGGGGGATATGGGCCGAGTAGAGGCCTAGGTTGGCGTGTATCATGGATGCGATTTTTTTGTAAAAGGAGCCTCGCAAGGGTTGCAGTCCGCCCCAAAAAATTCCATGATGCACAAATAGCATGTCACATTTTTTTTCTATAGCCAGATCAATGGTGGCCTGACATAAATCTACGGCCAACCCTATTTTTTTTATTTCACCAGTGTTTTGAACTTGCAACCCATTCTGGGCATTGGGGGCATCGCTGATGGATGAAATGTCCAAAAGGTTGTCGAGAAAGTGGCTGAGCTGTAGAATATCCATGTTTGAAATTATAACTTCTTGCAGGCCTCAGAGGCAATAGTGATCAATTTTATTTTTCGAAATATTTGGCAACGGATCATTCTGTTGATTTTTATTTCCATCATCTCGCATGCCATCGTGCATCTGGCTCCTGGCGAACCAGCGTTGGTGGACCCTTCGAATCCACGGATGAAGCCAGAAGATATCCAGCGTATTAGAACGGCATTCCATTTAGATGAACCCTTGCATATTCAGTATGTCTATTGGGTGAGAGATCTGATGAGCGGTGAACTCAAATCGTTCAAAGATAATCAACCCGTGATGGGAAAAATCTGGGAACGTTTTCTCAATTCATTGCCTCTATTCCTGATTGGAACCATGATCACTTGGTTTCTGGCTTTTCCTGTAGGAATTCGTGCGGCGCTCAACCGTGACTCGATGTTCGACCGGGTCAGCACATTTTTTTCTTATGCCTTGATCTCGATTCCCGGTTTTTTTCTATCTTATCTGGCAATTATTTTTATGGTGAAAACTTTTGACGTACCCGTGATCGGCATGCAGACCTTTGGTTTGGAGGAGGCCCCTCTGCTATTTCGATCAATGGATCGAATCTGGCATCTAACGATTCCCGCATTGATGTCGGCTATAGCTGGCACGGCAATCCTTTCCCGTTATGTGCGTTCGCAAATGTTGGAAGTGATTCATCAGGATTATATCCGCACTGCGCGAGCCAAGGGCTTGCCAGAGGATCAAGTGATTTACCGGCATGGACTGCGTAATGCGCTCTTGCCCTTCATCACCATGTTTGGTTTGACGATTCCCGGATTGATTGGCGGATCGGTGATTTTTGAAACTATTTTTGCGTGGCCAGGAATGGGGCGGTTGGGTTATGAGGCGATTTTGGCGCGCGATTTTCCCGTCATTTTAACGCTCAATTTTATTTCGGCGGTTCTTGTTTTGATGGGAACGCTGGTGTCAGATATTTTGTATGGCGTGGCCGATCCACGCATCAAATTTTAGGGATTTTTATGAAAGAACCAATGACGAGTTTAGAAGCCGATGCGCTGGCTCCCTCGAAAGGATTGTTTCAGGAGCGTTGGGATATCCTCAAACGCAATCGCATGGCCTATGCCAGTTTTTTGTTTCTCGTGTTTCTATTAGTTTTAGCCGTGATGGGAAAAGTGCTCACGCATGTTGTGGTGGTGTTCGACCCTAAGATCGTGCGCTTGTCAGAAAAATTTCTGCCTCCGCTGACACCCTTCACCAGTGTATTGACACCGAAGGAAGATGCCCCGACTTTTGGGGTTTATTTTTTAGGCACCGATGAGTTGGGCCGGGATGTGTTTGCCCGAATGTTGGAGGGCACTTCGGTTTCGTTGACCGTAGGTTTCGTTGCGGTGGGGATATCGTTGACAGTAGGAGTATTGTTTGGAGGTCTGGCGGGTTTTTATGGCCGGGTGAAACTGGGGTTCATCACGGTTGACACCTTGATCATGCGGTTTGTTGATATCATGTTGTGTTTTCCGACCTTCTTTTTAATTTTGACGGTGGTCGCTTTGTTGCCACCGAGCATTTACAATATCATGATCGTGATCGGTCTGACCAGTTGGATGGGGACGGCGCGTTTTGTGAGAGCAGAATTTTTGGCCCTGCGTGACCAAGACTTTGTGACAGCGGCGAGGAGTCAGGCGATTCCCGAATGGCGCATTATTTTTATTCATATGGTGCCGAACGCCATCGCCCCGGTTTTGGTGTCAGCAACCATTGGGGTGGCAACGGCGATCTTGACCGAATCGAGCTTGAGTTTTTTAGGGTTTGGCGTGCAACCCCCCGATGCCACCTGGGGCAATATCCTGGCAGATGGAAAAACATTTTTATTCGATGCCCCTTGGTTAACTTTTATTCCTGGGTTCACGATCTTGTTTGTGGTGCTGGCTTTCAACCTATGTGGGGAAGGCTTGCGCGAAGCGTTCAACCCAAAACTCAGTTCCACATCTTAAAATTAACATCATCATAAGGTATATCTGCTCTTGATATTTATTGAGAAAGTCGTTTTACAATTCAGCTCCAAAGTGCTTTTTGAGGAGATCAGTTTTCATCTGCGCCCAAAAGAAAAAGTGGCGTTGATCGGTGAAAATGGGACGGGCAAGACCACTCTCTTTAAAGTGATAACCGGGAAAATTACGCCAGACTCGGGCAAGGTGACGCTACGAAAAGGTCTGCGTTTTGGTTTGCTGGAACAGGATATCGAAGGTGGGTCGCAAACGGTTCTCGAAAGGGTGGTGCTGGGCGACCCGCATTTTCTTAAAGTAAAAACTGAAATGGAGCAGTTGGAGTCGGATCAAACTTACCACGATAAATACGGCGATTTGCAACACGAGTTTGAACGTCTGGGGGGCTATGACCGTGAGGCACGGGCTAAAACTATTCTATTGGGGCTGGGCATCAAACCCGATAAATGGAATCAACCTCGCGACGAATTGTCGGGCGGGTGGCGCATTCGCTGTGAGCTGGCACGTTTGTTATTGCAAAGACCCGATGTGCTACTGCTGGATGAGCCGTCCAACCATTTGGATTTGAAGTCGGTGGTTTGGCTGGAGTCCTTCCTGAAATCTTATGAGGGCAGTGTATTACTCATTTCGCATGATCGACGATTCATCAATTCTTTAGTGAGTCGAACGATAGAGTTGGAACGAGGAGCTCTCACGATTTATAGCGGAAATTACGATGATTATGAAAAGCAGAAACAAGAGAAGGCCGAATTGTTGGAGTCTCAGGCCGCCAACCAAAGCCGAAAGATTGCAGAGGTAGAGCGGTTTATAGAACGGTTTCGAGCTAAAAACACCAAGGCCACACAGGTGCAAAGCCGAATAAAAATGCTGGATAAAATGGACCGGATTGAAACGGTGCAAGACACAAAATCCATTCACTTTCGATTTCCCCAACCAGTGAGAACAGGCCGAAATGTTTTTGAGATGAATGCGGTCAGTAAAAGTTATGGGACTCTCAAGATTTATGAAGATTTTTCTATCCATTTGGAAAGAGGCTGGAAGGTCGCATTGGTGGGCGAGAATGGCGCGGGTAAGTCGACATTGTTGAAATTGATGGCAGGGGTTCTGCAACCCGATGAAGGGGAAATTAAAATGGGGGCTAATGTGTCCCGGTCCTATTTCGCTCAGCATCAAGGCGAGACCTTGAACTTGAACCATACGGTTTATCAATCGCTGGATGATTCGGTGCCGGGTTTGCTTCTCACGGAGAAACGAAATATTCTCGGGGCGTTTCTTTTTTCAGGTGAGGATGTTGAAAAGAAAGTGTCTGTCTTATCAGGGGGCGAACGTTCTCGACTGGCTTTAGCGCGCATGCTTTGTGGCGGCGGTGGCAGTGCCAATAGCAAATCTCCGTGCCCACCTTCGTTGATATTATTTGATGAACCGACCAACCATCTGGATATGCGCTCCCGCGAACATTTGGCTGCGGTGCTCGCCGATTACGAAGGCAGTCTAGTGGTCATTTCTCATGATCGGTTTTTTCTCGATGGGTTCATCAATCGAGTTTGGGAAGTGGAAGACGGGAGCGTTAAAGATTATGACGGTCATTATAGTCACTATGAGTGGGAAAAATCGAAAGAGGTGCCGAATGCTAAGGTCTCCTCTAGCTCAACCAAAGATGCGTCTTCCTCAAAGTTGGATAAGGAGCGAAAAAGAAAAGAAGCGGAAGAAAGAAATCAGCGTTATAAAAACTTGAAACCCTTGCAGACGCGTTTGCAAAAAGTGGAATCGCGTTTAGAAGTTTTGATGCAAGAAAATGACAGCTTGCACACTCAACTTGCCGATGCGGGAATTTATGAAGCCGATCAAAAAAGCCGGTTGCTGGAAACGCTGGAACAAGAAAATACCCTCAAGGCTGAAGAGAAAATTCTGATGCAAGAATGGGACGAATTGACGATGGCGGTCGAGCAGTTGCAAGAGCTGGATGACTGATTGCTAAATGAGGCTTTAGGTAATACCGCTATTTGCTTTGCCTGCAACCTTTAAAACTCTGACTGAACATGTTTGAATTTTACACCCTATTTTTACTTGGCGGTTTGTTGGTTCTGGCGGGGATGGTGATTTTGCCTGTGTTTTTTGGCGCTCCCTGGCATCCTTTACTGCCCGGAACCATTCGCAGAATCTTGCGATTTGCCGACGTGCAACCGGGAGAAACTTTCTGTGACCTCGGTTGTGGAGAAGGCCGGGTGCTGGTGACGGCGGCGAAAGAATTTTCTGCCCGAGCCATTGGTGTGGAGATCGACCCGTTAAAAGTGATGCTGGCGCGGATGTTTGCCCGAATGAAAGGGGTGGATGACCGAGTTCAAATTGTACGTGGAAACATGTTTGACTTCGACCCGAGTTCCGCCGATGTGCTTTACCTGTACCTGACTCATCAGGCGGTGGATCGATTGTTCCCAGAAATTTTAAAGAAATTAAAACCTTCCGTAAAAATTGTTTCTTATCGCTTCTGCCTGCGCGGCATGACCCCAGAAAAAGTCAGTGCCGACAAAACCCTGTTTCTCTATCAACTCGATAAGGGAAACAAAATAAATAACTACACCTGAACTTCAACTGGCGATTGTGTGAGTTAAAAAGAGGTTTGCTTCGCGATACCCCATTCGGGGCAGAAAAGCTAATATTCAACATAACCACCTCAGCATGACTTCGCTTTTGAGGGTGTACAACAGCTTCCTACTGAGAGAACCTTGGGTATTATCTACCCTTTATTTTCAGCAGGCTGAGACCACTGGACCATGCCTTCCCAGACATAACCTGTGCGGTTTCTGAATTTGACGACCAGCCAATTCTTGTTGTTGAATTTTATATTGGTTCTTCTCACGAAAGTCACTTCTTGGTCTTTACGGAGTTTGGTGATGTTGGGGAATACGGTTCCCGGTCCTTTTTTAAACTCCACCCCATCCATCATGACGCGCAAACTTTTTCCCGGCGATAATTTTTCAGGTTTCTGTTTTAGGGCGGGTTGTTTTTGGGCCATTTTCACGGGTGCCGGTTTACTGATAGCGGGGGGTGAAACCGGAGCCGGGGTGGCTTTAGGCTGTGTGGGTGTTGGCACTGCAACCGTAGGCAGTGTCGGCGATGAAGCCCCTGAAAGCGAAGCGACTTGAGGCGCGATAGGCTGGGGTGCTGCTGGTGCAATAACGGGTTTGGGTGCAATCTGAACCGGTGGAGGTGGCGATGAAGGAGCCGGAGTCGATGCTACGTCCACGGGGGCGGGGTCTGTGAATTTCACGAAAATAGGGTTAGAGACCAAATAATCTTGCGGCGACACCTGTGCTTTGACGCGATAATAAACAGGGCTTTTTTTATCCACTCCGACATCGCGCCAAGTCATTTCATAGGGCAAAGAAACGGTTTCTTCTTTAACTAAGGCTCCATTACGGATGATTTGAATTTGGGCGGTTTTGTTCCCCCCTTGCACAGAGCGAAGTTTTAGGTTGAGGGTGGGGAAATCGGTTGCGACCAGCTCTTGCCCCAGAGTGACTTCATTGCCAGCATTTTGATCTTCGACTTCAAACTCATCGAGTGAGAGCCGGTTGGCATCCATCTGGCGAACGGCGTACATTCTTCCGCTTTTCATGGCATCGAGTACGGTATCGTTATTTCTTTCGCGGACCAGAAAAATGGTGCGTACAGAACCCAGTCTATCGCCATTCTGATTTTCGCAAAGATAGTCGTTACCGCCAAAACCCCAAACCGGGCGTTCGCGTTTTCCATCAAGATATTCCATGAGAACCTGATCCCACTCCTGGCCCGGTTCTATCTGGCGAAGGGGGGTGTCGCCGACGGCTTGAAAACCCGTGTAATCATGGGTTGTGAGTAGGTCATTGGGGTAGGGCAGAGTTTCTAAAACAGTATCGCCTTTTTGATTGATCCCTGAGGTGGTTTCCATATGGTTCCAGAAAACCAAGGCGCCTTTGGTGTTGGCGTAGTCGATTAAATTTTGATAGGGCTTGATTCCCTGATCACCATGATAAGGGTCATAAGGAGAGCTTTGAAAGGGATGATTGTTCAGCGTCAACATGGCAAAAAATATCATGACCGGAACGGTGATTTTTCGGAAATAACCTTTATAGACGGCTCCAACGGTCAACATAAAGATGAACCCAATAATTATGAAATCATTGAGAAGCTCGTGGGTATATTTTTTAGAAAAATTGCTATTAGGTAGAGGCAGTTGCTCAAGGTCTTGGGAGGAGTCCATGCCAAAAACCAACAAATGTTTATCCCAATTATGCGCCGTGAGGTTTTTGTTGTAGTTACTTCCGGTCCAGAAATAAAAAGGGATGGTTTCTACACCGGGAATCAATAGGGTGCGTTCAAACTGACGGTCATTTTCTTTGATTTCTGCTAAATATCCCCCGGCGCCTCGGTCGAGAACGGAAGGCCCCTGCACAATATCTTTAAAAAGCTTTTCAAAGGGTTTGACTCCAAATTCTAGGGAATTTCGGGCATAGTCTGCAAATAAGATGACATCTATTTTTTGGCGTTCTGCCTGACTGGTAATGTCTTTTATGGATGAGCAACCTTCGCTGAAATTGGATTTGATATCAGCGATTCCATCGATTTGAATATAAAGGGCTAAAGCGTTAGAAGGCGAATGGATTAAAAGGGCGCTGAGTAAAAACAGGCAGGCCCCACCCTTAACCAGGCTTTTTTTTAGGGAGTGAAAAATATTTTGGTAGCGAATCAAAGCTCGAAAGCCTCCAACTATCTGATCCTTAAAATGTTATGCTACTATTAAAGCATAGAGTTTCGGTACACTCTATCTAAATCTTACCGCTGATTTTAACGCTTAAATTAGGTTTTGTGGCTAAAAATATTTTTGCTCTGATATTTTATGTTATACTTAACTGGTTGAGATTGAATGGTTTTCCCGTCACTGGGCATACTTTTTTTGTCTGGCGAGAGCAGAGATTATGGGTCCTTCAACAGGTTTTGTTTCATTTCCTCAAAAGACAATTCTGTTGCACCGCTCTCCGTCTACGGGAGTGGGTCACTTGGCGTGAGGCCACATATTTTCTCGATGAGTCATTGGCTCAATATAATGGGTGCTTAAGGGTTCCCTCCCATGAAAGTGGGTCCTGTCTTTGAAGTTCTTTTCAAAATCCCTAAGGGTTAAGTTTCATGACATCTAGACTTCTGGTTGCTGACGATAGTATCACCATCCAAAAAATTGTAGACATGGCTTTTGAAATTGAGGATGTGGAGGTTGAAGGCATTGGCAATGGAGAGGAAGCCTTTGAAAGAATTTCTGAATTTAATCCTGATATTGTTTTAGCGGATGTAGACATGCCGGGTCTCAATGGTTTTGAGTTGAGCTCGAAAATTAAAGAGTCTCCACAAACCAGCTCGATCAAAGTACTGCTTCTCGCCAGCGACTTTGAAGATTTTGACGAACAAAAATATCAGGCTTGTAGGGCAGACAACCATATCTCGAAGCCTTTCAAGTCGGACGATATCGTTGCTATGGTCAAAAGTATGTTGGACGCTCCTCTCTCCAACGATGAAAATATTATCTCGCTTTCCAGTAACGATTTGGTGGAAGAGGAAGATTCCGCTGAACTCACTGACACTGAAATTATTGATCAATTGCTAGAAGCGGAGGAAGTGGGGGCGACTCCCGCTACCGATACTCCAGAACGAGAAGAAGAGCTCAGTAATGAAGAACCCAGCTTAGAAGAATTGCTAGCTTCTGTTGAGCAACTCTCGACCGATGGGTTGGCAGTCATTGATGAAGATTTTGCGGGAGCTCTGGAACAGCCTGTCATAGAGAACGAAGACGCGCCTCCTGCGGAACTTCCTGAACCGGCAGAATTAGTGGCTGAAGAATTACCGGTTGAACTTTCTGAACCGGAAGAGTTGATGGCTGAAGAATTACCAGTTGAACTTCCTGAGATAGCCGAGCTAACGGCTGAAGTATCATCGACAGAATTTTCCGACCCGAAAGATGCCCTAGAAACGTCTTCGGATGAAGACATTATGGATCAAATGATCCGGGGTGTGGAAGAACTTAAAGAGTCGGTGCAGTTTTCCGATGTCCCCACACCAGAAGATGCAGATATTTTTGATGAAGGGGAAGAGGGCGATTCCGATAGTCTCAGCGAAGTCGCCGAAACTTCTCAGTTCACAGAAGACTCGGAACTTTTTACCGAGGTTCGTTCTGGCAATTTGGACAATATGGACGATTTAGACTCAACCTTTAAAGAGATCGTGCTGGGTGGCAGAGGAGGTCTTGCTCCCAATAGCCAGGTTGAGCATCCGGCTGAACTGTCAACGATGGGAGGCATTGTTCCTGAGCCGGAAGATTTGCTAGAAAGCATCGCTCCAGGTACTTTTTCTGAACTGGGCAAACGCCCTGCAACGCCAGAAGATATCAAAGAAAATTTAGACTATCTTTCCCGGCTCTCCGATCAAGATCAGGACATGAGCCGTGCGCATGATAATATGCGTCAGAAAGATTGGAATTATGAAGGCGACCCTTTCTCTCAGGCGGTTGCCGATGAAGTGAAGCGGTTATTGCAAAGGTCGTTGAGTTCTTCTCTAGAGAGAGAGGTTGCGGGGTTGTCGGAGGTGATTTTGAGTACCATTCGTGAAGTGGTGAGAGAGGTCACGCCAGAAATTGCTCGCAAGGTGATTCTGGAGGAGATAGAAAAAATTAAAAAATAGAGCCTGTTTTTGTGAGGCTTAATGAAGGCCCGCTCCAAGACTCGACCCGACAGATGGGGCAAGCTTTTAGCGAGCGCTAAGAAAATCTTTCCTCGATTCATACTTCTTAATAAAACTGTTGCTGGCTGGCCTTTAAGTTAGGTTGTCGATGCTTTTTGGTTAAAGAGATTTGGGTCGTGATCTTGACAAATGAGATCATATAATAGTTACAAGTTAATCGCTCGCTCTGTACTTTTAGGCAAAGGGTACAAGAAGAGTAATTTTTATTTTTGC